>JAZSQD010000026.1:0-3231 GCA_045537815.1 Acutalibacteraceae bacterium | reverse complement strand
CACCGCAGTCTTTATCACGCTCTCGGTCTCACCGATGAGGAGCAGAAAAGACCGCTTATCGGTATCGTTTCATCGCACAACGAAATCGTACCCGGTCACATAAACCTTGACAAAATTGCCGACGCCGTAAAATTAGGCGTTGCAATGGCAGGCGGTACTCCCATAATGTTTCCTGCGATAACCGTATGCGACGGTATTGCCATGGGTCACGTGGGTATGAAGTACTCCCTTGTAACAAGAGACCTTATTGCAGACTCAACCGAGGCTATGGTTATGGCTCACGGCTTTGACGGACTTGTTATGATACCCAACTGCGACAAGAATGTGCCCGGTCTTCTTATGGCTGCGGCAAGACTTAATATCCCCACGATTTTTGTTTCCGGCGGACCTATGCTTGCAGGCAGAATGCACGGCAAAAAGACAAGTCTTTCAAGTATGTTTGAGGCTGTAGGCGCTTACAAGGCAGGCAAAATCGACACTGCCGAGCTTACAAAGTGGGAGGAAAACACCTGCCCCACCTGCGGCTCCTGCTCGGGTATGTACACCGCTAACTCAATGAACTGCCTTACCGAGGTGCTCGGTATGGGCCTTCAGGGTAACGGCACAATTCCTGCCGTATATTCAAAGAGAATTGAGCTTGCAAAGCACGCAGGTATGCAGATTATGGAGCTTGTTAAGAATAATATCCGTCCGAGAGACATTATGACTCCTGCGGCTATCAGAAACGCTCTTACTGCTGATATGGCTCTGGGCTGCAGTACTAACAGTATGCTTCATCTCCCTGCGATTGCAAATGAGCTCGGAGTGGAATTCAATCTTGATATGGCAAATGAGGTCAGCGAAAAAACTCCCAACCTCTGTCATCTTGCTCCCGCAGGTCCTACTTATATGGAAGACCTTAACGAAGCGGGCGGTGTTTATGCCGTACTTAAGGAGCTTACAAAGCTCGGACTTCTCGATACCTCCGTTATGACCTGCACCGGTAAAACAATGGGCGAGAATATAGAAAATGCCTTTAACAGAGACGAAACCGTTATCAGAACAACAGAAAATCCCTTCTCAAAGACGGGCGGTATTGCCGTGCTCAAGGGCAATCTTGCAAAGGACGGCTGTGTTGTAAAGAGAAGTGCAGTTGCTCCCGAAATGCTCGTGCATGAAGGTCCTGCAAAGGTATATGACAGTGAGGAAGAAGCAATAGCCGCTATTTACGGCGGTGAAATCGTAAAGGGTGACGTTGTTGTTATCCGATATGAAGGTCCTGCAGGCGGACCCGGTATGAGAGAAATGCTTTCACCCACCTCCGCTATCGCAGGTATGGGACTTGACAAGGACGTTGCTCTTATCACCGACGGACGCTTCTCAGGAGCAACAAGAGGTGCGGCAATCGGTCACGTTTCTCCCGAGGCAGTACGCGGCGGACTTATCGCATACGTTAAAACGGGGGATATTATTTCAATCAACATCCCCGAATATAAAATTGAGCTTAAGGTATCCGATGAGGAAATTGAAAAGAGAAAAGCAGAAATGCCCATTAAGGTCAAGACCGATATCAAGGGCTATCTTAAAAGATATTCAAGCATTGTTTCCTCAGCCGATAAGGGCGCAATAATCAACGAGTTTTAAACTGAAAGGCGGTGACGGTATGACAGTCACAGAGCTTAAAAACAGACTTTCCACCCTTGCGGTGCTGAGAAATATACTCAAAAGGGAAGTTCCTTCGGTACTTTTCTCTCTTTTAAAGGCAGAGAGCGCCGATGAGAGACTGAGCCTTTACGGTGAGCTTGTAAGCTTACTTGCAAAAAGTGGCGGCAGCTTAAGTGAGGCACTCAAAAGCATACTTATTGAGGATGAAAATCCCTATATCAGGGCAGTTGCGGCAAAGAAAAAGGTGTCTGAGTCTCTGAAGGTGAATCTCAGAGAGGAGCTGAAGCTTTTATCCGAGCTTTCACGCCTTACTCCTGACTTCTTCCGCAAGGAATGGAACTATGAGGGCTATCTTCCCTTATTCGATAACGAATACACCGATTTTGAAGACTTCTATGAGGAAAGAATAAAGAATGTATCCACTCTCGGCTACGGCATTTTTGCTTCCCACTCAATGTTCCGTGTGGAGAATAATAAAATAGTACCCGTCGAGGTTGCGGATGCTATAAGTATCGATTCTTTCGTAGGATACGAAGCCGAGCGGAAGCAGGTGCTCGAAAACACGAGGGCTCTCACCGAGGGCAGACCCGCTCAGAATGTCCTTCTCTGCGGCGATGCAGGTACGGGAAAATCCTCAACGGTAAAGGCATGCGCCAACTATTACCACGATAGGGGAGTACGTCTCATTGAGCTTCGCAAGGATCAGCTTTTTGCCCTTTCCTACGTTATGGGAGCTATTGCGGAAAATCCGCTGAAGTTCATTATTTTCATTGATGACCTTTCCTTCAATAAAAATGACGATTGCTTCTCTATGCTCAAGGCTGTGCTTGAGGGCTCGGCGGTGTCAAAGAGCGGTAACGCGGTGATTTATGCCACAAGCAACCGCAGGCATATTGTGAAGGAAAGCTTTGCCGACAGAACGGGCACTGATGATGTGCATCGCAACGATACAATGCAGGAGCTTCTCTCACTTTCAGACCGCTTCGGTCTTACGGTTTATTTCCAGAAGCCGGGTAGAGTGCTTTATCTTGATATTGTTCACGAGCTTGCCGAAAGAAACGGCATAACACTCGAAAAATCACAGCTTGACGTCAAGGCGGAGGCCTTTGCCCTTGCAAGAGGCAGCCGTTCACCGAGAGCTGCAGAACAGTTTATAAAAAGCTTATTATAAAGGAGAATTATTATGATCGAAAAAATTTCAACATCAAAGGCACCTGCCGCTATCGGCCCCTACTGTCAGGCGATGAAGGTCAACGGTATGGTTTTCACCTCAGGTCAGTTAGGTCTTGACCCGAAAACAGGGGATTTTGCAGGCGCAACCGTTACCGAGCAAGCAGAAATGGCACTTAAAAACCTCGGTGAAATTCTCAAAGAGGCAGGCACAGATTATGAAAAAATAGTAAAAACAACCTGCTTCCTCGCTGATATGGCAGACTTTGCAGACTTCAATGCAGTTTATGCAAAGTATATCACCAACACCCCCGCAAGGAGCTGTATTGCAGTAAAGACACTTCCCAAGGGCGGACTTGTTGAGGTTGAAGCTATAGCAGTTGCTGAATAAGTAGTCAGTAGCCAGTAGTCAGTAGT
>JAZSQD010000131.1:0-21650 GCA_045537815.1 Acutalibacteraceae bacterium | reverse complement strand
GAATGTACGGTCAGTGGTCAACTAAACACGGATTCAAGTTCACTACCGTTGACTTCCTTGACGGTGACGAAGCAGGTCTCAAATCCGCAGTTCTTGTTATTGAAGGTGAAAACGCTTACGGCTATCTTAAGGGAGAAATGGGTGTTCACCGCCTTGTCCGTGTTTCTCCCTTTGACTCATCGGGAAGAAGACACACATCCTTTGCTTCACTTGAGGTTATGCCCGAAATCGACGATACCGTTGAGGTTGAAATCAGAGAAGAGGATATCAAGATGGAGGTTTACCGTGCTTCGGGTGCGGGCGGACAGAAGGTTAACAAGACCTCCTCTGCAGTTCGTCTTATCCACGAGCCCACAGGCATCGTAGTTTCCTGTCAGGTTGAAAGAAGCCAGCATCAGAACAGAGAAGTATGTATGAGAATGCTCAAGTCAAAGCTTATCGAAATCAAGGAAAGAGAGCATCTTGACAAGATTGAGGATATCAAGGGTGAGCAGAAGGAAATCGGCTGGGGCAGCCAGATCCGTTCTTATGTATTTATGCCCTACACTCTCGCAAAGGACCACAGAACAGGCTTTGAAATGGGTAACATCAACGCCGTTATGGACGGCGAAATCGACGGCTTCATCAATGCTTACCTTAAGAAGCAGTCACTTGACTCACTTGCAGCCGAATAATTGTAGGGGACGGCCTGTGTGTCGTCCCTTTTATGATGCCCTGCGGGCACTGAGGCTAAGATAAAATTAAGACGTTCTTTCTACGGGTTGTAGTCAGAACGTCTTTTTATTATTTCAAGCTCTCATACTTTGAGTAAAAGTCTTCAATATGTTTAAGCTCTTCTTCTGTCAGGTCATCCAATTCAGGGTCGGGGTCGTTTTCGACGCGACCGGTAACATAAACCTTTTTATCTTTTTCTTCAACAGCGTTTTTGTATTGGACAATCTGTTCAAAGCTGTCAAAATCACTGTTTGTGAAATAAAAACAGTCATTTTCGTTTATGTAAATTTCAATAACTGCGTACATATGATCAAATCCGTCGAACCTGGAATATTCCGCTTTAGGATAGATTTTCATAAACCTGATGCTTTCGGGCTCAAATTCCCCGTTGACCTGACCTGCGAAATTATAGTTTTTTATCTTGTGGTCAGAGGTAATTACGGTTCTTTGCAGTGTTCCCGCGCACAAAATCAGGGAGCAGACAACAAAAACACAGATACTGATTAAAGAAAATCCGACCTTCCATTTTTTCTGTTTCCTCTTGTCTGTTTTCTCTATCGGATTCCATACCTTGTTTTTTCTTTTTTTCAGCTGACTCATCTTAATAAGAAAATTAGTCAAAAAAGCAAGGAAAAATCCCATCGGTATAAAAAATGCAAAGGAATAATCTGAAATATACGCTATGATATCTTCGGAACGTATAAGATTTTTTTCAACCGAGGACATAATGACATCGTGCAAAACAATAAGCGGCAAAAACAGTAAAGCTGAATCTATAAGAAAGCCCTTGTAGCTGTCATTGTTCATTTTATTTCATAAACCTTTCCTTAAGAGCTTTTACCGCATCCTCCTTGCTAAATCCGCCGGGGGAGAACTTGAAGTTAGCAGGGGCGGTGTCAAATCTTTCGCAGTATTTGCAGATTTCTTCCTCGGTCATTATGATTTCGGGAAGGTCGGTAAGCTCCTCGATAATCCTTTTGAATTCTGCAAGGTCAGTGCCCATTATTGAAAGAGCCCTCATTGCTCTTTCGGGTGTGTGCTTTGCGGCTCTTTCTATAAATTCGCCCATAAAAGCGGTGCAGGCCTTGCCGTGAGGAATACCGTAATTTTCTGTGAGAATATAGCCCATGGGATGAGGGAATGCAGTTCCGCAACAGGCAAGCGTCAAGCCTGCATAAAGTGAGCCGTAATATAATTTTTCACGCAGTGCCTCGTCGGGTACTGCTTTTTCTTTGTGAAGGAAGGAAAGCCCTTCCCATATGAGAGCAACAGCCCTTTCACCGAAAAGAGTCGGCATATCGCCGCACTTAGGGGACATATAGCCCTCGAGCACGTGAGAAAGGGCATCAAGAGCCGTTGAAACCGTTACGGAATAAGGCATTGAGTGGGTGTATTTCGGGTCTGCAAAGGTTAGAGAGGGGTGACAGTCGTTGGGTGAGATGCTCTTTTTTCTGCCTGTCACGGGGTCTGTGAGAACACTTACTCTGCCTACTTCACTTCCCGTGCCTGCGGTTGTGCCTACGGCGACGATGGGCAGAGCCTTATTTCTCGGATTTTGGGAATATATATCCTTATCGTTAAAATCGGGATTTGCGGCATATACGGCAACAGCCTTTGCAGCGTCGAGGGGTGAGCCACCGCCGATACCGATTATAAAATCGGCTTTTGCTTCACGGGCAAGCCTTCCTGCCTCGTGACAGTGGTCAAGACGGGGGTTTTCGGTTATCTTGTTAAATACCGAGTAAGTGATGCCCTCTTTTCCGAGAGCGGCAGTAACATCGTCGAGAGCTCCGCTTTTTTTAGCGCTGCTTCCTCCTGTAACAATGAGACATTTTTTGCCGAACTGACCGAGAAGGGCTGAATTATCACATACGCAGTTTTTACCGCTTCTGACATTTATCGGTGAAAAGAAATTAAAATCCATATGCCTTTACCTCTTTTTCATAAAGTTTACAGTTGCATTATATCAAATCCAAAAGATTACTGCAAGATTTATTCTAATTCCCTTGAAAAATCTGTCGTTATAGTATAAAATGAATAAGTTAGCAATGTCTCTCATTTATATTTTAACAGAGACATTAACCTATATATTATATAAAGAGGTGCAGGTCTTTGAAGAAAAAGGGACTGATAATTAAAATCATTGCCGTTATAATCGTCCTTTCTCTGGGCTTCGGAACGGCTTTTTACATCCGTGACCAAAAAAAAGATTACACCAATGCAGAAAAAATTACAATCGCAATGGGCACGGTTATGACTCAGAAAATTTACGGTGAGCTTCCCGGTAAGGCTATTGCAGATATCATTTCTGTTGTTTCGTCACTTGAAGATAATATTTCATATAAAAAAAGCAATTCGGCTCTTTCCTTACTCAATGAAACGGGTACTTCAGAAAATCTTATCGTTGCCGATGCGCTGAGAATCTGTAATGAAGTGAGTGAAAAAAGCGGCGGTGTCTTTGATGTTTCCGTCGGTGATGCGGTTTCTCTGTGGGGAATAGGTACTTCAGATGAAACAATTCCCTCGGAGGATGAAATCCGTAATGCCGTAGAAAACTGCGGTTATGAAAAAATCACCGTAAAAGACGGCAAGATTACTCTGGAGGGTGACTTTTCCGTTGACCTCGGTGCAGTCGGAAAGGGACTTGCCTGCGATTACATTATGAAATATCTCAGAAGCAGCGGCGTACAGGGCGGTGTTGTTTCCGTCGGCGGCAGTATCCTTGCTTACGGTCAGCACAATAAGGCAGGGGATAAATGGCGTGTTGCCGTGCGTCACCCCAGACAGGAAGATGAATTTCTCGGCGTTATCACTATTGATGAGGGCTTTGTGTCCACCTCGGGTGATTATGAAAGATATTTTGAAAAGGACGGTAAGCGTTATCACCACATTCTCGACGGAAATACAGGCTATCCTTCACAAAGCGGTCTTATAAGTGTTACGGTTGTCTGTGACAGCGGTATTCTCAGTGACGCTCTTTCCACTGCCTGTTTCATTCTCGGCAAGGAAAAGGGAACGGAGCTTATGCTCGACTACGGTGCTTCGGGAATTTTTGTTGATGAAGCTATGAATGTTACCGTAATAGGAGATATAGATTTTGAATACTCGGAATAAAATAAGGTCAGCTCTGACCAAAGGAGATATACTGCTTGTTGTTTTTACCGTTGCGGTGTGTCTTTTGTGGTTTGCCTGCTCCCTTGCATATAAGGATGAAGGCCTGAGTATGGAAATTTATATTGACGGTCAGCCTGAGGTTACCCGCGACCTTTCTCTTATGGAAGAGGGCGAAAGCTTTTTTGTGGGCGGATGCGAAATATATGCAGATAAAAACGGTGCTAGATTTGTTTCCTCGGCCTGTGAGGATGACCTTTGCGTAAGAAGGGGTCTTATGTCGCATAGGGGTGATACCATGGCCTGTGTACCCGAAAGGGTGGTTGTGGTGCTTAAGGGAAGCGAGAAGGCCGACATAGTCGCTTATTAAGGAGGCGCGAATGAAAACTCAGAGAGTAGCCTTTTTCGGCGTAATGGGCGCATTGGCTCTGGTGCTGGGCTTTGTTGAGGGAATGCTTATTCCCGACATACCCTTTCTGCCCGTAGGAGCCAAGCCGGGTCTTTCAAATATTGTTACGATGTATGTCATTGAGGCATCGGGCCTCGTCGGCGGAATTTATATAACCTTGATTAAGGGCATTTTTGCTCTTATAACAAGAGGAACTACCGCCTCACTTATGAGCCTCGGCGGAGGTCTTCTGAGCTGTTTTGTGACGGCTCTGCTTATAAAAAAGAAGGACAGACTTTTTTCATTTATAGGAATAGGAATAGCGGGCGCTCTGATGCACAACCTCGGCCAGCTTGCCGTTGCCTGTGTAATTTCAGGCACTCCCGCCCTTTTCGGATACGGAAAGTATCTGATGATATTTGCGCTTATTACCGGTGCGGTAACAGGAAGTATGCTTCTGTTTATTATGCCCGGAATAAATAAAATCAGTAAAACAATGAAATTGAGAAAATATGATAAGGAGATGAAAGCATGAGTAAAAAAACTCCGGGAGTACTTTCTGCGGTCAGACTCGGCCGTGGCGGAGTAAGAGTAGCTCACAACAAAAACACCGCAGAAATGCCTGTTGAAAGAATGCCTGTTCCTCAGAGAGTAGTGCTTCCCATGCAGCAGCACATCGGTGTGCCCTGTACCCCTGTGGTAAAGGTTGGAGACACTGTTGCTGTCGGCCAGAAAATAGGTGACAGTGACAAGTTTGTTTCAACCCCCATCCACTCAAGCATATCGGGTACTGTAGTTGCAGTCGGCGATGTAAAGCTTGCAAACGGTATTATAACCAAGGGTGTAACAATCGAAAGCGACGGAGAGATGCGTCCTTATGAGGGTATAAAGCCTCCCGTTGTAACAAATAAGGCAGAGCTTTGTGCCGCAGTCAGAGAATCGGGTCTTGTGGGCCTCGGCGGTGCCGGCTTCCCCACACACGTCAAGCTCAATATCCCCGAGGATAAGGATATTGATACCCTTATTATCAACGCCGCGGAATGTGAGCCTTATATTACCGTTGACTACCGTGAATGCATCGAGAATGCGGAAAACATCCTCAAGGGTGTTGAGATTCTCAAAGATATTCTCGGCTTTAAGCAGGTTATCATCGCTATTGAGGATAACAAGCCCAGGGTATTCAAAATAATGAAGGAGATTGCCGACCGTGATAACGACAAGGATGATGCAATCAAGCTTATGACTCTTCGTTCAAGATATCCTCAGGGTGCTGAAAAGATGATGGTTCTTTCCGCAACGGGCAGAAAGGTGCCCCCCGGAAAGCTTCCCTCGGATGTTGGCTGTGTGGTTATGAACGTAACCTCCACCGCTTTTATTGCAAGGTATCTTGAAACAGGAAAGCCTCTTGTTTCACGTTCAATTACCGTTGACGGCAGTGCAATTAAGGAACCCAAGAACATCCGGGTACCCATCGGTACAAATATTCAGGATATTATTGATTTCTGCGGCGGCTTTAAGTCAGAGCCCAGAAAGATTATTTTCGGCGGTCCTATGATGGGTCTTGCAATATGCGGCACAGAAGCACCTATCTGCAAGCAGAATAACGCTATCCTTGCCTTTGAGGACAGGAAGGATCTTCTCAAAAAGGAAAGAGACTGTATCCGCTGCGGAAGATGTGTTGATGTATGCCCCATGGGTCTTACTCCTACACTTATCGAAAGATTTGCAAGAAGTAAAGATGTTGAAAAGCTTAAGAAGGTAAACACAAATGTCTGTATGGAATGCGGCTCCTGCTCATATTCCTGCCCGTCAGGAAGACCTCTTGTGCAGTATATCCGCCTTGCAAAGCAGGTTCTCAGAGAGGAGAGTGGAAAATAATGGCAAAGAAGCTTACCGTAAGTGCATCGCCCCATGTCCGTTCAAGTGAAACAACCACGGGCATAATGCTTGATGTTATTATTGCTCTTGTTCCCGCTCTTGTTATGAGTGCGGTTTATTTCGGCTCAAGAGCCCTTGTGCTTACAGCCGTAACGGTTATTACAGCGGTTTTAAGTGAGTTTGTTTCAAGAAAGGTTATGAAGCGTGAAAACACATTGGGCGACCTTTCAGCTGTTGTAACCGGTATTATCCTGGCCTTTAACCTTCCTGCCACACTTCCCTTGTGGATGGCTGCAATCGGCAGTATTATCGCTATCGTGGTTGTAAAGCAGATGTTTGGCGGTATCGGTCAGAACTTTGTAAACCCTGCAATGACTGCAAGAATTATACTTATGGTTTCATTCCCCACCGCTATGGCGAAGTGGATTGTTCCCGGTGCAGACGCCTGGAGCGCAGATGCAGTTACCGCTGCCACACCTATGGCTAATCTTGCTCTTGCAAAGGGCGGCGACCTTTCATCAGTTGCCGACAGCCTTCCCACAATTGCTGAGATGTTCCTTGGCAGACACGGCGGCTCGATGGGTGAGGTGTGCTCTATAGCTCTTATCTGCGGCGGCTTCTACCTTCTTCTCAGAAAGGTTATTTCTCCCATTATCCCCTTCTTCTTCATCGGTACCGTTGCAGTGTTTATGTTCTTTGCAGGCGGCGGAAACATAAATTTTGTTATTTATCAGCTTCTCGGAGGCGGTCTTATGCTGGGCGCATTCTTTATGGCTACCGACTATGCAACTTCGCCCATCACCAAGAAGGGAAAGATAATATTTGCAATCGGATGCGGTCTTATTACCTCGGTTATCCGTATTTTCGGCTCGCTTCCCGAGGGTGTATCCTTCTCGATTATCCTTATGAATATTCTTGTTCCTCATATCGAAAACTTCACTCTTTCAAAGCCCTTCGGTTTTGTTAAGGAAAAGAAGGAGAAGGAGGCCAAGGCATGAAAAAGATAAATTTTAAGGAAATTCTCGTTCCTACAGTTGCTCTGTTTGTTTTCTGCCTTGTTGCAACCGCCCTTCTTGCGGGAACGAATATGATAACAAAAGGCAAAATCGCAGATAATGCGGTTCAGACAGAAATCCAGAGCCGTAAGGCAGTTCTCAGCGCAGGCGAAACCTATTCGGAGGTTACTGCTCTTGATAACGGTGTTACCTATTGTATAGGCACTGATGCCGATGGCAACGAAGCAGGCTATGTATTCACCGCAGGTGCAAAGGGCTACGGCGGTACTGTTACCGTAATGGTAGGCATTGGCACAGACGGTAAAATTACAGGTATTGAAATTCTTTCCCACAGTGAAACTCCGGGTCTGGGCGCAAATGCCACAAAGGATGATTTCAAGGGAAGATTCGTAGGAAAAAGCGGTATTCTTACCGTTGATAAAAATTCCAATGAAGGACAGAACATTCAGGCGATTACTGCCGCTACCATCACTTCAAAGGCAGTTACAAGCGCAGTAAACCTTATTACAGAGACGTACACTCAGATTACGGGAGGTGAGAACAATGGCTGAAAAGAAAAAACTCGGTAAAGAATTGACTAAGGGATTTGTTTCGGAAAACCCCGTTCTCCGTCTTGTTCTCGGCACATGTCCCACTCTTGCAACAACAACCTCTGTTGAAAGTGCAGTAGGTATGGGCCTTGCGGCTTCGGTTGTTCTTATCTGTTCAAATATTGTTATTTCCGCTCTTCGTAAGGTTATTCCCGATAAGGTACGTATTCCTGCCTATATTGTTATTATCGCTTCATTCGTTACAATAGTTCAGATGGTTGTAAAGGCCTTTCTTCCCGCTCTTGATGAGCAGCTTGGCGTTTATCTTCCTCTTATTGTTGTTAACTGCATCATCCTCGGCAGAGCTGAGGCTTTTGCAAATAAAAATCCCGTCCTCGCGTCGGCTGTTGACGGACTCGGAATGGGTATCGGTTTTACGGCGGCTCTCTTTATTATGGGTGCGGCACGTGAAATTCTCGGTGCAGGTTCCTTTTACGGCATCAGCGTTCCCTTCCTTGCAGAGAACCCCATGCTCATATTCATTCTTCCTCCCGGCGGCTTCTTTGTTTACGGTATAACGATGGCAGTTGCCAATAAAATTGCAGAAAGCAAGGGTAAGCCCCGTGCAGAGCTTCGCGGCTGTGAAGGCTGCCCGATGGCTCAGAACTGCTCACTTCACAATTCAGAAAATAAAAAGGAGGAGGCAACAGTATGACAAAAGAATTATTCTCAATTCTTCTTACGGCTATTCTTACACAGAATTTCGTTCTTGCAAAGTTCCTCGGCATATGCCCCTTCCTCGGCGTTTCAAAAAAGCTTAACACGGCAGTAGGTATGAGTGCGGCAGTTATATTCGTTATGGCTCTTGCCACGGCAGTATGCTTCCCCATCAATCAGTATCTCCTCGTCGCAAACGGACTTGATTACCTTCAGACAATCGTATTCATCCTTGTTATTGCGGCTCTCGTTCAGCTTGTTGAAATTATTCTTAAAAAGTATATTCCCTCGCTTTATAATGCGCTTGGTATCTATCTTCCCCTCATTACAACAAACTGTGCTGTTCTCGGCGTTGTTATCCTTAATGTTGATAATGGCTACGGCTTTGCTCAGTCAATGTTCAACTCTGTCGGTGCAGGTCTCGGCTTTATGGTTGCTATGGTAATGTTTGCAGGCGTAAGAGAAAGACTTGAAAGCTGTCAGATTCCCAAGTTTATGCAGGGACTTCCTATCACACTGGTTGCAGCATCACTTGTTTCCGTTTCATTCCTCGGTTTTACAGGTGTTGTTGAAAACATCTTTGCTTAAAGGAGGGGAGTAATAATGGAAATTTTAATTCCTGTTGTAATAGTTGCGGTTATCGGCCTTGTTGCAGGTCTCGGTCTTGCCTTCGCTTCGGCGGTGTTTGCAGTTCCCGTTGACGAAACTGCTGCAAAGGTACGCGAATGTCTCCCCGGTGCAAACTGCGGAGCTTGCGGCTATACAGGCTGTGACGGCTACGCAGATGCTCTTTCAAAGGGTGAAACAAAAGAGTGTAATCTCTGTACTCCCGGCGGTAACGATGCAGCCAAGGCAATAGCTGCCGTAATGGGTCTTGAAGCAGGAGACATCACGCCTATGGTAGCGGCTGTTATGTGTCAGGGTAACAGACAGAATGTAGAGGAAAAGCTTGAATACAGCGGTGTACACTCCTGTAAAATTGCTACACAGCTTTTCGGCGGTCCTAAAAACTGCGTTCACGGCTGTATCGGCTTCGGCGACTGTATAGAGGTTTGCCCCTATGATGCAATTTTCCTTTGTGACGGCGTTGCAAGAATAAATCCTGATAAATGCCGTGCTTGCAAAAAATGTATCAAAACCTGTCCCCGTCAGCTTATTGACCTGTTCCCCCTCGATACCGTTAAGGCGGCGGTTCTTTGTAAGAATCACGACAAGGGTGCTCAGACAAGAAAGCAGTGTAAGGCAGGCTGTATCGGATGTATGAAGTGTGTAAAGGCTTGCCCTGAAGGAGCAGTTACTGTTGAAAACTTCTGTGCCAAGGTTGATTATGACAAGTGTTCCGGTTGCGGTGCCTGTCACGCAGCCTGTCCTGTAGGATGCATAGATATATACAGTATTAAAAAGAATTTCTGATATGAAAAGATGAAGGGGCTGTAAAAAAGTGCAGTCCCTTTTAAGTAGTCAGTAGCCAGTAGTCAGTAGTCAGGAATTTTTCTTATAAAATCTGCTTAATTTACAGCTTTAGCTCTTTCGGGAGACAGATAAAAAAGTCAGATATAATAAAACATAACAGTAAAAACCGTTGTAAAGCTTTATCTTATGCTTTTACAACGGTTTTGATAATTAAATTTATTTTGTTTTTTTACAGCTCTTTATGCTACCGATAAAGAACAGTGTCTTATCTATGGTAAAGAAATTGTTATGTAAACAATGAGAAAAATATGTCACGCCCCTTTTTAGCACTGTTTTGCCCTGTCCACAGAGTGCTGCTGTTCGCCGTCGGGGCGAAGAAAAGAGTGTTTTTCAGCTTTCTCAACGGGCCTTTTCACCTGTCCCTATTTAAAACAGCGACAAAAGGGGCTTAAAGGCTTTTGACGTCTTTTCTGTAAAACAACTGCCACATTGATTAAAAAGCCTTACAGCCTTAAATAAAGCAAAAAACGGCGAAGTTCACTTCGCCGTTTGATTTTTAGTCTATTATGAGAGTTTTTGCTGAAGAACAGTTGCTGTAAACATATGAGCCGTTAGAAAGCTTGATATATGATCTGACAACAAATCTGTATGACTGACCTTCTTCAAGACCTCTCAGAGTGTATTCAGTGCATTTGTTTGAAACTGTTGCAACACGCTCATAGCTGCCTTTACCTTCTGCATAATATATCTGATATCCGTCTGCACCCTTGACCTTATCCCATGAAACCGTGCACTTGTCGTATTTGTCGTTTATACCACGGATAGAAGGAGCGAGAGTTTCTGTTGATGTAAGAAGAGTGGATGATGCAGTGTTCATATAAGTCTTACCTTTATATACCATATATGCTCTTACACAGAATTTGTATTCGGTAGCGGCAGAAAGGTTTTTATAAAGATAGGTAAGCTCTTCATTTGCAGAAATCTTTTTAAGAAGCTTCCATGCATTGTTTTCTCTTATATAAACTCTGTAACCTGTTGCGTGTGAGGTGGGCTTCCATCTGATTCTGATAGAGGTAGGAGATGCGGCCGTTACCTCAGGCTTTGACGTTTTAGTGTCGGTGAAATCTGCAGGAGTAAGCTTGGGGAGAGTTTCCTTAACTGTTTTTCCGCATTTTTCACAGGTGAGCTTCTCGGTGCCTGTCTTTTCAAAGGTAGGCTTTTTGGTGATAACCGAGGTATAATCGTGCTCGTAACAGTCGACTCTGCAGTAAACGTAGGGACTGTTTACATATTTACCTGTGTTTTTGTTATATGCTCTGACACGTATTGCATAGTATCCGCCGATTTCAAGGCTGAAGGCGGGGATATCATATGAAGTGCCCTTTACACTTGCGGTGGTAATATCCTTGTTAAGATATTTCTTTGTAGCAGGGTCTCTTTTCTTGATGAAAACCTTATAACCTGTACAGGCTCCGCCTGCAGAGCTCCACTTGAGTGAGATGTCTGAAGCAATGTCGTATTTGGTTGCACCGTCGACAAGGGTGAGCTTCGGGGTTTTAAGGGTTGTTTCACCGTAAACGGGCCAGTAATCATTTTTGGCCATAGAGCCTCTCTGCTTAGCCTTTACGGAACGGTTTGAAGGAATCTCAAAATAATAGCACCAATAGTAGGCTGCGTTGTAGGCACCGTCTTTGTTGTTTTTTACGTTTTTGAGATATTTGTAAATATGCTTGTATGAGCTTTTTTGCAGCTCATAATTGAGGTATCTGAGCTGACCCTCAATTGAAAGATAGTCGTAACCGTTGCTTTTACAGTAGTTCTTAAGGTTCTTGAATCTGCCGCCGTTCCATTGGCAGAGACCGCCACTTGTAAGACCGTTACTGTCTCTGATTACTAATTTGGGGTTAAAATCTGATTCTCTTTCGATATTGGCAAGAATGCCGCAAGCAGCAGCGGAGCTGAATTCAAGCTTATCGGTAAGGAAGTTGTAGATTTTCTTTGCGTTGCTGGTACTTGCATTAGCGGAGATTGGCATGACTGTGGCGAGAGTAACAACAGCAATTACAACAAGTAACACTCTTGTTAAGGCCTTTTTCATTTTTATCACCTCTGATTGAATTTACGCCGTCACGGGTTGATACAGATTCAGATTTTAGATATTGTGTGTGACGGTCATGACAAGCACGATTGAATGACTTTCTCCCGTATTTTGTATTTGCATAAACTAGGTCAGACAGTAAAAAAAATGAAAGAATTTTTGTTGCGTTTGTTAGTTTTTTTTACACAGATGTCTGACTTCGTTCTGACCAAGCAGATACGAGCATTGGCAATCCTGATGCTTGTTTGAGTCAATAATGTAGACTCGATAAACTTTTTTCATATCGGCAACAGGGGCTATTATATATATTTATGGCTTAGTTGTCAAATTTTATGCGATTTTAAAGGAAAAAACGCCTTTAAAAACAAAAAAAACGCCCTCAACAAGAGAGCGTTTTTAGTTGGATTTATATAAAATAATCAAATTGCAGGGGTGCGTTTAGTGCAATGTGCCGAAATTGCCTGAAATCAGTGATTTTTTGCAAATGTTAAAAAATATTCACATTTATTTTTCGGCGCTGATTTTAATAAGCTTTGCCCCAATATACCATATGTTGTGCTTTTTTTCCACAGCATACGCAAGTATCTGCGATTTCTTCCTGCTCAAGAGGAATACAGCGTGAGCCTGCACCGGTCATTTCTTTAACCTTATCTTCGCAATTTTCGTCTCCGCACCACATTGCTTTGATAAATCCGTCACCTTTTTCGTTTAAAGCGGCGTTGATTTCGTCGATTGTTTTGCATGCATAGGTCTTCTTTTCACGGTTTTCGAGAGCCTTCTGATAAATACCCTCGTTAACCTCAACGAGCTTTGCCTTGATTGTTTCAGCAAGGTTATCAAGAGAAACAAAGGTCTTTTCTCTGTTGTGACGGGTTACGATAACGCACTGATTGTTTTCAATGTCGCGGGGACCGAGCTCTATACGTACAGGAACCCCCTTCATTTCGTATTCTGCATACTTCCAGCCTGCAGAGTTGTTGCTGTCGTCGTGCTTTACTCTTATACCTGCAGCCTTGAGCTGAGCCATAACCTCCTCACTCTTTTCGAGAACGCCTTCCTTATGCTGAGCAACGGGGATAATAACCGCCTGAATGGGAGCAACTGCGGGGGGAAGCACAAGACCGTTGTTATCGCCGTGAGTCATAATGATGGCACCGATGAGTCTTGTTGTCATACCCCAAGAGGTCTGGTGGGGATATTCGAGCTTGTTTTCCTTGCTCTGATACTGAATGCCGAAGGCCTTTGCAAAGCCGTCACCGAAATAGTGTGAGGTGCCTGCCTGAAGAGCTTTACCGTCGTGCATAAGAGCCTCGATAGCATAGGTTGAAACTGCACCTGCAAACTTGTCGCTTTCGGTCTTCTTACCCTTTACAACGGGGATAGCAAGATACTTCTCGCAGAAATCTGCATAAACGTTAAGCATCTTTTCTGTTTCGGCAATAGCCTCCTCGGCTGTTGCGTGGATTGTATGACCCTCCTGCCAGAGGAATTCTCTTGAGCGAAGGAAGGGGCGTGTTGTCTTTTCCCAGCGTACAACGCTTACCCACTGATTATAGAGCTTGGGAAGGTCACGGTGTGAATGGATGATGTTTGCATAATGCTCACAGAATAGTGTTTCTGAGGTGGGGCGTATGCAAAGCTTTTCTTCTAATTTTTCACTGCCGCCGTGAGTTACCCATGCAACCTCGGGAGCAAAGCCCTCAACATGGTCCTTTTCCTTCTGAAGAAGTGACTCGGGGATGAACATAGGCATACACACGTTTTCGTGGCCTGTTTCCTTAAACATACCGTCGAGGATTCTCTGGATATTTTCCCATATTGCATAGCCGTAGGGGCGGATAACCATACAACCCTTGACGCTTGTGTATTCTATAAGCTCTGCTTTTTTAACAATGTCGGTATACCACTTAGCAAAATCCTCTTCCATGGAAGTGATATCTTCGACCATTTTTTTATCGTTAGCCATAGTAAAAATCCTTTCGATTATTGTCGTAAAAATTACATATATATAATAGTATACGAATTTGTACTTTTTTGCAGTGTTTTATGACGAGTAGCCAGTAGTCAGTAGTCAGTAGTCAGGGGCGCCCTTCGGGCGTTTGGAATATATAAACCGAAAGATAATATATCCTTTACTGATATAATCAGAATAGTAGCCAGTATCAGCTGCAGTAGATTTTTTCAGAAAACTGATCAATTGCAAAGCAATTTCCTGACTACTGGCTACTGACTACTGACTACTCAACATCATACCTTATAAATAAGAACTACTTTAGTCAACTTATGCTTTTTTAACTGCAAGAGTAACATTCTTGTCAGCGATTGCAACTTCCTTCTTGAGGTCAGCTTCAATTTCGCCGCCGATAAGAAGGTCATCAGCGAGAAGCTCTTCGCACATATAAGCCTTGTTACTTTCAAGAACGGCATTAACGAGAGCATCATCGGAGGTGATAGCCATTACAACTCTCTGGTCAACCTCATAGCCTGCTTCCTTACGGATAAGCTGACACTGACGGATGATATCACGGAGAGTACCCTCTGCGATAAGCTCGTCTGTGAGAACAACGTCGAGAGCGATGATAGCGCCCTGCTGACATTCAGCGGAAACGATGCCTTCCTTGGTCTTGGTCATTACATTGAAGATTGAGCCGTCATAAGCCTCCTCGAAGCCTTCAACGAGTACCGCTTCGCCTGCCTTAACCTTAGCGGTGTATTCAACCATCTTTTCTGCTGAAGCTGCTTCAAGGGCCTGCTTCATCTTATTTACATTACCCTTAAGTACTGCACCTGCAACCTTGAAGTTAACGGTGAGGTAGCTGTCCTCAAGTACGGAGGAATCGCTGATGTATTCGATATCCTTGATATTAAGCTCGTCAAGGATATTCTTTTCGAAAATCTTAATGTCTTCGCTTACGTCACCTTCGCAGCAGATATAAAGCTTGCTGAGAGGCTGACGGACCTTGATCTGATGCTCGTTACGAAGTCTCATGGCTACCGCGATGATGTCACGGGCAAAAGCAGTCTTAGCGATGATTGACTCATCCTCAAAGCCTTCGATAACTGTGGGCCAGTCTGAAAGGTGCACCGAAAGCTCAGCGGAGGGCATTACACGGCGGATAAGATTCTGCCAGATGCTCTCTGTCATGAAGGGGATGATGGGAGCCATTGTCTTTACGCAAGCGTTAAGAGCGGTAAAGAGTGTCCAGTAAGCAATCATCTTGTCGCTTTCGTCGCCTGTCTTCCAGAAGCGGCGGCGGTTTGTTCTGATATACCAGTTGGAAATATCGTCAACGAATACCTCAAACTCCTTAACTGCGTTGTATGATTTGTAATCGTCCATCTGGGCGGTTACTTTTCTGATGTAGTCGTTAGTTCTGCAGATGAGCCACTTATCTGTAACTGTCATAGCGTTCTTATCAGGTGTATAGCCGTCGAAGTTGGGCTTATCAAGCTTAGCGTAGGTTTCAAAGAAGGTGTAGATGTTCCAGAAGCCGAGAAGCTTTCTTCTTGCCTCGTCGCCGAGGTTGAAGCCGAAGCGTACGTCATTGGCAACGGGGCCGCCGGCATAGAGGTAACGTACTGTATCGGCGCCGATCTTTTCGGCAGCCTCGTCGAAGCGGATCATAAAGCCTGTCTTTGAGAATTTCTGTCCGTTTTCCTGAATAACACTTGAGTGGCAGAGTACTCTCTGATAGGGAGCCTTGTCCTCAAGAACGGTGCTCATAAAGAGCATTGAGTAGAACCAGAGACGAACCTGCTCACGCATTCCAACTATCCATTCTGCGGGGTAGTTCTTTCTCCATTCCTCTTTATCGGTGAAGTAGCCTGTTGTTGAGAAGGGTACGATACCTGCGTCGAGCCAAACGTCACCAACGTCGGTGATACGCTTAACGTTTTTGCCGCACTTGGGACATTTGATTTCCACTTCGTCAATCCAAGGTCTGTGAAGCTCGGGAAGAGCGTCAACCTTAGCGGGATCAACTGCTAATTCCTTAAGCTCCTCAAGTGAGCCGACAACGTGAACATTGCCGCAATCCTCACATACATAGAAGGGGAGGGGCATACCGTAGTAACGCTTACGGGAAATATTCCAGTTGCCCATATTGTTGAGCCAGTCAACCATTCTCTTGCCGTTTGATTCCGGCTCCCACTTAACGCTCATTGCGTTTCTGATAAGACGGGGCTTAAGCTCCTCGGTGGTAATGAACCAGGAGGGAACAAGACGGTAGATAAGCTCTTCCTTACATCTCCAGCAAACGGGGTAGCTGTGCTCGTGGGGCTTGATGAGATAAAGCTTGTCTCTCTTTTTGAGCTCTTCAAAAACCTCGTCAGCGATAGTCTTGCTGCTCTTGCCTGTGAAGAAGCCGAAGCCCTTAAGGAAGATACCCATATCGTCAACGGGCATAATTTCGGGAAGACCGAGTCTCTTGCCTAATTCGTTATCCTCTGCACCGCAGCCGGGAGCGATGTGAACAACGCCTGTACCTTCTTCAGCGTCAACATCTTCCCATGCAACGATCTTGTGCTCAAAGCCCTGCTGAGCTTCTAATTCGGGGAAGCAGGTGTCGTACTTCTTGCCGACGAGCTCCTCACCCTTGAACATGCGAAGAACCTCAAGCTTATCGTCGCCGAGATACTTGATAGCATTCTTAGCAAGGATAAGAGTCTTTTCATCGCTCTTGACCTTAACCTCAACGTAATCGATTTCAGGGTTAACTGCAAGAGCTACGTTTGAAGAAAGAGTCCAGGGTGTGGTTGTCCATACGATGATTTTGCTGTTTGTGCCTTCAACGGGAAGCTTGAAGAAAACAGAGTTATGAGTGATGGTCTTGTATGAGCCTGTCATTTCGTGCTCTGAAAGAGAGGTACCGCAACGGGGACACCAGGGCATAGGCTTATATTCTCTCTGAATCCAGCCGTTGTTGTCGCAGGTCTTGAGGAAGTGCCAGATTGAGGTGATGTTAAGGTCTGTGTTGGTGTAGTAGGAGTTATCCCACTGCATCCACTGGCCGAGTCTCTTTGACTGCTCGGTGATAACACCTGAATACTGTTTTACACGGTCAACGCACTTTCTGGTGAATTTGTCGATGCCGTAATCCTCAATATCCTTCTTTGATTCAAAGCCGAGGTCTTTTTCAACGCCGACCTCAACCCAGAGTCCCTGACTGTCAAAGCCGTTCTGACAGCGGCAGTCGTAGCCTCTCATATATTTATATCTGATAAATGTATCCTTAAGAGTACGGCCCCAGGCGTGATGAATACCCATAGGATTATTGGCGGTAATAGGTCCGTCGATGAAGCGGAAACGCTCCTTGCCCTGATTTTTCGCCTTACGCTTTTCGTAGCAGTCGTTTTCTTCCCAAAACTTGAGCACATCGTGCTCCATGGAAATAAAACTGTTACTCTTTTCCATTTCAGCCATTGTTATTCCTCCGATGATTTTATTCTTAGCAAGGAAAATTAAAGACAATTTTCCAATTTACATATACTGATATATTATAGTATATAATAAAAAAGATTTCAAGGACTTGAGAAGGTTTTATTTAACTTTATTTGCACTTTATTCTTCATTTAAATGAAAAAATAAAAATTAATCAAAGAGTTGCAACACTTCTGTCATATTTTTCATCTAATATAGCAGAGGTGGTGATTTTTATGAAAAAGCTTATTGCATTATTACTCATTCTTATTTTGTCAATTACGCTTTTTGCCTGCGGTAAGCCTGAGAACAGAGCTGACACCTCGCTGAGAAGCGGCGAAACCAAAATCACGGGTACGGTAGAGCAGGTCAGCGGTGATTCGATAGTTATGCACGACGGCAAGGGCGGAAGATACAGCTTTACTTATTCCTATGAAATCACTGTTGTTGAGGACGGCTGGTACGTTGTTGACCTTGCTGCCGATTCTTTCAGAGGAAAAAGGATTTCGGTTATCTGCAGCGAACAGATTATGGAAACCTACCCCGCGATGCTCTCAGACGTAAGGATGATAATAGCAGAATAGTTACAAAAAAAGGGATTTTGTCCCTTTTTTTATTTGTTATTGATATTTTATAAAAATAACAGTATAATGGTGATTAATATATTAACGGAGGGTGATTATGAACTATAATCTTGACTTCAGCGGAAAAAACGTGCTTATAACAGGTGCGGCAAGCGGTATCGGTCTTGAAAGCACTGTAGCGTTTTTGCAGAACGGTGCAAAGGTGTATATGGCAGACTGCAATGCAGAGCATCTCGGTGAGAGAGCAGACGGACTAAGAAAAGAATACGGTGAAGAAAAAATAGTTACTCTCGTTGCCGATATAACCGACAGTGAAGGTGTAAAGGCTATGGCTGAAAAAATAAAGAATGACGGCGGGGACATTGATGTTCTCATCAACAACGCAGGTATGGCTCATTCTGCTTACAGTATTTATGAAAAGCAAGAGGACTGGAACAAGGTTATAAATCTCAACCTTACCGCACAGTTTTTTGTTGCGCAGACAGTCGCAAACACCTTCTTTCTGCCCAAAAAGAAGGGTAAAATTATAAATATGTGCTCTCTGGGCGGTATTTTAGGCATTCCCTCCTCGGTTGCCTACAGCGCCTCAAAGGGAGGTCTTATACAGATAACAAAGAGTCTGGCCTTTGAGTGGGCAAGATTCGGCATTACGGTCAACGCGGTCTGCCCGGGCTTTGTTGACACACCCCTTATTGCTGATAATATGGCAAACGAAAAGTGGGTGGGCTATATGACAATGCGCACACCCATGCGGCGCCTTGCAAAACCCGATGACATTGCGGGCAGTGTGCTTTTCCTCGCTTCTCATATGGCGGAGTATATTACCGGTGCGACGCTTGTAATTGACGGTGGCATGTCAGCGGGAGCTTAAGCTCTTTCCGTCATCCTGACAGTAATTGCCCCTCTCTAAAGCGTGAAGAAAACAAAAAACGCTATGCTCATAAGAACATAGCGTTTTTTCAGTTTAATTTAATTAGAGGGGCATAACGATTTTGCTTGCAAGCTCGTCAGCAATGTTATCGAGACCAACAAGTCTGAGAAAGTCAACGAGAACGCCAAGCCATGCATTGATGAGTGCCTTGATATCTTCTGTCATTGCCAAAATACCTCCTGTTTATATTTCGGTTTAACCGATAGTTTACGAATTTTTTCGCGGTGACTACATTTTAACAAACTATTAATAAAATGTCAATGGTATAAATTAAATTAATATATAAATTTTTATAAAAAAGAACCACCCGAAAGGCGGTTCTTTTAATTATACTATACTATACTATAATTATGTTATGACTACAAATTAGTCAACAAGGCTGTTACCGTAATCAACTACGTCGCCGATTGCTGATTCGATGTTATCTGCGAATTCTTCGTCTGCTTCAAAACCGAGAAGCTTAAGAAGAGCTGCGATTGCCTTCTTTACGAAATCAAGAATTGCTGAAAAATCCATTGTTGAGTCCTCCTTGTTAGATTTCAGTTAAACTGATAAAATTAGTTCAGAAAATTAAATTACTGAACGTCGATGGGCCACTCTCCGAGTGCATCAAGAAGAGCGATGATAGCCTTAGCTACGTTGGTAAGGAAAGCTCTGAGGAAATCGCCGTTTGTGCTGTCTGCACCATCAGCGCCGCCCTTAGCTGCTGCGTTGAGCCATTCTACAAATGCTGCCATGTTACTGTACCTCCTTATTTATTTCCTTTTGCAGGATGATTACATTTTATCTCAAAAAAAGCAATTTGTCAATAGTTTGTACATAAAATTATTAAAAAAATTTGAACAAATGTGAATAACGCGTAGGGGAGACCCCATGTGGTCTCCCCATTAATATATGGTTGTTTGTGTTTTTCGGTACGCCACACGGGGCGTACCCTACGCGGTGTGTGGTTTTTTGGTACGCCACGCAGGGCGTACCCTACGCGGTGTATGGTTATTCGGTACGCCACGCAGGGCGTACCAAACGGAATTATTTATTAAAATACTTCACCGCTGCCTCAAACATACGGATGTCATATTCGCCGGGTACGTTTTTATAAAGACCGTTTCCGATTCTTTCGCTGTGACCCATCTTACCGAATACTCGTCCGTCGGGTGAGGTGATACCCTCAATGGCACAAAGTGAGCCGTTGGGATTGAAGTCGATGTCTGCGGTTGCATTACCCTCAAGGTCAACGTACTGAGTAGCAATCTGACCGTTCTTTGCAAGCTCTTCGATAAGCTCCTTAGAAGCGAGGAATTTACCTTCACCGTGTGAAATGGGTACATTAACGATGTCGCCTACATTCATAAGGCTGAGCCAGGGTGATTTTGTTGATGCGATACGTGTGTGTACGATTCTTGACTGGTGGCGGCTGATGTTGTTGAAGGTAAGTGTGGGACAGCTTTCGTCAGTGTCGATAATCTTACCGTAGGGTACAAGACCTAACTTGATAAGAGCCTGGAAGCCGTTACAGATACCGCACATAAGACCGTCACGGTTATCGAGAAGGTCGGTTACTGCCTCTTTTACTGCAGGGTTGCGGAAGAATGCAGTGATGAATTTTGCTGAACCGTCGGGCTCGTCACCGCCTGAGAAGCCGCCGGGAATGAAGATCATCTGTGCTTCCTTAACCTTAGCGGAGAAGCCTTCAACGCTCTTTGCAACGTCCTCTGCGGTAAGGTTTCTGATAACGAAGATTTCAGGATCTGCGCCTGCCTTTTCTACTGCACGTGCTGAGTCGTATTCACAGTTTGTGCCGGGGAATACAGGGATAAGCACCTTAGGTCTTATAACTTTCTTTGCGGGAGCAATGTCGCACTTGCCGTCAAATGAGAAGGTGGGGATTTCGCCCTTATCCTCCTTAGCCTTGGTGGGATATACGCTTTCAAGAACTCCTGCGTGTAATTTATAAAGCTCTGCAATTTCTGCTTTGTCTTCTTCGAGTACGATAACGGGCTCTTCTGTTGTTGTACCTATCTTCATGACACCGTCAAGAGTTACATCCTCTGTAAGCTCTGCAACGATGAAGCCCCACATACCGAGATGCCAGTTTTCACCTAAGGCTGCACTTGATTTGAAGCCGATATCGTTACCGAAGCTCATCTTCATAACAGCTTCGCCGATGCCTCTTTCAACTGCCCAGGAAGCCTTTACCTTGCCCTCTTTGCAAAGATCATGGAATGCTTCCCATGTTTTCTTAAGGCTTTCAGCGCTTTCATCCTTAGCACCGAAGAGATATACAGGGTGACCTGCAGCTTTGAATTCGGGAGTGATAACATCCTGCTTCTTAATGGGAGCAATAGCGAAGGAAATAAGTGTGGGAGGTACGTCCTTGTCAAGGAATGATCCTGACATTGAGTCCTTACCGCCGATTGCGGCTGCACCTAATTCAAGCTGAGCATCAAGAGCACCTAAAAGTGCTGCGAAGGGCTTGCCCCAACGCTCGGGCTCTGTACGGAGCTTCTCGAAGAATTCCTGAAGGGTAAGATATGCCTTCTTATAGTCACAGCCTGCGGCTACAAGCTTAGCAACTGAGTTATAAATAGCAGCGTGAGCACCTGTATAAGGGTCAACTGAAAGATGATCGGGATCACAGCCCCAGCTGAATACGCTTGCCATATCTGTTTCCTGACCGGGAAGCACGGGAAGAACTGCCGCCATTGACTGAGCGGGAGTGAGCTGCTTCTTACCGCCGTAGGGCATTGTAACACTGCCTGCACCGATGGTTGAGTCGAAACGCTCAACAAGACCTCTCTGGCTTGCGGTACGAAGGTCGGATGCCATTTCGCGAAGGGAGCCGAACATAGCC
>JAZSQD010000094.1:0-8200 GCA_045537815.1 Acutalibacteraceae bacterium | reverse complement strand
ACATGCTTTCGTTGAAGGGGTCAACGTTAGCCTTCTGTTCACTGTCAAACTTATCGGAATCGAATACGCACTTTCTGCATGAGCAAGCGGGACAAACGTTACGAAGTCGGAGGCCAAGCGGTCTTAGGAAGAAAAGGGCTATGACAACTCCTTGGCTCACAGAACGACATGGCTACGATCCGACTTACATGCTTTCGTTGAAGGGGTCAACGTTAGCCTTCTGTTCACTGTCAAACTTATCGGAATCGAATACGCACTTTCTGCATGAGCAAGCGGGACAAACGTTACGGCAAGCGTTACATCTGATACACTTTGAAAGCTCCTTGCGGAAGAATTCGAATTTTTCTTCGGGTGAAAGGGCTTCGATAGCGTCAACACCTGCAAAACGGTCACCGTCAAGTGTGTCCGCGCTCTCGAGAAGAAGCTCATCATAAATCATATGCTCCTTACCCTTACATACGTGACATCTTTCAAGCATTGCATCCTTGTATGCAACCTTCTTTTCACCGTAAAGAGTTTCAACTGTAAGCTCGTCACAAGCACCGTCAATTTCAGCACCCTTGATATCTGTGATACCCTTGATGCCCATAGCCTTGATAGCTTCAACATTGAGCTTACCCTTACAGCCTACACCGATGATGTATGCCTTTTCTCTGTCTACTCTGTGCTCCATGATGAGCTGGTTGAAGGAGTAGGTGTCGCAGGGCTTGAGAAGGATTGCTGTTACGCCCTCGAAGGCTGAGCCCTGAATGAAATATTTTGAAAGGTTTGCACCGCAGAAGCCGTCATATACGAAATCCTTGAGTGCTTCAGTACTTTCAAAGTAAGCAGGCTCCGGATTGTAGGAAAGGTCGCCCTTTTTCCAGCCGAGCACACGGTTAATTTTACCTTCGGCAAAGAGCTCATTTAAACGGGAAATTATTTCTTGCATCTTAAATCCCCCAATCTTACGTTTTTACCGAGTCCACGGATTGTTTCAACAAATTCGTTCATTGTCTGTGAGAACTTCACACCCTCGGCGGCACTTACCCATTCAACACGGGTTCTGCCTCTTTCAATGCCCACATAGTCGAGCATTGAGAAGAGAAGTGTGAATCTTCTTCTTGCATAGTAGTTACCTGTGCTGTAATG
Source organism: Acutalibacteraceae bacterium (assembly GCA_045537815.1). GTDB lineage: Bacteria > Bacillota > Clostridia > Oscillospirales > Acutalibacteraceae > UBA6857. The sequence continues at coordinate 7,069 of JAZSQD010000094.1, read as the reverse complement.
GCAGTCACCGGGATGACAGCCGCATATTATAACACCGTCTGCGCCCTTTTCAAAGGCTCTGAGAATAAACATGGGGTTTACTCGGCATGAGCAGGGAACACGGATAATCTTTACGTCGGCGGGATATGCAAGTCTGCTGCTGCCTGCAAGGTCAGCACCTGCATATGAGCACCAGTTGCAGCAGAATGCCACAATCTGAGGTCTGAATTCTTCGTTGTTTATCGACATATAGCATCCACCTCCGCAATAATCTGTCTGTTTGAGAAGCCCTGAAGATCCATAACACCTGAGGGGCAAGCAACTGTACAAGCACCGCAGCCCTGACAAAGAGCACTGTTGACAGCTGCAACTCTGCGTGTTTCTCTTACACCGTGGTCATTGATAAGCTTTTCTTCATAAGAAATAGCACCGTAGGGACATACGTTGGCGCAAACTGAGCATCCGTTACAACGAAGCTCGTCGGGCTTTGCTGTGCAGGGGTTGGTGAGAAGCTTATCCTTGGCAAGAAGACCGACAACCTTGATTGCGGCGGCACCTGCCTGAGATACGGTTTCGGGAATATCCTTGGGGCCCTGGCATACACCTGAAAGGAACACACCTGCTGTGGGTGACTCAACGGGACGAAGCTTCGGGTGAGCTTCTGTAAGGAAGTTATTGGTATCAATGCTTGCAGTAAGCATTGTTGCAATCTTTCTTACTGAGGGGTTGGGCTCGATAGCCGCCGCAAGAACAACCATATCTGCGCTGACCTTGAGCTGCTTGTTTTCGATAAGATCCACACCGTGAACTGTGAGTGAGCCGTCGGGCTCGGGAGTAACCTTGCCGACCTGACCCTTGACGTAATTTACGCCGTATTCTTCAACGGCTCTTCTGTAAAACTCGTCAAAGTTCTTACCGGGTGTACGGACGTCGATATAGAAAATGGTAACGTTAACGTCGGGATATTTATCTCTGATAAGCATTGCGTGCTTTGCAGTGTACATACAGCAGATTTTTGAGCAGTAGGGCTTACCCTTGCTTTCGGAGCAACGTGAGCCTACGCACTGAATGAACACGATGTTTTTGGGATGCTTACCGTCGCTCATACGCTCGAGGTGACCCTTTGTGGGGCCTGCGGCGTTCATAATTCTTTCAAGCTCAAGGGATGTGATAACGTCCTTTGACTGACTGTATGCATATTCATCGAGGTTGTCAAGCTTGATTACATCAAAGCCTGTAGCAACAACGATTGCACCGTACTTCTGAGTGATGATTTCATCCTGCTGAGTGTAATCGATAGCACCTGCCTGACAGAAGCGTTCACATACACCGCACTTGCCTGTCTTGAGCTTTGTGCACTGAGTGGGGTCGATTACGGGTACATTGGGAATAGCCTGAGCAAAGGGAGTGTAAATAGCGGTACGGTTGTTGAGGCCTGCGTTAAATTCGCTCAGAGCCTTCTTGCTGGGGCACTTTTCCATACAAACACCGCAGCCTGTACACTTATCCATATTGACATATCTTGCCTTCTTGCGGATATCAACGGTGAAGTCTCCGACAAAGCCTGAAACCTTTTCAATCTCACTGTAGGTGTAAAGAGTAATCTTTTCGTGAGCAGCCGCATCAACCATCTTCGGTGTAAGGATACAAGCCGAGCAGTCGAGTGTGGGGAAGGTCTTGTCGAGCTGAGCCATTTTGCCGCCGATTGAGGGAGTCTTTTCAACGATGTCAACCTCGTAGCCTGCGTCAGCAATATCAAGTGCAGTCTGGATACCTGCGATACCGCCGCCGATAACGAGTGCTCTCTTTGTTACAAGGCTCTCACCGGGAACAAGCGATGTGTTGAGGTTTACCTTTGCAATAGCGGCTCTTGTGAGTATAACTGCCTTTTCGGTACCTTCAACTATATCCTTGTGAATCCATGAGCACTGCTCACGGATATTTGCGATTTCAACCATGTAGGGGTTGATGCCTGCTTTTTCGGCACACTTTCTGAAGGTTGCCTCATGCATTCTGGGTGAGCAGGAGCAGACCACGATACCCTTGAGGTTCTTTTCTCTGATAGCGGCAGCAATCTTTTCCTGACCTGCCTCTGAACACATATACTGATAATCTTCTGCGTGGACAACGCCCGGCTCGAGCCTTGCCATTTCCACAACCTTTTTAACGTCAACCGTTGCCGCAATGTTACTGCCGCAATGACAGACGAATACGCCTATACCGTGCATTATCTCACCTCCTGAATTTTCTGAATGCGCTTACGAGAAGCTGCTGGGGTAAATCTTCGTCGATAAGCTCGGGAATCTCATTTGCCGAAAGGTAGTTGCCGCCCTTCTGTCTTACAACAAGCTGTCTTGCGGCGTCAACAATCTTACCGGGCTTCACGTCACGGGGGCATCTTTCAACACAAGCAAAGCATGAAAGGCAAACCCAGAGTGAATCGCACTTAGCAAGAGCTTCCACGTCTTCGTTTACAACATAAGATACGAACTGATGGGGTTTGATGTCCATCTTTTCAAATGCAGGGCATGAAGCGGAGCACTTTCCGCACTTCATACACTTGAGAGGGTTGGTGCCGCTGATTTCTTTTACCATTGCGGTCTGGTTTTTGTTGCCGTGACTCATTTTGCGTCAACCTCCTCTTTTACTCCTAAAGCTTCAGCGAGAATCTCTGTAAAGTAAATTACGGGAAGATCCTTTTCTGAGCTCTTTGTAAGGTTATACTGACAAAGAGGACAAGCGGTAACGAGCATTTCTGCACCGAAGCCGTCTGCACTGTTTACAATGTTATTGCACATATTCTCTGAAAGGTCTTTTGCCTTGAGAGAAATGTAGCCGCCGCAGCATTCGTTACGGTAGGGGTAAACCACTGCCTCTGCGCCGAGAGCACGGATGAACTCCTCGATAACTGTGGGATTTTCGGGATTGTCAAAGGCGAGAATCTCGGAGGGTCTTAAAAGAAGGCAGCCGTAATAAGCACCTATCTTCTTGCCCGTAAGAGGATTGACAACCTTTTCCTTAAGCTTATCAAAGCCGATTTCGTCTCTGAGGATTTCCAAGAAATGAAGAACCTTTGTTTCGCCCATATAAGGCTCATCAAGCTTGAGATAGTTGTTAGCTCTTGTTCTGATGTCCTCAACATTCTGCATATCATCGTTGACTCTTTTGATAACGTGATGGCAGGCGGAGCAGAGGGTAACAAGGTCCTGACCCTTTTCTTTAGCCTCGTTGAGTGCTCTTACGGAAGAAAGCTTGGTGGCAATTTCGTCGCTTGACAGCGGATAAACACCGCCGCAGCACTGCCAATTTTCAATTTCTTCCAATTCGATACCAAGCACCGCGGCAGAAGCTCTCATATAGTCGTCAAGCTTCTTTGCCTTGGTACGCAAGGTACATCCCGGATAATAACTGTACTTCATACATCTATAACCCTTTCTTATAAATTTGCTTTTTAAACCGTCCCTTTTAACGCTTGATCCGACAACGGAGAAGGATATAAAAAGGCACAGTAACCTATCCTGAGAATTATAACATTTTACGACAGAAATTTCAATGAAAAATAACCGAATTTTTTAGGAAATTTTAATCAATTCAAAACCAACTTTTTATTTAAAATAACAAGGAAGCACTTATTTCGGCAAACGCGCTTAAAGCAATAAAAAAACAGGGCTCAGAACGAACCCTGTTCAGACTGTCGGAAAAGCCACAAAATCACTTCAGCTTACATCACCGATACCGCGGAAAAATGAGCTGATTGTGTTGATGATATTTCTGAACATATCAATAATCCTCTTGAAAAATTCAAGCAGGCTGTTACCGCTTTCCTGTTCAACTTCAGGCATTTCAGTTGTGAGACTTTCAGCCGTGCCGAGACCGAGAGCCAATAAAGCTTCAACATATTGCTGAGCTATAACATAGTGGCCTGCCTCATTGGGATGAATTTTATCCTTCTGGATATATTCATTGTGACCTTCAAAGGCACCGGCAACATCAACAAGCACATATGCGTCGGGCTGTTCTGCAAGGATATCTGCAAAGGTGTTGTTGATGATATCGATTGCATACTGATAAACTTCAGCAAGATAATCGTTTCTGGGATTATAAAGAGTCTGAATCATAAGTGTGGCATCGGGGTTGAGAGCCTTGATTTTTCCCAGTGCAAGAAGGAAATTTTCCTTAAAGTCTGCACCGACCTCATCCATTCGGCTGTAATCATTCTTTAAAAGTGCATCAACAATCATATTAAGCATATCGTTGAGCAGGAAGTTGTTTCCTCCGATAGATACAGCGATAATATCGGCTGCTTCAACATCTGCAATAACCTCAGGCTCTTCAAGCCGGTTATTAAGATTATAGGTGGTGTGTCCGCCGATTGCGTGGTTGACATACTCATAACCCTCAGCCTCACTGATAAGAGCACCGTAAGCCGATGTTGCGATGCTTTCCAGACCGAAGCCCTGAGCAATTGAGTCGCCGAGAACAACGAATTTTGTTTTTTCTTCTTCTGCCGCAAGGGAGGGCACAAAAAGAGTAAGAGCCATCATAAGCGCCAAAAGAAGTGAAAGTAATTTTTTGGTTTTGTTCATAGTTTTCATCCTTTCTTTATTTTATCACAATAGAATTATAAAACAAAAAGCACAGATATGTCAAGAAGAAATATTATAAAAAGCGGTCCCCCGTTCTTTCGGAAGACCGCAATAATTCATATGTTCAGATTATAAAACCCGGCACTGACACCGATAGCCTTTTATTTATTCTATAGCCGCGGCTCTCGCTGCAGCTGCCATTTCTTCTTCTTCCTTTTTGCCGATATTGTAGATAAACTTCATCGAAAGGAAGGCGATAACCGAAGCTGCCATAAGTACAATAATATAGAGCTTTACAATTCCGTCACCGATGCCCTCGGGCTGAACTGCATTTTCACCCTCAACAAAGCCGACTGCCATAAGACCGACAGAAACAACAGCCTGACCGATACCCTGAGCAAGCTTACGGAAGAAGGAGTAGATAGCATAAAGAGAGCCTTCCTCACTCTTACCTGTCTTCTGATAGCTGAGTGCGATACAGTCGGCAACAAGTGCCCATACTGAAACCTGGAACACTGCATTACCGAGGTTGAGAGCAAGAAGAATTGCAATATAGATACCCATGTTGAGCATACCCTTGGGAATAAGAATATAAGAAAGGATAAGACCTGCAACACCGCCGATTGAGCTTACGAGCATTGTGAAAACAAGAAGGTTCTTCTTGCCGAATTTTGCGGTGAGCTTGCCGATGAAAGGCATAACGATAATAAGAGGTGCGTAGCTTACAACAAGAGCAAGCTTAACCTTAGAAACATCCATAAAGAAATACTGGAAAACAAGGTTATTAAGTGACATTGTTGAGTTGAAAAGTGCTACACAAGCAAGAGTTGCAACAGTCAGACCAACCATAGCACGGTTTGTAAAGAAGGTCTTAAGTGATGAGAAGATAGCCTTCGCACCCATTGAATTCTCGGTATCATTACGATGTACTCTTTCCTTAACAAGCTTGGTTGTTGCAAAGAGAATGAAGAAAGCAATAACCGAGAATGCAATAGCAACGGGAAGAAGTGTTTCACCTAAAAGCTCCTGCTTTGCATTGCCTGTAGCAGGGTCAATTACGGGGTTGCCGTTAGCATCAAGTATATCCTTATAAACGATATCGGGAAGAACCATCATAATGATAACTGCGGGAAGAGCTGCACCGATTGAACGGAAGGTTGAAAGAGCCTGTCTTTCGTTGGGCTTATCTGTGATAACACTGTGAAGTGAGCCGTAGGGAACGTTAACCATTGTGTAGGCAATAGACCACAGGCAGTAGGAAATAAGGCACCATAAAATCTTGCCGATTTCGCTGAACTGCTTTATGGGTGCAAAAACCGCAACGGTAAGCAATGTAAGTCCGAGACCGCCGGCAATAATCCAGGGCATATACTTACTCTTTTTGCCAAGTCTCTTGGTGTCAACAAGATTACCGATAACAACGTCGTTAATTGCGTCGAAAAGCTTGGAAACAACAATAATCCACGCATAATGTGCGTTATCAAGTCCGATATACTGCACATAGAAAAGCTGCATATAGGTTGAAATAAGCTGGAAAGTAAAGCCGCAGCCCATATCGCCCATTGCATAGCCGAGCTTATCCTGCCAGCCGAAGGGTCTGACTGCACCTGAGGGTGCTTTTGTTTTGTTACTCATTTTTGATTTCTCCTTGGTTATGTTTTTTTATTTCAGCTGCCCTTCTCCCTATAAGAAGCAAGGGTAACAATTTTACATTGAGCATCGTGGATACAGATAAATTGCAGGTAGTATTTACCCTTTATCCCCCGAGTCGGTCGCAATTCCGAATTCCGCATTTCAAATTCCGAATTTATCTCTGTACTCTGCCTGAGCCGTCGCCGCCTGCTAATTTTTCAACCTCGGATACGCCTACACGGTTGTAGTCGCCCTCGATTGAGTGCTTAAGAGCTGAAGCCGCAACTGCAAACTCGATAGCTGACTGAGTATCCTTACCTGAAAGAAGAGCGTAGATAAGTCCGCCGCCGAAGCTGTCACCGCCGCCTACACGGTCAACAATGTGAAGGTGGTATTCCTTTGAGAAGCAGTAGTTCTCGCCGTCATAGAGCATACCTGCCCAATCGTTGTCGGAAGCGGAGATTGAAGAACGAAGTGTAATTGCAACCTGCTGGAAGCCGAAGGTATCCATAAGCTGCTTCGCAACTGACTTGTAGCCTTCCTTATCAAGCTTACCGCCGTAAATATCGGTGTTTTCAGCCTCAATGCCGAATACGTCCTTTGCATCCTCTTCATTGGATATACATACGTCAACGTACTTGCAAAGCTCGGTCATAGCTTCACGGGCCTCAGCTCTTGTCCAGAGCTTACCTCTGTAGTTAAGGTCGCAGGAAATCTTACCACCCTTTGCCTTAGCCGCCTTACAAGCGTCAAGACAGATATTTACAAGGTCGCCGCCGATAGCGGGAGTGATGCCTGTGAAGTGGAACCAATCAGCACCCTCGAAGATTTTATCCCAGTCAAAATCCTCTCTCTCAGCCATCTGAATAGCC
>JAZSQD010000148.1:0-33576 GCA_045537815.1 Acutalibacteraceae bacterium | reverse complement strand
CGACATGGCTACGATCCGACTTAGGATGTAGCCGCAAAGCGTGAGGAAAAGGGAATGATTTTCTCCTCGGCCAACTCAATCACCTGGGGCAGACTTGTTCCTCAGATTGTATACTATGTTTCAGCTTATTGCGACCTTATCGAAAACGGTACTGTTAAAAACGGCGAAGAAATGAATGTTGTTGTTCCTACAGGTAACTTCGGTAACATCCTTGCCGCTTATTATGCAAAGAAAATGGGTATCCCCGTGGGTAAGCTTATCTGCGCTTCAAACGCCAATAATGTTCTCACCGATTTCCTTAAAACAGGTGTTTACGACAGAAACAGAAGCTTCTATACAACCACATCACCCTCAATGGATATTCTTATTTCATCAAACCTTGAAAGACTTCTCTTCCACCTTGCAGACGAAAACGATGCTGCAATCCGTGAGTGGATGTCTGAGCTTTCAAAGTACGGCAAGTACGAAATTTGTGACGGCGTAAGGGCAAAGCTTACAGAGCTCTTTGATGCAGGCTGCTGCGACGATGCAGAAACTGCCGCTACTATCAAGGAATACTTTGATAAAGGCTACCTTTGCGATACACATACTGCCGTTGCGGTCAAGGTTTATGACGAGTATGTGAAGGGAACAGGGGATAAGACGGAAACAGTCATCGCTTCAACCGCTAATCCCTACAAGTTCTCTGCTGCCGTGCTTAAGGCGGTCAAGGGCGAAATTCCCGCCGATGCAGACGAATTTGAGCAGGTTGACCTTCTTAAAGAAGCAACAGGCGAGGATTGTCCTTCTCAGCTTGCAACTCTCAAGGGCAAATCACCCAGATTTACCGATTGCTGCAACAAAGAGGATATGGTAAATATGGTATATAAAATGCTTGGCATATAAGGAGTGACTTTATTTGTCAATATATGCGATAGGCGATACACACCTTTCCTTCAGCACCGATAAGCCTATGGATATTTTCGGCGGTTGGACGGATTACGTCTACCGTCTTGAAAAGAGCTGGCGTGCTGTTGTAAAGGACGAGGATACTGTTGTTATTCCCGGTGATATCTCATGGGCGATGAGCCTCGAGGATGCTGAGGAGGATTTCCGTTTTCTTCATAATCTGCCCGGTAAAAAAATCATCCTCAAGGGTAACCACGATTATTGGTGGACTACCAAAAGGAAGATGGATACCTTTCTTAAAGAAAAGGGCTTTGACAGTATAGAGATTCTCCATAACAATGCTTTCAGAGTGGGGGATTTCACAATCTGCGGAAGCCGCGGCTGGTTTTACGATGCACAGACGGGCCTTGATAAAAAGGTAATCGCAAGAGAAGCGGCAAGGATAGACCGTTCTATAGAAGAAGGCAAAAAGCTCGGCGGTGAGCTGATAGTCTTCCTTCATTATCCGCCGCTTTCTCAGGAACAGAAGTGCGATGAGATTATGGAGGTGCTTATCCGTCACGGAATAAAAAGGTGCTTTTACGGTCATCTTCACGGCGGGAGCTGTCTTTATGCGGTGCAGGAAAAGGTGGACGGAATAGATTTTTCCCTTGTTTCGGCGGATTTTCTTCAGTTTTGTCCCCGAATTATCGAAAAAATTTAAAAAAACTATGGAAATTTTTATTTATTGTGGTATAATACACAGGTTAAAATGTATATTGGGTTTATATGGGTAAGTAAACCGTGACCCAAGGATAGGAGTTCAGAAATGTTAAAATCATCAAACAACGTTGAAACAAATGTTTACGCTCTTGAAATCGCTATTTCAGCTGAAGATTTCGATGCAGCACAGAACAAGGCTTTCCTCAAGCAGAAGAATAAGATTCAGCTTCCCGGCTTCCGCAAGGGTAAGGTAACCCGTAAGATGGCTGAGAATTTTTACGGTAAGGGCTGGCTCTATGAGGATGCACTTGACCTTATCTATGCAGACGCAGTTACAGATGCAGCCAACGAGGCAGGTCTTGAGGTTGTAGGCACAAAGAGTGCTGACGTTAAGGAAATCGGCGAAAACGGCGTAGAGCTTGTTGTCGAGCTTTTCGTTAAGCCCGAAATCGAAGTAACAGAATACAAGGAGCTCAAGGCTACAAAGAAGAAGGTTGAAGCAACCGAGGAAGAAATAAACGAAAGAATCGAGCAGCTCAGAGAAAGAAATGCACGTCTTGTTTCCGTTGAAGACAGAGCAGCCAAGGACGGTGACATCACAGTTATCGACTTTGAAGGCTTTGTTGACGGTGTTGCTTTCGCAGGCGGCAAGGGTGAAAACTATGAGCTTACACTCGGCTCAGGTCAGTTTATCCCCGGCTTTGAGGAGCAGGTTGCAGGTCACAATGTAGGCGAGGAATTTGACGTAAACGTTAAGTTCCCCACAGAGTATACTCCCGAGCTTGCTGATAAGGATGCAGTTTTCAAAATCAAGCTTCACGAAATCAAGGTTAAGGAGCTTCCCGAGGTTGATGACGACTTCGCTCAGGAGGCAGCAGACTGCGACACGGTAGCAGATCTTAAGAAGAGCATCGAAAAGGAAATCAAGGAGCATAAGGAAGAGGAAAACTCAAGAGAAATCGAGAGTCAGCTTCTTGAAAAGCTTGCAGAAAACGTAAAGGGCGAAATCCCCGAATGTATGTTTGAAACTGAAATCGACAACCAGATCAGAGATATCGATTACAGACTTTCAATGCAGGGTATGAACTTCCAGACATATCTTCAGTATTCAGGTATGACAATTGAAGCATACAGAGAGAATATGAAGGAAAGCGCAGAAAAGAATGTTAAGGTTCGTCTTGCTCTTGAAGCAATCGCAAAGGCAGAATCTCTCGAGGTTACTGACGAAGAGCTTGAGGCTGAATACGACAAGTTTGCAGAGCGCTATCAGATGGAAAAGGACAAGATCAAGGAGCTTGTTCCCGCAGACGGTCTCAGACACGACCTTCTCAACGAAAAGGCAATCGGCTTTGTAAAGGATAACGCAAAGGTTACAACCGCAAGAAAGCCCAGAGCCAAGAAGGAAGAAGCAGACGCTGAATAATTTAAGTTAAATTTAACCAATAATAACTACAATAGGGTGGAACTGTAAAAATTGCAGTTCCTCTCTTGGTATTATTATTATTTTTAAGGAGGCAATACTATGGCTTTAGTACCTTATGTAGTAGAACAGACAAACCGCGGCGAACGTCAGTTCGATATTTATTCAAGACTTCTCAATGACAGAATTATCGTGCTTTCCGACGAGGTTAACGATACAACGGCTTCACTTGTTGTTGCACAGCTTCTTTTCCTTGAAAGTCAGGACAGTGAAAAGGATATCAGCTTTTACATCAACAGTCCCGGCGGCTCAGTAACTGCAGGTATGGCTATTTACGATACGATGCAGTATATCAAGTGTGACGTTTCAACTATCTGTATGGGTATGGCTGCTTCAATGGGTGCCTTCCTGCTTTCATCAGGAGCAAAGGGCAAGAGATATGCTCTTCCCAACAGTGAAATTATGATTCATCAGCCTTCAGGCGGTGCAAAGGGTCAGGCAACCGATATCAAGATTGTTGCAGACCATATTCTCAGAACTAAGGCAAAGCTCAATAAAATCCTTGCAGAAAACACAGGTAAGGATATCGACACCATCGCTCAGGATACAGAGCGTGACAACTTTATGACCGCTCAGGAAGCACTTGAATACGGTCTTGTTGACAAGGTGCTTGATAAGAGAGACTAATATTCCTTTTAAGGAAGGGGTTATTATATGGCACGAGACGGTGACATCAAAGAAAAGGGCGTAAGATGTTCTTTTTGCAAAAAGACTCAGACCGATGTTAAAACACTTATCGCCGGTCCGGGTGTATATATCTGCAACGAATGCATAGATTTTTGCTGCAGCATTATCGACGACGAAGCAACAAAGGAACAAAGCAAAGAAATCGGTAAACAGGATACCGTATTAAAAAAGCCTCACGAAATCAAGGCACTTCTTGACGAATATGTTATCGGTCAGGATGAAGCCAAGATGGCACTGAGTGTAGGCGTTTATAACCATTACAAAAGAATATATATGGGTGCTGACAGTGACGTTGAAATCACAAAGAGTAACATTCTTATGCTCGGTCCTACGGGTGTAGGTAAAACTATGCTCGCTCAGACTCTTGCAAAGATTCTCGACGTACCCTTCGCCATAGCCGACGCTACAACTCTCACCGAGGCGGGCTATGTGGGTGAAGATGTTGAAAACATCCTTCTCAGACTTATTCAGGCTGCAGATTTTGATGTTGAAAAGGCTGAAAGAGGTATTATTTACGTTGATGAAATCGACAAGATAGGCAGAAAGGGCGAAAGCACCTCAATTACCCGTGACGTCAGCGGTGAGGGTGTTCAGCAGGCACTTCTCAAAATTCTTGAAGGAACGGTTTCCAACGTACCTCCTCAGGGCGGCAGAAAGCATCCTCAGCAGGAATTTATCCAGATTGATACCACAAATATTCTTTTCATCTGTGCAGGCTCCTTTGAGGGCATCGAAAGAATAGTTGAAAAGAGAATGGGCAACTCAGGTCTCGGCTTCGGCGCTCAGATTAAGAGTAAGAAGGAAATCGAGGAAAGCAAGATAATGCACAAGGTTATTCACCATGACCTTGTCAAGTTCGGTCTGATTCCCGAGCTTGTGGGCCGTCTCCCCGTTATTACTGCTCTTGATGACCTTGACGAGGCTTCACTTATCAGAATAATGTCTGAACCGAAAAATGCCCTTATTAAGCAGTATCAGTACATCTTCTCGCTTGACGGTATAGAGCTTGAGTTTACTGACGGTGCTCTTAAGGCAATCGCTGAGAAAACCCTCAAGGCCAAAACCGGTGCCAGAGGTCTTCGCTCCATTATGGAAAAGCTTCTCGTCAAGTATATGTACGACCTTCCCTCGGCAGGCTATGAGGGTAAGCTTGTAATTACTCAAGAGGCTGTCATGGAAGAAGCAGATGCGATTTTTCAAGCAGACAACTCTGTTTCCGATAAAAGAGCCGATAAACGCGGCAAAAAATCCGCTCAGGCTATTGACTTTTAATTCGATGTTGTGATAAAATACCATAGTATAAAATTTTCGGAGGTTTAACAGATGACTGCTATTCAGTATGTATTATCAATTTTAAGTATCATAGTATCAATCATTATTATTGTTCTTGTATCTCTTCAGGAAAGCAAGCAGCAGGGCCTTTCAGGTACTCTCGGCGGAAGCGGAGAAACCTTCTTCGGCAAGAATAAGAGCAGAACCAAGGAAGCAAAGCTTGCAATGCTCACAAAGGTATTCGGCGTAATCTTCTTCGTTCTTGCACTTGTGTCAGCTCTTCTCTTCCTTTTCTTCAATTCATAAGAAACATAACAGAATTTTCCTCACTCTCAGGAGTGAGGATTTTTTTATGCTTTTATCCGACATAATTTACTTCGCAGCTTAACTATAATGATAACGGTGATGTCAGTGAGAGTAATATATGCCGATGTGCTTGTGATAATAAATATTTACATAACCTATATCCTTCTTTCGGTTTCGGGAACAGTGCTCAGAAGAAGACAAAATACGGCAGGGAAGGTTATCGCCTCGGTTTTATCCGGCTTTTATTCTCTTATAATTCTTGTTCCCCGTATAAGTGATTTCACCATCGGAATTTCAAGGCTGATTTTTTCTGCACTGATAGTTTATATTGCTTTCAGAAAAAGCAACAGGAAGGAATATCTGAGAGCCTATGCAGTGTTTTTCGCGGTGAATTTTATCTTTGCGGGCTTTATGCTTGCGGTGTGGCTTTTTATTGCCCCCGAGGGAATGTATTTCAGCAATTCGGTTGTATATTTTGATATTGATGCAGGTGCACTGATTATTCTGACGGTTGTCTGTTATATGCTTTTAAGCCTCGGACACAGGCTTATAAGCCACCGTGTGCCGCTCGATACGGTTTACGACTGCAAAATATATATCAAGGGCGAAATATATAAATGCCACTGCTTTCTTGACACGGGTAATGCCGTGAAGGACTGTTATACGGGTGACCCCGTGATGATAGCCGATAAAAGGATTTTTTCATCTCTTGTCGGCGAAAACGTTTTGGAAAGCGGCCTTAAAATCAGGCTGATTCCCTGCAATACCGTTTCAGGTGAAGGTCTTCTTTATGCTTTCAGCTGTGATAAGGCAGAAATAACAGGTATAAAATCCGCTTACACCCTGTCAAGGCTCACCGTCGCACTTACCGACAGCAAAATAATGCAAGGCAGATACGAAGGCATATTGCCCTGCGATATATTTCAGAATTCAACAAACGAAAGGGAGAAAAGCTATGTTTGAAATAATCAAAAAAGGGTTTAAGAGGCTGATTTGGGCAATAAAGGGTGAAAAAAGCGAGGTTTATTACATAAACGGCTCTGAAAATCTCCCCGCACCTCTCAGTAAGCAAAGAGAAGAAGAAATATTAAGCGAAATGGAAAAGGGTGACAGAAGTAAAAGCCAGGAGCTGATTATACATAATCTCAGGCTGGTCGTATATATCGCAAAAAAGTTTGAAAACACGGGAATAGGAGTAGAAGACCTTGTTTCCATAGGCACAATAGGTCTCATAAAGGCGGTAAACACCTTTTGCCCCACCAAAAAAATCAAGCTTGCCACCTATGCTTCAAGATGTATCGAAAACGAGATACTGATGTATATGAGAAAGACCGCAAATCAAAAAAACGAAATGAGCATTGATGAGCCCCTTAATGTTGACTGGGACGGGAATGAGCTTCTGCTCGGTGATATTCTCGGCTCAGATAACGATGTGGTTAACCGTAATATTGAATATAAGGATGAAAAACGACAGCTTCTGAGGGTTGTCAGTGAGCTTGAAGAAAGAGAAAAGCAGATAATGACAATGCGCTTTGGTCTTTTCGGCTCAAAGGAATACACACAAAAGCAGGTAGCGGACATGCTCGGAATATCCCAGAGCTATATTTCACGCCTAGAAAAGCGGATACTCGAAAAGCTCAAAAAGGAGCTTATGAGGATGGAATAATGCACTGCGGTTGACTTTTATTTCCCTATAGTATAAAATAAAGGGACTAGGGACTAATCCCTATCCAAATTAAAGGAGATGTTTAAATTTATGCCCTTCGCAGCAGGCTTCGGCAAAACTAACGTTGATTTACTTTTTGAAAATATGCCCCGACTTCCCGAGGAGGGTGAAGAAATATTTACCGACCGATTTTCTCTGTGCCTTGGCGGCGGTGTGCCGGGTACAATGGTCACCCTCGGCAGACTTGGTGTTGAGTGCAAAACCGTAACAGAGCTTTCCGGTGATATGTTTTCTGAGTTTGCCCTCAAGGAATTCAGAAAAGCGGGAGTAGAGCCCGTCAATCTTTATAAGGGTGATAAAATTGCAGTTAATATTACCGCGGCGGCAATAACACCGGGTGACCGTACCTTTGTTTCCTACGGCAACAGTGAAAGCGCAGTAGGGGAAGAGGAGCTGTATGAGGCTCTCAAGGGCGCAAAGGTAGCCGCTATGCACGAAAGCTACAACGGTGTTTACCGCAGACTCCGTGAAGAGGGGACAACCGTAATTCTTGACACGGGCTTTGTTGAGGGTATGAGTCTTGAAAGCTACAGGCCCATGCTTGAAATTGCCCATTGGTTTTTACCCAACAGAAAGGAAGCGGTTATAATAACAGGCGAGGAAGACCCGAAAAAGGCTGCTCTTGTTCTTAAGGAATATCTCGATACCCCCATCGTAAAGCTTGACAAGGACGGCTGTCTCATCCTCAAGGACGGTCAGTTTATCTATGTCAAGAGTATTGACGAGTTTGTGCGTGTTGATTCAACAGGTGCAGGTGATGCCTTCTTTGCAGGCTTTGCCTACGGTCTTATGCACGATGAGCCTGTTGAAAAATGTGTGCTTTACGGTAATATAACAGGCGGCAAGTGTGTAACCGCAGTGGGATGTACAACCGCCTTTTTCAACGAAAAAGAGCTTCTTATGATGGCAGAAAAGTATAAGGATAACATAATATATAATTACTGAGGTGTGAAATGGCAGGAAAGGATTTTTCAGATTGGCTCATAGTTTCAGATATTGACGGCACTCTCAATAACAAGCTCAGAAGAACTCCGAAGGTCAACACCGAGGCAATTTATCGCTTTGTGCATGAGCACGGCGGCAATTTTACCCTTGCATCTGCGAGAAATGTTCAGTCTCTTGAGCCTCACTATAAAAATCTGCCTGATGTTACTACACCTGCCATAGTCCTTAACGGTTCCGGAATTTACGATTTCAAGGCGGAAAAAATGCTGTGGTTCAACCCGATTTCCGACGGCGGATTGAGTGTTGTAAAAAGCGCCCTTGAAAGCTTTCCTTTTCTTGAGGTCGGTGTATTCACCGATGATATGATTTATCTTGTCAGACCTAAAATTATGTCACCGGTTATGATGATGCTTGATTCTCTGACTCATAAACGGGTGCAGAGCATTGATGAGGTGCCCGCGGGCAAATGGGGAAAGGTTATTTTCTTTTGCGGACCCTTTATGAAAAACAAAATCCGTCAGCTTGCAGAGGGGATATCTGATGATACTGTGTCTTATATAGATACCACCTCTTTTTCCTTTGATATGGTCAGCAGTACCACTCACAAGGGTAATGCGGTGCTCAAGCTCGCTGAGCTTATAGGTGTGCCTGAAAAAAATATCGGTGCAATCGGAGATTATTACAATGACCTTGATATGCTTCGTACGGTGAGTCATCCTGCCTGCTGCAGTCAGGCTCCCGAGGAGCTTCATAAGGTGTGCGAATTTCACGCCTGTCACTGTAATAAGGGAGCAGTTGCAGATTTCATTGATTATATTGAAAGCAGATATAAATAAATTGTTGAAAAATGTGTGATATAGTGTTAAAATTATCCTATGATAAAAGGAGGAACAAAATATGAAAAAGATTTTATCGGTTTTACTTGCTGCTGTTATGCTTTTCACTCTTGCAGTGCCTGCCTTTGCCGCAGAGGAAAAGGCTGACTATAATGGTAACCCTGTTGTTATCGTCAGAGGTATTCCCTTTACAAATATCAGATATGAAGACGGTTCAAGTCCCTTTAACGTGAATGCAGGGGAGGTTCTCGGTATTCTTCTTCAGAGCCTTATCACAAGATTTGCAATAAAAAATGAAGACGCACTTTATGATGCCTTTGCTGAGATTGTATACGGAATTTTCAAGCCCATATCTTACGATAAGAACGGTGAGCCTGTTAATAATCTCGTGTCAACTCAGTATACGAAATCCCTTGCCGAATGCCCGGATTACAGCCATTTTGACGATGCCGAGGGCGGTCTTGTCCGTGAAGCCGTAAAGAGATACTCAAGTGAAAATGTATACCTTTTCACCTATGACTGGCGTAAGTCTGCCGAGCAGCTTGCGGGTGAGCTCAATACACTTATCAATACCGCCAAGGCGGATTCAGGCAAGGAAAAGGTTGATATTATCTGTGCAAGCATGGGCTGTATGGTTACAACCGCATATTTCTGTTACCACGGCTATGACAGTGTCAATAAGGCGGTTTATGTTTCGGGTGCCCATAACGGTGTTTATTCGCTCGGCGACGCCTTCAGCGGTAATCTCAGCATCAAAAAGGAAGCCGTAAGAAACGCTGTCGACTCAATGATTGAGGGCAATTTCTTCGCAGAACTGTTTGTAAATATTTTTGATTGGCTCGGCGCTTTTGATTTCCTTACAGAATACCTCAATGACTGGATACACGATTATTTTGACAGAGCAAACGACGAGGTCTTCCGTGACTGTCTCGGTACTCTTCCCGGCTTCTGGGCTATGTGTCCCGATGACCGCTTTGACAGTGCTTACGAAACAGTATTCGGTGACTGTGAAGACGAATATGCAGGTATCTGTGAAACAGTCAGAGAAACAGGAAGATTCATTAAGAGCACAGATGATGTTATTGCAGGCGCTTATGACGCAGGAATAAAGATTTCCTTCATAGCTAACTATAATGTTCCCGGTGTGCCCGTATATGATGATGCAGTGCTCAACGGTGACGGTGTAATTGAAACGGTTCTTGCTTCAAACGGTGCAACCGTTGCGCCCCACGGCAAAACTCTTTCCGATGAGCAGATAAAGGACGAAGTATATCTCTCACCCGACAGAGTGATTGATGCCTCGACCGCAAAATACAGAGATTATACTTGGTTTATCAAAAACGGTGAGCATGTGGCTACCGATTACGGCACAGAGTGTAACGCCTTTGTTTTCTGTCTTTTTGAATATGAAGGTCAGCCCGATATCAACACCTTTGAAGAATATCCTCAGTTCCTTGTAACAGATGCAATTTGGAATCTTGAGATTCTCAAATAATCAAAAAACTACTCCTGCAGTCCTTGAGCGGATTGCAGGAGATTTTTTATTTAAGCCTTTTAATTGCAGATGCTGTCACCGCAAGGGCAGTGCCGACAAGCAGAATTTTTTTAGCAATGCTTATTCCCTGGTCCACAGAAGTGGGCGAGTGGGAAAGGATGAATTCCTTGAGCGGTGCCGAGGGCTTGTAACTGCAAAGCTCACCCATTGTTACGGTGTAGGTTTCAAAGCTCTTCACATCCTTTTCGTCGAGGATAAAGATTCTGACGCCTCTTCTTTTGCCGGGGCCGTAGGTGTTGAAGCCTGCACCCTGTGTATAGCCGAGGGTAACACCCTGATTCTTACGGCTGAATGAATTATTGTGATCGTGACCGACATAAAGGGCAAAAATATCGTCGTGCTTTATGATTTCATCAAATTCACCGTTGTTTATTTCGGGTGATGCGGGATTTTCGCCCATAAATTCTCCCTTGGCAGGGCTTTCAAGCAAGTAATATCCCTTTTTTGAGCGGAAGCCTTCAACGGCACCTCTTGTATAGAAGGGGACTTTTTTTATTACATCATAAAACTCGGGGCAGGGAATATGCTGAAAAATTATGGCGGGCAGATATCCGTTTTTTTCACGTGCCTGACCGAGCCATTCTATTCTTTCCTTGCTCAAAGGCTCATAAGCACCGTCAGAGCCTTTTTTGCCGGTGTCAATAAGATAAAGAGCAAGCACGTCGCTTTCACCGTCAGAGCCCTTGATACGGACTGTGCAGGTGCCCTCGTCGAAGCGGTCTCCTTCGAGGGGGCGTATATAGTTATCATAGCCCTCGTAAAATTCAAGCTGAGTCGTCTTGCTTACATCGCAGTCATCGTCGTGATTGCCGAAGGTAAACACAAAGGGAATATTTCTTCTGACAAGAGGCTCAAGAAAAGAGTCAATACATTTCTTGACCTTGTTTGTTGCATTTTTTCTGTAGCAGGGAGAGTAGCCGTGAATCTGATCACCTGTGAAAACAACAAGATCGGGCATTTCCTTTTCTAAGGCAAGGTCGATGAGCTTCAAGGTGTCGGGGTTAAGAGGTATATCCTCCTGAACGTCGGCAATCTGCATTATTTTAAATTTACCGTTGTTAAAATTAAGCTTCATAAATATAGCCGTCCTGAAATAATGATATTGCATATAATTATACATTATATTTTTTGATTTGCAAGGTCAGGGAAGAAAATAAAAGAATAAAAGCAAAACAACATAAACCGAAGCCTGACCTGCCCTCTCTCACCACAGCTGACTTCTCAACATATAATAAACCGTATATACTATATAAAGGAGCATAGCATAATGAACTACACATATATAAAATTTGAAAGTCAGACCTACGGGGAAAAAGCGGTACAGCTTCTAGCCCGTCACTCAATAAAAGCAAATCTCAGACGCAACCCCAATCCCAATCACAAGCAGGGATGTAATTTTGCCCTGTTTGTGCAGGGAAGCATATGGAAAGCTCATGAAATAATCAACAGTAACGGGATAAGAAACCTCGGGGTAGAAAGCTACCGTGAGAGATTATGATATATCTTGACAATGCCGCAACCACCTTTCCGAAGCCTCAGAGTGTAATAAGAACGGTTAATGAGGCAATGACCGTTTACGGCGCAAACCCGGGCAGAGGCGGCCACGCAATGACACTCAGAGCGGGTAAAAAGGTTTACAGAGCAAGAGAAATTCTCGCTGAGATGTTTTCGTGCAATGCGGAAAGGGTGGCTTTTACCCTCAACTGCACAGCGGCGCTCAACACCGCAATACGCGGCTGCATCAGGAAAGGCGACCATGTGCTTATATCTTCGCTTGAGCATAACTCGGTGCTTCGTCCCGTTGAGGCGATGAAAAGGGAGGGTCTTATAAGCTATGATGTGTTTACCCTTTGCCCTGATGACGTTAACTGTACCTTAAGCTCAATCGAAGGTCTGATAAAAAGCAACACCTCGGCGTTGATATGCACTGCCGTTTCAAATGTTTTCGGCACGGTATTGCCCTTGGAAAGGATTTCACGGCTGTTAAGGGATAGGGGGATACTTTTTATTGTTGACGGAGCTCAGGCGGCAGGCGGTCATAATCTTGATATGAAAAAGAACGGGATAGATGTACTTTGCCTGCCGGGGCATAAGGGCCTTATGGGGCCTATGGGCACGGGAGTGCTTCTCGCCGGTGAAAATATCGATATTGAGCCGCTGATTTACGGCGGAACGGGAAGTAATTCCATGAGTGTTTTTCAGCCGGATTTTTTTCCTGACAGACTCGAGAGCGGAACGGTAAATCTGCCCGGTATTGCGGGGCTGTCAGCCGGTGCAGAGCTTGTCAGAGCCTACGGGCCGCAGGCGATTCTCGAAAAGGAATGGGAGCTTATCCGTATCCTTATTGAAGACCTTTATTCAATAAAA
Source organism: Acutalibacteraceae bacterium (assembly GCA_045537815.1). Lineage (GTDB taxonomy): Bacteria > Bacillota > Clostridia > Oscillospirales > Acutalibacteraceae > UBA6857. The sequence continues at coordinate 20,812 of JAZSQD010000148.1, read as the reverse complement.
GGCATAAGAGTTTACGATGATATGCTGAACGGCAAAACCAATCTCGTCTCGTTCAATATAAAAAATCTTCACAGTGAGCAGGTGTCGGAATACCTTTCTTTGAGAGGAATAGCTTTAAGGTCGGGTTATCATTGCTCGTTTCTTGCCCATAAAAACTATAAAACCGAGGAAAAAGGCACGGTAAGAGTCAGCACAGGGCCCTTCAACACAAAAAAAGATGTTAAAATTTTATCTTTTTATCTGAATAAAATTGCATTAGACAAAAATTTATGTTAAAATTAATTAGCTTGAGTAATATGATTAAGTAATATATATTGAAATAAAAAATACGGAGGAAAATATGGGAAGTTTTTTTGAAAATCTCATCGGGAGAATATGGTCTCTCGTCGGTCTTGTTGAGTGGTACGACATTATTGATATAGCACTTGTTGCTTTTATTCTTTATTACTGCATCAAGCTGATAAGACAGACCAGAGCCTTCCATCTTGTCAAGGGTATTCTTTTTATGGCAGTGGTTTTCTTTGTTGTGTCTGCCCTTAATATGTCAACGTCAAGCTTCCTTTTCAGCCGTATTTTTGCCGATATCGTTATCGTTATTCTGCTTCTTTTCCAGCCCGAAATAAGACAGGTTGTCGAAAGCCTCGGCAGAGGAGACGTCAAAAGATATCTCAACTTTATTTTCCGCTCAAAAGAGGTCGTCAACGATGAAATACAGTCAAGCGTAACCAATATTTCCAAGGCGGTTGCCAATATGAGCGACAAAAAGGTTGGTGCGCTTATCGTTGTTGAGGGCTCCGTGCTTCTTGAGGATGTAGTTTCAACGGGTGCAAGAGTTGACTCCTCGGTTTCAACCCCCGTCATTGAAAATATCTTCTTCCCCAAAGCACCTCTTCACGACGGAGCCGTGATTATAAGAGATAACCGTATATATTCGGCGGGCTGCATCCTTCCTCTCACTCAGTCCGAGCTTTCGCTTGAGCTGGGCACAAGGCACAGAGCGGCTGTGGGTATAAGTGAGCAGAGCGATGCTCTTGCAATCGTTGTTTCTGAGGAAACAGGCAAGATTTCAGTCGCTCAGGGCGGCAAGCTTGTCAGAGGTCTTTCATTAGGTGAGCTTATTGCAAGTCTTAATGATTTCCTTATCACGGAAGACGAAGAAGCAGGTAAAAACAAAATCAAGCGTCGGAGGAAGAAATGATGAAGAAGAATAAAAAAAGTCTTACCGAAAGACTTATATACAACAATAAATTTCTTCTGTTTTTTTCCATTGTTGCCGCCATACTTCTTTGGGCAACTGTCAAGGTAAATTACAGTAACGACATCACAAGAGTTGTTGACGAGGTAAGAGTCAATCTTTCAGCCTCTTCTCAGGAAGAATCGGACTACAGATATTTTGTTGACGAGGAACAGCTTTATGTTTCCGTTGAGATTTCGGGCAAGGCATACAACATCAACTCAAATGTAATAGGCAAGGATGACATAATAGTGTCGGCATCTGAGGTTTATGCCGATACGGCAGGCTATAAGGTGCTGTCGCTGAATGCAAGATTTGCCAACGGTACTACGGGCAGAAACGCTCAGATAGTTTCTGTCACTCCCTCTACCATAGCGGTTTATTATGATATGGCAGTTACACAGACCGTCAATGTTGAGGGTGTGATAACTAACGGTGAGGATGCTCTTATAAGTGAGGGCTTCAGCGTAGGCAATCCCGTTGCGTCAATGAGCACAATAGACGTCACGGGCCCTGCGACGGTGGTAAGTCAGCTCAACAAGGTTTATTTTCAGGCAACTATCGATAAAGAGGATCTTCCTCTTGTGAAAACCGTTACACTTCCCGCAACTGTCAAGTATGATTTCAGCGGTACGGCAGACAGTCACTATCTTTCCTATGAGATTCCCGAAACCAATCCTCCGACGGTTACCGTAACGGTAAAAACCGAAAAAGAGGTACCCACTGCGATTAAATTTATCAACGAGCCCTCAGATTACAGCGCAGACGACAACAATATCAGAATAAGCCCTGAAAAGGTGAAGATTCTCTGTAATACGGGCAATGCGGATAATTATGACCGCTTTGTTGTTAAAACAGTCGATTTCAGAGAGCTTAAAAATCAAAAAAATGTCTTTACGGTCCTTTCGGAAGAAACACCCAATGCAAACCTTCTTACCGATGAGTCTGTTGAGTTTACCGTAACGGTTGATTTTTCCTCGATGAAAAGCAGACTTATTGCCGGCGGTCAGGAAAACATAGTTTTTGTCAATGACAACAAGGATTTTGAATATACAGTTGATTTTTCGGGCAGCAGCCTTGAAAGCATCTGCCTTATAGGCCCTGCAGCAAGTCTTGAAAGGATAACGGCAGAGGATATTCAGATTGAGATAAATGTTTCGGGTATAAATCTTGCAAGAAGCGGTGAGCAGGAAATTGAGGTTTCAAACATTTCGGTTCAGAATGATGAAATAAACGACTGCTGGGTTTACGGAAAATATTTTGCAAGGGTAACCGCAACACCGGTTGAACAAACAGCAGAATAATATAAAACGGATGGCTTGAATTTAAAAGCCATCCGTAATTTATTATCTGAAATTTTCCATATCCGCTGTAAGAAGTCTCTTTCTGACTATTGTGTAAGGAGGATTACTCTCGGCTCTTTTCTGAATCTCGTCCGCAAGAAGCGAGGGATTGATATTTGTGGTGCTTCCTGCAGGAAGGATAAGGCTGAGCTTTACACGGCTTTCAAGCGAGCCAAGCTTATAGCTTTTGATAAACTCGATAAGATTTATATCTTTCATAACCTTATGGCGTCCCTTTTTGCCGAGCTTCTGCACAATAAGCTCATCACCCGAGAGCATTTCTTCTATAAGTCTGACAAGACCGTCAGACTTTTTTTCACAGTCAAAGAATATGTCAAACTCACCGTAGGCGATTTCCTTCGGGTCGTTGAAGGGGTTTTCAACACTTACTATTTCAATACCCGGGGGCATTGAGCCGACGAGCATATTAAAGATGTCCTCGTTGGAGCTTTCACCCTCTATTCGCATATCCATACTTTCACAAAGGCTTTCCATACCGAGAGAAAGGGGAAGGGCAAAGGTGATGTAGGGGTGAGGGTTAAAGCCCTCCGTGTACCATAAGGGCACCTCGGCGCGTCTTACGGCACGTGTCATGGCACGCATAAGGTCAAGGTGTGATACATAGCGGCTCATACCCATTTTTTTAAACCATACTCTGACGCATCGCATCACATTCACCTCCGTTTATCATATTACTTCCGCAGCCTGCACACTTTACACGGCAGTGAGGGGTAGTCTTGCTTTCATAAGCCTTTTTGCTTTCACTTATAAGGAATTGCTTTCTGATACCGTAATCAAGATGATCCCAGGGAAGAACTTCCTCGTAGTCACGCTTTCTGCTTGTGTAAAAAATCGGGTCAATTCCGCATTCCTCAAAGGCTTCGAGCCACGTATCAAAGCGGAAGCTGTCATCCCATGAGTCAAACTTACAGCCCTTCTTCCATGCTGCTTCGATAACGTCGCAAAGCTTTCTGTCACCTCTTGCCATAACACCCTCAAGGAAGCTGATGTTGACCTTGTGGTAGCTTACGCTGATTTTCTTTGTCTTAACGCTTGAAAGAAGATGATTCTGCTTACTTATAAGCTCGTCTATTGTGTCCTGAGCCTCCCACTGGAAGGGTGTAAAAGGCTTAGGTACAAAGGAAGCGACACTGATGCTTACCTGAACGCCCTTGCCCTTGGGCTTGTCGGGATTATTATAAAATTCGTTTACAACCTTCTGAGCAAGGTCTGCTATGCCTGCAACGTCATCATAGGTTTCTGTGGGAAGACCGAGCATAAAATAAAGCTTAACGGCAGTCCAACCGCCCTTGAAGGATTTTCTCGCGGTTGAAAGCACCTCTTCCTCGGTGACGTTTTTGTTTATGGCATCACGGAGCCTCTGAGTACCTGCCTCAGGTGCGAAGGTAAGACCGCTGCGGCGCACCTTATTGAGATATCCCATAAGCTTATCCGAAAAGTTATCCACACGAAGAGAGGGGAGGGCTATGTTGACCTTTTCCTTTTCTGTCCACTCTAAAAGCTTTTCCATAAGCTCTTCAAGGTGTGTATAGTCGCTTGTGGAAAGGGAGGAAAGAGAAATTTCGTCGTAGCCTGTGCTGTGACAGAGCTTCTGACACTGAGCGTTGATTGTGTCGGCGCTCTTTTCTCTTATGGGTCTGTAAATAAAGCCTGCCTGACAGAAGCGGCAGCCTCTTATACATCCGCGTAAGATTTCATGCACAACTCTGTCGTGAACAATCTCAACAAAGGGGACGATAAACTTTTCGGGGTAGTGTACCTTATCAAGGTCTGCGACAACTCTTTTTGTCACCTTTTCGGGAGCCGTTTCCTTTGGGGTAATCGCCTTTACGGTGCCGTCATCGTTATAGCTGATATCATAAAGCGAGGGCACGTAAATACCCTTAATCTGTGCCGCTCTTCTGAGAAACTCCTCTCTGGCTGCGCCTTCCTTTTTGCAGGCGATAAGCAGGTCAAAAAGCTCGTTTGATACCTCTTCACCGTCACCGAGAGAGAATATATCAAAGAAATCGGCCATAGGCTCAGGGTTACATACGCAGGGGCCGCCGCCTACGATAATGGGAGTAAGCCCCGTTCTGTCCTTTGCTTTTACGGGGATGCCTGCAAGGTCGAGCATATTGAGCACGTTTGTGTAGCAAAGCTCATAGGGAAGAGTGAAGCCTATGAGGTCAAAATCAGTGAGGGGGTCACCGCTTTCAAGTGCATAAAGAGGGATATTATTCTCTCTCATAGCTTTTTCCATATCGTGCCAGGGTGCAAAAACTCTTTCGCACCAGACATCGTCTCTCTCGTTTGCGGCAGAATAGAGAATCTTTATACCGAGGTGAGACATACCGATTTCATAGCTGTCAGGGAAGCAGAAGGCGTAGCGTAAATCCACCTTGCTTTTATCCTTCACAACGCTGTTGAGCTCGCCGCCGGTGTATCTGCCCGGCTTCTGGACGAGTGGGAGTATTTTTTCAACTTCTTTAGTTATCATTTATTTATCTACCTTTCTTTTGAAAGTTATAAGATTAAGATATAGTGTAACAGCAAGAAGGCTTATGTTAAAGCCGACAAAAATCGTATAAAGAACAAAGAAAAACGTAAGCACAAGGCTTGTAACCGCTGAAATCAGGGACATAATTCTGTTAACCCTTTCTTCTTCCGTAAAAGCAAGAAAAAGAAAATTCAGCGCTCTGCCCATATCGAGAAAGAAGGAGGGCAGGGAGTTGAAAAGAGCCACAAGCAGATTGACCGCGGCAAAAAGCACAAGCTCATCCTTTAAAACCGCTTCAGATAAAAGCCGAGACAAAAAGCAGACGGTCAGATTAAAAATGATACCGCCGAGGGCTATCAGTGCCTCTTTTTTATAGCTGAGCAGTGTGGCCTCTCTTCTTTCGATGCATATGCCGAAAGCACCAAGCTCGATTTTATAAGGCTCTGCTTTATAAATAAGCATAAAAACCAGATGCCCGCATTCGTGAATCAGAGACGCAAAAAAGGCATTAAGCACAATTCTTTCTTCGCAAAAGTAAAGCATCAACGTCACTGCGGCAACAAAAGAAAATTTAAGCCTTATGTGTATCGTGCCGGCTTCAACAATCATTATCAAGCACCCAGATCGGGTTAAGCCTTATTTCATTATGACGGATTTCAAAGTGAAGGTGAGGGCCTGTAGACTGACCCGTTGAGCCGACTCTTGCCACCGCCTCGCCCTTATTGATGTTCATCCCCTCACTGACAAGGATTTCACTGCAATGGCAGTAGAAGGTAACAAAGCCGTCACTGTGGGTGATAAAAAGATATTTACCGCTTCGTGAGTCCTCGCCGATACGGGTTATTTTTCCCTTTAAGGGGGCTCTTACGGGTGTGCCCTCTTCTGCGGCGATATCAATACCCGTGTGAAAGCTCCACTTGTTTGTTATCGGGTGGATACGGTAGCCGAAATATGAGGTGTAGCGTCCGCCCTTCACGGGGAAAAGAAGCTTATCTGTTGTGACAAAAGGGGCAAAGTCGGTTTTTTCCGTCGCCTCAAAAACCTCGAGGTCATCACCGCCGGAGCCTTCAGGCTCAGCATCAGTCGGTGTAGCGGCACCCTCGGAAGAAAGAAAACCGAAAACCTCTTTTGCTGTGTCCGAGACAGCTTGGGTACCCTTTTCACTGAAAAAGAGATTGAATCTTTCTTTAAATTTTTCTCCCGCTTCACCCGTAAAGCTGAAAACAAGAAAAAGTATGACGCTTACCGCAAGGCAGATAAGAAACTGTCCTATGATTACGGCAGTGTAATAGTCCTTTTCCTCGGTCTTTTTTGTACTTTTCTTTTCGTTCATATAAATCACCGTTTAATTTATATGAATCTCAGGGCGTACAGATTACCCGTACAAATATTTATTATACCATATATATTTACTTTGTCAAAGAATTTTCTGAAAATTACCTGTCGGGTTGACTATTTGTCAAAGGGGTGATATTATAAGCATAATAAATAAAAAAACGGAGGATAAAATATGTTTTCGGATTTTAAAAACGACGGCTTTATGTATATGATTATACTTGCCGTAATTATTTTTGTCTGTGCACAGGCTCTTTTCTTTATGAGAAAGGCTTGGGTGCGCGGTAAGGAGCTGGGTATCACAACCGATAAGCTCAAAAATGCAGTCACCTCGAGTGCTATTTTTTCTTTTGCACCTGCAGTAGGTATTGCTATCACCGTTATTTCACTTTCAGTTGCTCTCGGCTATGTCCTTCCCTGGATAAGACTTACGGTTATCGGTGCAATTCAGTATGAAACCACAGCGGCCATAGGTGCATTGCAGGCGGCGACGGGTGACCCGAGTGCCAATATTGCAACCGCAGTTACCGACCCTCAGATTTTCAGCGAAATAGTATGGGTTATGACTCTCGGCAGCATTCTTCCTCTTATCCTTATCCCCATCGTTCTCAAAAAGATTCAGAAGGGCGTTTCGGATGTTGCTTCAAAGAACTCTAAGTGGATGGATATTATGACAGCTGCCGCATTTATCGGTCTTATGGCTGCCTTTATCGGTAAGGGCCTTATGGGTATGGGCTCAAAGACAGAGCCTAAAATCGGTGACGGTGCAGGCGTGCTTTCACTTGCGGCTCTTGTGTTTTCCACAGGCTTTATGATTTTCTTTACACTCATCAACAAAAAGCTCAAGAAAAACTGGATTGATGCCCTTGCAATGCCCGTAAGTATGGTGCTCGCAATGGCAGTTGTGGTTCTTCTTAACCATTTTGTGCCCGAGATTGCTCAGATTGAGTGGCGTTATTAAAAGAGAGGAGAATAAAGAAATGAAAAAGACATATATGGATAAAGTTCATACCTGGGGCAGAATCTGGGTTATAGCGGCTCTTCTCTTCTTCCTTTGTATTCCCGTTGCGGTGAGCCTTCATCTCGGCACTACACCCAGAATGGAAATTATAGGCAAGGGTCTTGCGGCTCTTATCATATTCTTTGTTACAGGTATTATTGAGGTTGTTGCCTATTCGCCCATGCTCGGTGCAGGCGGTACATATCTTTCCTTCGTTTCGGGTAACATTATGAACCTGAAAATGCCCTGTGCAATCAACGCTATGGAAAACGCAAAGGTCAAGGCAAACACAGAAGAGGGTGAGGTTATCACCACCATTGCAATCAGTGCATCAATTGTTGTGACCACAATAGTTATTGCAATCACCGTTATTGCCTTCGCAATGAATCCCTCCTTCTCACAGCTTATGGCAAGTGACACCTTTGCTCCTGCCTTCCAGCAGGTTACATACACCATTTTCGGCTCTCTTGCCGCCGGCTATTTTGTCAAGCACTGGAAGATTTCCGTATTCCCCATTGTGGCAGTTACCGCTCTTCTTGTGTTTGTTGACCCGGGTATCGGTGTTCTCATCCCTGTCGGCGTTGTTCTTTCAATGCTCGGCGCACACGTTATGTATAAGCTCAAGGTAGTATAATTCACCTTTAAAACCGCTCTTTTCAGGGCGGTTTTTGTTATGATAAAAGCCCCGATTTGCATTTTTTGACGGAATATGCTATAATAAAAAGTAATCGGAGAAAAATTTTAAGATTCAGGAGAATTATATGAAGAAAAAATTTAAATCAATTCTTTCAACGGCTCTGGTTCTCGTTAGTCTTTTTACCCTGCTCAGCCCTGCTTTTTTCAGGGCCAGTGCAGCTAATAATTACGAAAAGGATATCTATTATTTCCTTAAGAATCAGATGGGAATGAATGAAGCCTCTGCCTGCGGTGTGCTTGCAAACATCGAAAAAGAGTCAAGCTTTAACCCCAATCTTTACGGCGACAGCGGAACAAGCTACGGTATCTGCCAATGGCATGAGAGCCGTTTTGACGACCTTAAAAGCTACTGCGCCGATAAGGGTTATGACTACAGGAGCATAACAGGTCAGCTTTATTATCTTAAATATGAGCTCGAAAAGTTCTTCCCCAACACTCTCAAGGATATAAAGAGTGCAGAAAACAATGAGGAGGGCGCATATTACGCCGGCTATTCCTTCTGCTATAACTTTGAAAGACCTGCAAACAAGGCTACTAAGTCAGAGCAGAGAGGCGAGCTTGCTAAGGAATACTGGAAAAGATACGGTATTCTTGAAGGGATGACACCTCAGACACTCAAAAAGGTTTCAACCGACAACAAGGTCACCAGCTCAGAGGATTTCACAATTTCCTGGACGGCGGGTGAGGGTGATTACAACCGTAACCGACTTCACATTGTTCCGAGCTTTCAGGATTCTCAGAGCTACGACTGGAGTAAGGAGCAAATAATAGATAAAAACCTTAACACTCTCAAGCACACAGTTAAAAAGGGCACTCTTCCCGAGGGTGATTATCTTGTGTGGGTTGAGCCGTGGAACACAACGAAGAAAAAAGCAGGTCAGAGCAATAAGCCCTTAACAATCAGGGTTGACGATGTGCTTTACAGTGAAGTTGAAGCCGATACAGACGGCAAAGAGTATGATGCATCAAAAGAAAAGAATATAGTTATCTCAGGCTGGGCGGTCAATACGGGCGGATATGAAACCGACTGTTATATTTCCGTTGACGGTATGGAGCCTGTTATTGCCGACAGAGTCAAGAGATCCGATATATCCTCGGACAGTAAGTATGAGCCCTTCTGTAAGGATTCATATGTGGGCTTCAAGGCGGTGCTTCCTCTTTCAGATATTTCCAACGGTGAGCACACAATCAGCATCACCCTGAGAAGTGAAAGTGTAATCGAAAGCGCCCACGAGGGTATATTCACCGTAATTAACTCCCACGACCATGTATATAACGATTATGTTCCCAATAACGATGCAACCTATCTTTATGACGGAACCAAAACCGCCAAGTGTGATCTTTGCAACAGCACCGACACACTTACCGATAAAGGAACAAAGCGGGTGCTCGGTGTTACTTCATCCTTCACCGCCAAGGCAAAGGATAAATCAGTAACCCTCAGCTGGAAAAAGGTCAAGGATGCTGCAGGATACCGTGTGTATATATATAATTCGGGTTGGAAGCTCATTGACGAAACAACAGCTCTGACATATACCGCTGACGGCCTCTCACCCTCAAAGAGCTACCGTTTTGCCCTCAAGGCTTACGGAACCGAGGACGGAGAAAAGTTCCTGGCAAAGTCATATAAGCAGCTTACGGTTGTTACAACACCTTCCCTTGTCAAGACTGTAAAAACCTCTTCAAAATATGACAGAGTTACCCTGAGCTGGGATAAAGCCTCAGGTGCAAGCGGCTACAGAGTTTACCTTTATAATACGACCGAAAAAAAGTGGGAAATAATTCACCGTAATATTACGGGCACATCAGCTACGGTCAAGGGCCTTTCACCGGGCAAGAAATACTCCTTTGCGGTCAAGCCCTATTATGTCAAGGACGGTAAAAACATCCTTGCCTACAGCTACACAAAGGTGAGCGCATATACTAAGCTTTCCACTCCCGAGATTGTGGCTTCCTGGTCAAGTGCAAAGGGCAGAGTTACTCTCACCTGGACAAAATCCTCGGGTGGGCCTACAGGTTATCAGGTGTGGTATAGCTCATCAAAGAACGGTACCTACAAGAAATATTCCAATTTTACTACACGTTCACACTATCTTTACGATTTCAAAAGCGGTGCAACAAGATATTTCAAGGTCAGATCATATAAGAAGGTCGGCGCCTCATATATTTACAGTGACTACACCACTCCTGTTGCAATAAAAATAAAATAAAAAATTTTTAAAAAAGTCTTGCTTTTTAAAATCTCTTGTGATAAAATACTTAGGCATTTGTATCACAGCTATGTGTAATGCCGGCTGAATTCAGTCAGAATAAACGCAAGCGGTCCTCTTTCGTATATCGGAATGAACGTGGCAGAATTTAGGAGGATAAAAAATGGACGCACTCAAACTCATCTCAGACTCATCCCTTAAGGCAGAAGTACCTGCACTTGAAATCGGTAGCACTGTTCGTGTTCACGTTAAAATCCGTGAAGGCGAAAGAGAAAGAATTCAGGTTTTCGAGGGTACAATCATTGCTAAGAGAGGCAGCGGAGTTTCATCAACCTTCACAGTTCGCCGTGTAGCTTACGGTGTTGGCGTTGAAAGAGTATTCCCTGTTCACTCACCCAACGTTGCTAAGGTTGAGGTTGTCAGAAACGGTAAGGTTCGCAGAAGCAAGCTTTATTACCTTCGTGACAGAGTTGGTAAGTCAGCTAAGGTTAAGGAAAAGATCGGCTGATAAGAACACAAATGGAAGGAAGGGATCATCCCTTCCTTTTGTTTTAAGATTTAAAGAAAGGCGGCTCACATTATGATTAAGGATATTGCAAAAAAAGATAAATCAGAGCTTACTTTTAAAGATAAAATATTTATCAATGTTTACGATTTTGCGTCGGTGCTCGCAACTGCGGTTGTGACAATAATGATACTTTTCACCTTCTTTTTCAGAATCGTATTTGTTGACGGCGGCTCAATGCTTCCTACCCTCAATCACGGTGACATGCTTGTTGTCAGCGCCTTTGACAGTCAGCCTGCCTACGGTCAGGTTGTCATTGTCACTCAGCCCAACTGGTTTGATAACCCCATTGTAAAAAGAGTTATTGCCACTGAAAATCAGGTGGTTGATATCAAATTTGATACAGGCGAGGTTTATGTTGACGGCGTGCTTCTCGATGAGCCTTATATCAATAATCTCACCGTTAATCCCGAGGATATGACAGGCCCAGTTGTGGTGCCCGAGGGTCACGTTTTTGTAATGGGTGATAACCGTCAGGGCTCAACCGACAGCCGAAGCGATAAAATCGGCTTTATCCGTGAGGAATATATTCTCGGCGTTGTGAAATACAAGGTTCTCAATCAGAAGGAGCTTCCCGGCGGAGGAAAGACAACAGAAATGTACAGCCCTTCAGACTGGAAGGTAAAATAAATACTAACGGACACAGAGTATGTCTCTGTGTCCTTGTGATATTCTTACTGCTGAAATGAAAGCAGAATCATATATTAAAGGAGGCGGTATCCGTGGCAGATACACAAAAGCAGGTCGTACAGTGGTTTCCCGGCCATATGGCAAAAACGAGAAGACTCATAAAAGAAAGTCTCGGCCTTGTTGACGGCGTAACGGAGCTTCTTGATGCGAGAATACCCATGTCATCAAGGAACCCGGAGCTTGATGAGCTTACGGGTAAAAAGCCCCGTATCGTGCTTCTTAACAAGTGCGATATGGCAGACGACAGCATTACAAGAGAATGGATTGAATATTTTAAAAGCAAGGGTCAGTATGCTCTTGCCGTGGACTGCCGCACGGGTAAGGGCCTCAATCAGTATCACAATCTCGTAAGACAGGTGCTTGCAGATAAAATCAAAGCTAATGAAGAGCGCGGTATGCCGGGTAAGGCTCTGCGTATTATGGTTGTCGGCATTCCCAATACGGGCAAGTCCTCCTTCATTAACAGAATGGCGGGTAAGAGCAAGGCTAAGGTAGCCGATAAGCCGGGCGTCACTCAGCACAATCAATGGTTTGCCATCGGCAACGGAATAGAGCTGCTTGACACACCGGGTGTTCTTTGGCCTAAATTTGACGACCCTGAGGTGGGAGACAAGCTTTCCTTCATCGGCTCTGTCAAGGATGAGGTCACCGACAGCGAAACAATGGCGGCAAGACTTATCAGCGTTCTTGCGCAGAATTATACCGATAAGCTTACGGGCAGATATAAATTAAAAAACATTCCCGATGTAAGTCAGGCGATGCCCTGGGAAATTCTTGAAGAAATAGGCAGAGAAAGAGGTATGCTCATCCGCGGCGGTGAGGTCAATACAGAAAGAGCCTCCGTGATGATTCTTGACGAATACCGCGGAGGGAAAATGGGTAAAATCAGCTTTGAAAGGCCGGCACAGTATAAATGAGATTAAGAAAAGTAAAAACAGAAGAAAAGCATATCGCCATGGAAATTATCAATATGGCAAAGCTGCATCTTAAAAATCAGGGCATTGACCAATGGCAGGACGGTTACCCGAATCCGGAAAGCATCAGAGCGGATATAGAAGCCGGGAGAGGCTATTTTATAGTCAAGGACGGTGAAGCCGTAGGCTATATGTGTCTCGATTTTGAGGGAGAGCCTGTATACAGTCAGCTTGACGGAAAGTGGAAAAGCGACGGAAGATATGCGGCACTGCACAGACTTGCCATTTCAGATAAGGGCAGAGGTCACGGCTACGGCAAAAAAGCCTTTGAGCTTGCCGAGGAATACTGCAGAAAGCAGGGGGTTAACTCAATAAGGGTTGACACAAAAAGCACCAACCCTAAAATGCGCCACGTGATAACGGCCAACGGCTATAAATACCGCGGTGATGTTTATTATGAAACCAGCGGCGAAAGAATGGCGTTTGAAAAAATATTCTGATTTTCAGCACTCTTTTACGGGTGCTGTTTTTTGTTAAAATTTTTCTCTGAGTTCACCGAGTATCCTTTTTTCTATTCTGGAAACATACGATCTTGATATTCCCATTTCGGCGGCGATTTCCCGTTGAGTGAGCTCCTTTGTGTTGTAAAGACCGTAGCGTCGGATGATAATTGCTTTGTCCCTCTCGTTATCCATACTGTCAATGAGCTCATAAAGACGGGCAGTTTTCTTTTTAAGGTCGACATCGTCGCTTATGGTGTCGTCGCAATAAATTACATCTATAAGAGTCAGAGGGTTCCCTTCACTGTCAACATCTATGGGCTCATTGACCGATATTATGTTGGCATCCTTCTTTTTAGAGCGGAAAAACATAAGTATTTCATTTTCAATACATCTGGCACCGTAGGTGGCAAACCTGATTCCTTTTTCCGCATCAAAGGAATCCACCGCCTTTATAAGACCTATCGTGCCGATGGATATAAGGTCCTCCTGGTCGTCATATTCCGATTGATATTTTTTGAGTATATGAGAAACAAGACGAAGGTTGTGTTCAATAAGAGTTTCTCTCGCTTTTGTGTCTTTTTTTGTTTTCATCAGATTAAACAGCTCTTTTTCCTTTTGCTCAGAAAGCGGCTTGGGAAAAGAGGTCAGGTTTTTCAGATGCAGAAAGAAGAAAAGAAAATTACTCATCAGAGCTCTGAGTATTTCAAGCATAATATCACCCCTTAAAGCCTATGACAAATACGCTTGTTATATGTCGGCTTGACTTTGTGTTTTGCGCATATTATAATTTATAAAACACAATTCACAGGCGGTAGATAATATGGCGAAGGATAAAAACGTAAAAACCAATGCTATGAGAATACTTGATAAAAAGAAAATATCTTACAGGGTTAACTTTTATGAGTGTGATGAGTTTATTGACGGCGTTCATATTGCGGATAAGCTTTCGCAGAGCTATGATATGAGCTTCAAGACTCTTGTTGCCGTGGGTAAAAGCAAGGAAAATTATGTTTTTTGTCTGCCGGTTGATAAAGAGCTTGACCTTAAAAAGGCGTCGAAGAGTGTAGGTGAAAAAAGCGTCGAGCTGCTTCACGTGAAGGATATCAAAAATGTAACAGGATATATCCGCGGCGGATGCACGCCTATCGGTATGAAAAAGCAGTTCAGAACGGTCATACATTTTACGGCCGAGAGCTTTGATGAAATCATAATCAGCGGCGGTATGCTCGGTGCTCAGATTTTTATTGCACCGCAAGACCTGAAGCAGTGCATCGGTGCAGAATTTGATGATATAATTTTTTGATAAAAAAGAGCTTCCCTTTTCATGAGAAGCTCTTTTATCATTTTTTCTTTTTAGGCTTAATCGGTCTGTTCGTCGAATCCTTGAAGCCGCCGCATATGATTGTGATAACATCTGCGAACCAGCCTATACCGAAGCCGCCGCCACTGAACATCCACAATATACCTGTTCCGATTTTTCCCGCATAGAAGCGGTGTAAACCCCAGAAGCCGAAGAAAATTGCAAGAATGAGACAGACAACATAATTTTTGTTGCTCTCGTTGCTTATGGGCTGAGGGGTGACGTTGATATAAATCGGCTGATTATAGCCCGTGCGCTGATATGAATTATCGTAATAGCCCTGATTGCTGTAACCGTTCTGCTGATACTGAGGCTCTGCATAGGTCTGCTGAGGGTATGCAGTATGCTGAGGAACAGGCGCAGGATATACGGTGCTCTGATATTCCGCAGGGGGACAGTATTCAGCCTGAGGAGGAACATACTCAACCTGTTTTATTTCGTTTGTCTGCGCATATTCAGGTGCACGCTGACGATTCTTTGCAATACGGATCTGCTCTCTGATTTCCTCTATCGACTGACCGTCCCTGGCGCCGTTGAGAATTTCATCTATACGTGTTGCGATGAGATTTATGCATCTTTCCTTTGACTGATAAGCAGGAAAGCGGTTAACATTTGAAAGATAGAAACTGAAATCGTCACGAAGCTCAAAATTTTCAATCATAAAGGGGAGAATAGGCTTGCCGAGGTTTATGGCAAGGTCAATTTCCTTGGGCACAAATTTTGAATGCTGAGTAGCTTCTGATAAAATGAGAATAAAAGCAAAGCAGTTTCTTATTGCCTTGGGGATTTCCTGAGCATAGCTTGAGCCGCCGGGGATGGAATCGGGAGCCATCCAACAGGGGATTCCCTTTTCTGAGAGACGTTCTTTGACCCAGAGTGCTTGCTCGAGGTCGTCTGTTTTATAGCTTATGAAAGCATAGCTCATACCTGCCTCCTCCTTTCATTTCATAATATTATATCAGATTAAAAATCATATTTCAATAAATATCGGATTTTTTTATGCTGTATGGCACAGTTGCTTGACTGTATTCTCATTTTTCATAGATAAATATTGCAAACTCTGCCGTAACATCAAGACTGTCGTATTCCGTAAGCTTCATCCTGTCCTTTTTATCAGTGCGGTAATAATAGGGGGTCATACGGAAAAGAGCATTAATATCCTCGCGGGCGGCAAGATGGATTTTACCGTTTACCTTACGCTTTTCTCTGAGCTTAAGATTTTTTGTTGCAGGGGGCTCTTCGTCGTTCTTATAGGGTGTATCATAAAGAATCTCCTTCATTTCATAAAGGTGATTTTCACCCGCTGCGGCGGTGATGATTATGCCGTCGTCTTTTATTATACGGCTGAATTCCTCGTCGTGAAAGGGAGCGAAAAGATGAAAACCCGCATCAATACAGCTGCTTTCAAGGGGGATTGACGAAAGATTTGCCACGAAGTATTCAGCACCGTTTTTGCGCTTTGAGGCAAGGCGCACCATTTCCTTTGAAAGGTCAAAGCCGTACATATTACAGGGTATTGCCTTGATAATCTCATCACTGTACCAACCCTCACCGCAACAGATATCACACACGGTGGGCTTCTCCTTTGTATACTCTTTTATTATTTCAATTATTTCGTTTTTGAGTAAGCAGAAATATCCCTTTTCAAGAAACTGCTTTCTCGAAAGAGCCATATCCTTGTTGTCTCCCGTTTTGTCGCCTGCCTTGTGATTGCCGGCAAGAAGGTTCACATAGCCCTCCTTTGCAATATCAAAGCAGTGACCGTTTTTGCATCTCAGGGAGCGGTTTTCTTTTATGAGCTCGTTTTTGCATACAGGGCAAATAATATCTGACATTTTTTTCACCTTTTATTGAAAATTCTGTTTATCTGTGTTATTATACAAAAAAAGATGCTTACAGTCAATAAAGTGCTTTTTATCGGCTGAGAATAATACAAATTTACGGGTGATAGATATGAAAAAAAGATTAATTGCATTGTTTCTTGTCGCCTCAATGCTTTTCGCGTTTGCAGGCTGTCAGGATTCTTCCGTAGGTAACGACTTATATATTTCTGAGATTATGTCCAATAACGTTACAACCATTGCCGACGAAAACGGTGATATGTGTGACTGGATAGAAATCCACAATCCCACATCGACCCCGATTAATCTGGGCGGCTATATGCTCACCGATAATTCCGAAAATATGAATAAGTTTACCTTCCCGGATTTCACCGTTGATGCGGGCGAATACTTTGTTATTTTTGCCGATGGTGTGGAAAAGATTGACCCTGAAAACCGTATTATTCACGTGCCCTTTTCCATAAGCACCAAGGGCGAGAGCATTTTTCTTTACAATGCAAAGGGTAAGCTTCTTTGCAGAGTAAATGTTATCGGTCTTGAAAATGACCAGAGCTACGGTCTCGGCAGTGAAGAAAGACTGGTTGTTTTCTCATCACCCACACCGGGCTATGAAAACACAGAGAGTGCTCAGTCTGCCATAGCTCAGACAGAAGAATTTGACGGTGAGCTTTATATCAATGAATATGCTCCCAACTGCACACAGACTCTCATGGATGAGGACGGAGAGTTTGTTTCATGGGTTGAGATTTATAATGCATCCGATAAGAAGGTTAACCTCAAGGGCTTCAGCCTTTCTGACGATGCGGTTGAGCCCGATAAGTGGGTGTTCCCCGACTTCAGGCTTGAGGCTGGGGCATACGCTCTCATATATCTTTCGGGCAAAACAAAGCAGTATGACGGCTCAGACAAGATTCACGCTACCTTTAAGCTCAACGGTAAAGAGGGAAGTCTCAGTCTTTATAATAAGAATAAAACGGTTGTTGACACCTGCAAGGTCGAGGAGCTTGTCTCCAATCTTTCCTATGGCAGAAATCTTGAAAACAAATCGTCATTTGTCTATTATGCTAAGCCTACACCGGGTAAGGAAAATTCAACTAAGGGCTTTGACAGCATCGACAGCGCAAGATTTACCGTTAACCGGGAGATTGCAATCACAGAGGTTGCACCCGTTAACACAACCGTGCCTCAGTCAGCTGTCGACGAATATTTTGACTATGTTGAGCTTTATAACACAGGCTCAGAGGATATTAACCTTATGAACTACAGACTCTCCGAATCAAAAAACTCGGAGAGTTTTAAGCAGTTGCCGGATGTAACCGTAAAGCCGGGGGAATATGTGGCAATTTTTTGCGGCGACAGTGACTATGTGAGCAGTAAGACGGGAAATATTTATGTCAATTACGGTCTTAACCGTTACGGCGAGACAGTTTATCTTATTGATAATGACAATGTTATTGTTGACTCCTTTTCTTACAGCCGTCTTATGAGCGGTTATTCAAGCGGCAGAGATATAAACGGCACTCTTGATGAGGTGTGCTTCAATAAGCTTACACCGGGTCAGGCTAACCCCGCCGTTCTTCTCGGCAAATCTCTTGCCAATCCTGTTCTTTCACTTTCAAGCTCATATGTTGATAAGGGCACTCAGGTTGAGCTGAGCACCGTTGCAGGCGAAATAAGATATACCCTCGACGGCAGTGAGCCCACTTCTTCATCAAAGCTTTATTCAGAGCCTATCACTGTCAATAAAACTACGGTGGTCAGAGCAAAATGCTTCAAGGAGGGCTACGTGCCGTCAGAAACCGTCTGCGGAACCTATCTTGTAACGGACAGAGTTCACGACCTTGATGTTGTTTTCCTCACCACCGATGAAAAGAATCTTTATGACTATCACACGGGCATCTGGGCTGACGGTCCCAATATCGGCAGCGAGTTCCCTTATGTGGGCGCAAACTACTGGGAAGAATGGGAAAGACCCGTCAACTTTGAATATATGACAAGCGACGGTGTTTCACAGGTGAGCTTTGATGCGGGTATCAAGGTTTTCGGTCAGTACAGCCGCGCTAACCCTCAGAAGAGTGTATCCATCAACCTTCGCGACAAATACGGCCCTACAGAGGTTTGCTACCCCTTCTTTGAGGAAAATGACACCAATGTGTTCTCGGCCCTTATTTTAAGAAACAGCGGTCAGGACTATAATATCGCCCATATCAGAGATGCTTTTTGCGCTATGGTTATCAAAAATCAGATGGATATCGACATAATGGACTATCATCCCGTTGTATGCTATGTTAACGGCAAGTATCACGGAATTTATGACCTTCGCGAAAAAATCGATGAGGATTATCTTGCAAACCACCACGGCATAGACCCGGATAATGTTGATCTCATCAAGGGTAACAACATCGTCAAAAACGGCTCAATGGATAAATATACCGAGCTTTGCGAATATATCAAGACCCACGATATGGCAAATGACGAATATTATAATTACGTCTGCAGTCAGATTGATATTGACGAGCTTATCTGCTATTGGATGTGCGAATCCTTCTTTACCAACACCGATACGGGTAACATCAAATTCTGGCGAGAGAATACTGAGGGTGCAAAGTGGCGCTGGATATTCTTTGACGTTGACTGGGCACTTTTCGGCTCAACCTACACAACCAACATATTTGATAACTATATGGACCCGGTAGGCCACGGCGTAGGAAGGTCCTTCCGCACAACAATAACAAGCAATATCATCAAAAACAAGCACTTCCGTCAGAGGATGATGGAAATTTGCGGTCAGCACCTCAAGACCACTTTTGATACGGAAAGAATGCTCAAGATTCTCGATGAGCTTGTGGCAGAAATCGACAGTGAGATGCCTTATCACTACGACCGCTGGCAGGTGCATACCTATGAGAATTGGAAGAAGAGAGTCGACACGGTAAGAAATATCGTGAAAGAAAAGAATGAAATATTCCGCAATCACGTTATCGACGGTCTCAACATGACTCAGAAGGAAATAGACACATACTTTAATTAAATTAAAAATGCAAATTTGCGCCCGACAGCTGTCAGGCAGTCAGATATTAGCACTTTGAAAGGCTTGTTGCGGCTTGCCGTGTTTTCAAGCTGACGGAAATATATTTAAATTTTCAACCGTCTGTTGTCCGGCCTTTCTGTCCCTGTCAAAAAAATCCACTCACAGCCTTGAATTTTCTGAAAGAATGTTATATAATGGCAGTATAAAATAAATCAGGAGGAAACATATTATGGAAATTTGGAATGAAATTGAAAAAATTTTAATCAAGCTCTGGAACGCACTTTATAAGTTCCTTATCGGAGACATTTTAGGTGAGGAAGTCAATCCCGACTGGTTCCTTCCCGAGGAAGAATAATTAACTATCAGAATGGCTGTTTTCCGACAGCCATTCGGTTTTATTGGGTGAATATTATGATAAAGGATTATCTCGAAATTGGAAAAATAACCTCCACACACGGCATTAAGGGTGAAATGCGCTTTCAGCCATGGTGCGACAGTCCGGAATTTCTCTCGAAGTTTAAAACACTGTACTTTGATAAAAAAGGCGAAAGGGCAGTAAAAATCAAGGCACGCCCCAACGGTGAAATGGCAATACTTAAAATCGAGGGTATTGACACCGTTGAAGAAGCTGCAAAGCTTCGAGACAAGGTTCTTTATATGAAAAGAAGTGATGCAAAGCTTCCCGACGGTCACTATTTTATTCAGGAGCTTATTGACTGTAAGGTTTATGATGCCGATGATGAAAGCATCTGCTACGGTGTTTTAACCGATGTCAGTCAGACAGGCGCCAACGATGTGTGGCATATAAATAATGACGGCAAGGAATATCTTATCCCTGCAATACCTCCTGTTGTTATCAGCACCGATGTTGAGGCGGGAATTATCAAAATAAAACCCTTGAGAGGAATTTTTGACGATGAGGATTGATATACTGACCCTTTTCCCCGAAATGTGCGACAGGGTGCTTTCTGAGAGTATTATCGGCAGAGCCAGGCAGGAAAAGGCTGTTGAAATAAACTGCATACAGATAAGGGATTACTCAAAGGATAAGCACAGAAGAGTTGACGATACACCTTACGGCGGCGGAATGGGTATGGTTATGCAGGTTGAGCCCATTTACGACTGCTTTGCAGACCTTTGTGAAAAAACAGGCAAGCGTCCTCATCTTATTTTTATGTCGCCTCAGGGCAAGGTTCTTACTCAGCAGAGAGTGAAGGAGCTCGCCGAAAAGGAAAGCATAGCCATTCTATGCGGTCATTATGAGGGCATTGACGAGCGTGTGATTGAAGAAATCGTGGATGAAGAAATTTCTATAGGCGACTATGTGCTTACGGGCGGTGAGCTTCCTGCTCTCGTGCTTGCAGACAGCATTTCGCGCATGCTTCCCGGAGTGCTTGCCAATGAAACCGCATTTTCCGACGAAAGCCACTACAGCTCACTGCTTGAATATCCCCAATACACCCGCCCCTATGAGTGGCAAGGCAGGACTGTTCCGGATATACTGTTATCAGGGCACCATGCTAATATTGAAAAGTGGAGACGTGAAAAAAGTCTCGAGCGCACATATCTGCGCCGCCCCGATATGCTTTC
>JAZSQD010000040.1:0-8783 GCA_045537815.1 Acutalibacteraceae bacterium | reverse complement strand
GTATCTCTAGGTTTAAAGATGGTAATTTGATTAGTAAAAATGAATACCTTTGGGATAAAAAGTAATATCACTTAGAACAAACTAAGATTTTGTTATGAGAGCTCTTTGTTAAGAATATAAAAAACTGTCAACAACTTTACTAAAAATATAATAATACAATCATAATTGCATGTGATTTCATGGTTTTCTGTGTCAATTTCGCCGTCAGGCGGGCTTGACATGCAAGGGGTCGGTGGTTCGAGCCCACTCATCCTCACCAAAAATCCCGTTCTCGTAAGAGAGCGGGATTTTTACTTCTTGTGAAAATATTTTTTTCAAATATTGTAAACGCACGTGTGTTGTGTTAAAATATTACAGTAATTTATTTTTAGGTGTGATTTTGTGGCTGAAGTATTCAGTTTTTCCTTTGAGGCAGTAATGCCCATACTCATTCTTGTTTTTGTCGGCTACTTCCTCAGATGTATACATTTTGCCGATGACGCATTTTTTAAAAAGCTCAATACCATGGTTTTCAGGGTCTTTCTTCCTGTCCTTCTTTTCTGGAATGTTTATGAAATCGAAAGTCTCGGTCTTGTCCGTTGGTCTGCGGTTGTTTACTGTGTTGTTGCGGTGCTTTTTATCTGCCTTATCGGTTATGGCGCTTCCAAGCTTTTTGTTAAAGACAGAAGCAGTATCGGCGTTATGACTCAGTGCGCCTTCAGGTCTAACTATGCTATTATCGGAATTCCGCTTGCTGAAAGTCTCGGAGGAGATGAGGCGGTTGCTTTTGCCAGTATTCTTTCTGCAGTTGCAATACCGCTTTTCAACATACTTGCGGTTGTTATTCTTTCTCATTACAGCCCCGACAATCATTCGGGCAGTGTCAGGCATACTGTTAAAAAGGCGCTTACAAACCCGCTTATAATAAGTGTTGTGCTCGGCATTGCAGTTGTGGCAATAAGAGAGCTTTTACCCGTTGATGCCTCGGGAAATCCCTTGTTTTCTCTTGAAGGTGACCTTCCCTTCGTCTATACTGCACTTTCAAGACTTGCGAAGGTTGCATCTCCTTTAGCACTCGTCGTTCTGGGCGCAAGATTCGATTTCAAGGCGATTTCTTCACTTAAAAGGGAAATTGCTCTCGGTACTTTTATGAGGCTCGTTTTTGCCCCTGCCGCAGGAATATGCGGTGCGGTGCTGCTTTGCAATTACACTGATTTTGTTAATATTACAAGCATCGAATATCCTGCAATTATTTCTCTCTTTTCTACACCCGTTGCAGTTTCGAGTGCGGTTATGACGGGCGAAATCGGCGGCAATGAACAGTTAGCAGGTCAATTAGTTGTCTGGACAAGTCTCTTTTCTATGTTCACAATGTTCGGATTTATATTTGTTATGAAAAATTTTGGTTTAATATAAAGGAGAAAATTATGAATAAGCACATTAAAAATACTGTTATTTCTGCCGCTGCGGCACTAACTGCAACAGGCGGCGTTGTTATGGCTAAAAAAATGAGCGAAAAAACCTACTGCCCTATATGTAGCATCAAAAAAGCTGTCAACAAAGCAAGGCTCACTCAGTGCGCCGAAAGGGGCTACAATAACGGCGTTGCAATGACACCTCCCATGGGTTGGTCAAGCTGGAATCTTTTCAGACATAAAATCAGCGAAGAACTTATCAAGGAAATCGCCGATGCAATGCAAAAGAGCGGACTTGCCGATGCAGGCTATAAATATGTGAATATAGATGACTGCTGGCAGGCTTCAACCAGAGATGCCGACGGCAGGCTTCAGTGCGATAAAATTCATTTCCCGAGCGGCATCAAGTCACTTGCCGAGTACGTAAATGAGCGTGGTGTAAAACTTGGTATTTATTCCTCTAACGGCACACACACCTGCGAGGATTACCCTGCAAGCCTTCTTCACGAAAGAATCGACGCGGAAACCTTTGCTTCATGGGGCGTTGAATATTTCAAATATGATTTCTGTCACAATAAGCCTATTTCAAATCTTGCACCCAGAATTATTGCTGTTTCCTTTGCAAAAGAGGGTGAGGGTGCCGCCTTTGCCCGTTTCACCGCCAAGGAAATGAAGCTTAACAAAATGGCGAGAATTGTACCCGATGAGGTAATCGAGGATAAGTGTTATGTTGACGGACTTGATTCAAACAGCGGCAGTATATCCGTCGAGGTAGAGGTCGAAGAAGCAGGGGAATATATTCTTCATATTGATATCAGGAAAGACTCCCGTGATGAAAAGTTTATTATGGCTAAGGTCAACAGCGAGGAAGAATATCACATTTACTGTGCAAGCAGAAAGAATTGGACTCCTGAGGGTAAGCTTCAGGCAATGATCCATCTTGAAAAAGGCGCAAACAGGGTTGAGCTTCTTAATCCCGTAGGCTCAAGAATGGACAGCGCCGCTATTCAGTATAAGCTTATGGGCAGAGAGCTTAAGCGTGCGACAAAGCTATATGCAGAAAAGAACGGAACAGAGGAAAAGCCTATTGTTTATTCTATTTGTGAATGGGGCTTCAACAGACCCTGGAGATGGGGTGCAGAAGCAGGTAACCTCTGGAGAACGACCGGTGATATCCGTGCCGATTGGAAATCTGTTATGGGTATTTATGAGTTTACCGTCAGGCTCGCTAAATACTCTGCTCCCGGTGCGTGGAATGACCCCGATATGCTTGAGGTCGGCAACGGCAATCTTACCCACGAAGAAAACAAGAGTCATTTCAGTCTCTGGTGTATGATGAATGCTCCTCTCATTCTCGGCAACGATGTCAGAAAGTTCATTAAGGAAGACGGCTCTGTTGACACTGAAAGCAAGGTTTATAAGATTCTCACCAATAAAAAGATGATTGCGATAAATCAGGATTCACTCGGTGTGCAGTGCAGAAGAATCAAGGCAGGTCTTGTAGATATTCTTGTAAAGCCCCTTGAAGGCTCACGTGTTGCGGTTTGTGTGTTTAACAAAGCATCTAAGGAAAAGAGTGCTACCGTTGACCTTGCCTCTCTTTCCAACATTGGCTTCCTCAATATTCAAAAGAAGAGCGGTTATGAGGTTCAGGAAATATGGGATGAAAAAATATATATTGATGCTGATAAGATTGTTGCATCGGTACCGGGTCACGGCGTAAAGGTTTATATTGTTAAATAAAATAATGCAGACAGTGTTAAAAGCTGTCTGCATTTTCTGTAATAAGATTTATCAAGGCTTTTTTTTCGTTTTTTATAACGCCGTCAATTACTGCTTCAAGCGCAAAATCAAGAGCGTTACCGATTTGCTTTCCTCTGAGTCCGAGAGAAATTACGTCGATACCGTTTATGTTTAAGTCCTTTAAAGAAAAGCACTGCTGCAGACTTAATATCTGCTTGGTCATTTCTTCGAGCTTTTCGAAGTGGGGCAGGCGGCTATGATACTCAACCGCAAGACCGAGTGTGTCTGCTTTCTGAAGCTTGTAAAGGTCAAAAAGAAGCTCCTCGCCGACAGAGCGAAGCTTTCGTTTGATTATATGCTCGCTTTCTTCAATAGGTGTGTCATGCCATTTTATGAGCTTGATTACCTTTTCGCGCGTATCGCTGTCTGATTTTAATCTGAGCATAATCTCGTCGGCAATATGTGCACCTATTGAAGGATGCTTATAATAATGGGCAACCGAGTTTTCGTCAAAGCTCTGACAGATAGGCTTTGCAATATCGTGCAATAATGCGGCAAAGCGAAGATGCCTTTCGGGTGGGATGTTTGCTACAACTTCAGCTGTATGTCTCAGAAGGTCAAATCTGTGATGAAAGTTTTTCTGGTCGAAATTTATCATTTTGCCGATTTCGGGGATTGGAACGGCAATAACATCAGCGTATTGAGTTAATACGTTTCTTATATTTTTACCGCAGAGAGCTTTGCAGAGTTCGGAATAAATACGTTCAGCGGAAACATTTTTGAGAAGCTGCTTATGCTCATGAATGGCGTCTGACGTTTCTTTTGCGATTTCAAAACCGAGCACACTCGAAAAGCGTAAAGCTCTGAGTATCCTCAACGCATCCTCATTAAATCTTTCATCAGGGTCTCCTACACAGCGGATTATACGGTTTTCAATATCTCTCTTTCCGCCGAAGGGGTCAATGAAGCCCTCGGAAGGGTTATAAGCGATACTGTTCATTGTGAAGTCACGGCGTTTAAGGTCATCCTTTATTTCCTTGCTGAAAAGGACTTTGTCAGGATGTCTGCCGTCTGCATAGCCTTCTTCGATGCGGAAGGTTGTTATTTCTACGGGCTCGCCATTTATCAGCACAGTAACAGTTCCGTGGCGTATGCCTGTTTCAATAACCCTGTAACCGCTGAAGGTTTCCTTGATTTCTTCGGGCAGAGCATCGGTCGTTATATCGATATCGTCCGGTGAGCTGCCCATAAGATAATTTCTTACGGCGCCTCCCACGAGGTAAGCTTTATAGCCTTTTTCTTCAAGTGTGCTTAAAGCATTTGCAGCTGATTGTGTAAGCTCGTGCAAAATAACACCTCCTTTTTTCTAACATTATATACCAATATCATTAAATTTTGCAATACGGTTGCAATTTGCCTTTGTTTTATGTTAAAATAACAATGAAGTAATTTGTCAAAAAGGTGTGAAAAATCATGGATAATAATTATATCAGCTTCAGAAAAGCCAGAGTTGGCGGCTTCAATAAAAAGGATGTTATAAATTATATTGAAAAAATGCGTAATGATTTTTACGATTACAAAAAGGCCGTTGAGGCAACCGTTGACAGTCTCAATGCTAAAATAAGAGAGCTTGAGGCGCTCAATGACAATGACAAGTCAGCAATTTATCAGGCTGCTGAAGCGGTTGAGTCTATCAGTGAGCAAAGGTGCTCCGATCCTATTTCCGATATCAACGCTTCAGCTTTGAGACTCAGAATGGTAGCCGATGAGCTTTGCCGTAACCTTACTGATTTTATGACTACGGTTTCTTCCGAGACTACTCAGGAAAAGGCAGAAGAGTGCAGCTGCTGCGATGCTGACTGTGCAAATACAGAATCTCAAGAAGAAAACATAAAAACCGATAAGGCTGCCGAAATCCTTGCACGCTCAGTCAACTTCAGCTTTTTGAGTGATGATGCCGAAAAGACCGAAGAAAAATCCCAAGCTGCAGCTTCTGACGAAAGAAAATCGGTTCTTGATACACTTTACTCAAGTGCATTTTTTAATTGAAAAAATTAAGGATGTGTTAAAATGAAAAGCAACAATCTCAGAATAAAAAAAATCGGATTATCTGTTTTTGCAGTTTTTATTCTCATTGTTGTTTTTTCATTTTCTTCTGTTGCGGCAGATGAATTTGAAAAAAATCTTGAAAAATTTCCCGAAAGCTATCGCCCGTACCTTGAGCAACTGCATAATAAATACCCTGACTGGGTTTTTGAGCCCTTTGAAACAGGACTTGATTTTAATGCATCCGTAGAAGCACAGTACGGCGAAATTTCCCTTGTAGATAACAGTGTTTCCGCTCCTGTTTTTAAAAGTCATGACAAGGATGACTATAATGCAGATACAGGTTCTTATATTTATAAGGACGGAGGCTTTGTTCAGGCGAGTAAGTTTGCGGTAAGCTATTTTATTGATCCGAGAAATTTCCTTAACGAGGAAGGCATCTTTCAGTTTGAACGTCTTGATTTCAGTGAGATTTTCGGCATAAATGCTATCGAGCTGATTCTGAAAAATTCCTTTATGCATAATACTGCAATTACTTATCTCGATGCGAACGGCAAAAAAATCACAACAAATCTCAAATATTCTCAGGCTATTTATAATGCGGGTAAGGCTTATAACATCAACCCCTGCTATCTCGCTTCCAAAATACTCAATGAAGTGGGCAATGACGGAAGCTACAGCGTGTGGGGAAATCACAGTCAATACCCGGGCATTTACAATTTTTATAATATAGGCGCAACTGACGGCACTAACGCCATAACACGTGGCCTTGCCTGGGCAAACGGTGGAGCAGACGGTTCACTCAAGACCTACGGCAGACCCTGGAACACGCCTGAAAAGTCTATTATGGGCGGTGCTCAGTTCCTTGCATCCTCTTATATTGCTGTCGGTCAGTTTACAGGCTATCTTCAGCGCTTTAACGTTAACCCTGACGGAAGCTATAAGGTCAACACCCATCAGTATATGACCAATCTTACAGGCGCTTTTTCTCAGGGTTATACCAATTATTCTTCTTATGCTCAGCTTGGTATTCTCAACAACCGATTTGTATTTTCTATTCCTGTTTTTAAAAATATGCCCGATGCAGACACATCAGACACATTGGATGCGGTTGATACCGAGCTTCAATACGGAACAGTCAATGTTTCTGCACTTTCTGTCAGAAGCGGGCCCTCAACTCTTCACTCCAGAGTGCAGACGGCATCAGGAAAAAATATATCTCTTGCAAAAGGAGCTTCGGTTAAAATCATAAGCAAGCACTTTACCGATGCGGAATATTATTCCCGCATTCTTCAGTATCCTTTATGGTATAAGGTGATTTTCACATATGAATCAGTGCAGTATACAGGTTATGTTTTTTATGATTACATAGATCTTGAAACTGTGACCAATGTGGGTGCAGGAAAATACGATATCGGAATTTTTACCTCAAAGGAAAATATCATCAGCGGATTGATGACCGATAATCCTGATATCTGTAAGGTTATTGATAATAATACCGTTGAATTTTTAAAGCCGGGTAGGGTTGAGGTTACCGTTTATAACTCAAGAGGGGCCTGTGACAGAATTCTCTTTAATGTTACGGAAAATATCGGTAATTATAAAATCAGTAATATAGATATTGTTGCCGATACCGCATCAGTAACCGTAACCTTGGGCAAAAACTCTCAGGTGGCGAGATACGGCTTCTATCTTGCAGATGCAAAAGGCAGATTTGTTTCAGGCGCTGAAGTAACCGCCAACACTTACACCTTTAAGAACCTTGTCAAAGACACAAAATATACAGTTTACTGCAGATACATTAAGAATTACGGATATGATAACGGCCCTGTACGTTATGCACAGACCGCAACTCTTAAACCTACCGTTCCCGATATGCCCGTTAACATCACGATGAGGGATCTTAACACAAAGGGTTATATTATGTCCTGGGACGACAGTGATGCTGACGGATACCGTATATTCAGATATGTGCCCGAAATAACCAAATATATCGTTCTTGCAGATGTTTACCGCAACGAGATTTTTATTGATGACCTCGATTCGGGATATGCCTGTGCTTACCGAATAAAGGCCTTTTACGATGAGGGGAACGAAAGAACCTATTCCCCGTACTCCGACAGATTCTGGACTCTTACACCTCCCGAGCGCCCTGATAAGCCTTACAGTGCTCAGACAACATCAGACGGTATAAAGCTTCAGTGGAATGAGCGGTCAGATACCGATACTTATGCTCTGTATCTTAAGAGCGACAAGACTGATAAGCTTATCTACAAGGGCAAAAACAACTCTTTTGAATATAATCAGGTCGAGGGCTTATCTGAATATAAATTCTATGTTGTTGCGATGGCTGAAAGCAGGGGAATGGTATCTGAGAGTGTACCCTCAGAGTTTCTCACGGTCAATACTCCGGCCGAAACCGTCAAGGGCTTTACTGCTTCCGATGTAACCGCAAGCTCATATAAGATTTCATGGAACAAAATTCCATCTGCCGCGTATTACAGGGTTTACAGTGTATCGGACGGTCTTTATACTCAGGTTGCAATGACTGAGGAGCCTTACTGTAATCTTACCGGGTTGGAAAACTCGAAGAAAACAGCCTACGTTGTTACTGCGACATATTTTGTTGACGACTACGTTCTTGAAAGTGAACGCTCAAAGGAATTCATCGCAACAACACTTCCCGATGCCGTAACGGGCCTTAAGGGTACTGCTTACGATGACAGAGTGAGTCTTAAGTGGAACAAGGTAAAGAATGCAGATATTTACAATATCTATTTAAAAGAAAACGGTAAATATGTTCTCAAGGGACAGTCGAAGACTAA
The DNA here is from genome assembly GCA_045537815.1 of Acutalibacteraceae bacterium. Taxonomy (GTDB): domain Bacteria; phylum Bacillota; class Clostridia; order Oscillospirales; family Acutalibacteraceae; genus UBA6857. The sequence goes on along the minus strand of JAZSQD010000040.1, from coordinate 775 downwards.
TTCATATACCTTAAATAATCTGAAGGATATTACCGATTACAGCGTAAGAGTCAGAGCCTATATAAGAAGCACTCTCGGAACTCAGAAGGGTAAGCTTGCAACTCTTACCTTTAACACAATGATGAAAACCGTCACCAACATCAAGGTGACAAGCATCAAGGATACAACCTGCGTGCTTTCATGGAATCCCTCTTCAAAGGGTGCCAACAGATATAACGTTTATAAGCTGGACGATACAACGGGTAAGTACGTCCGCATAGCTTATACAAAGGGAGCAACAAGCATCACCCTTAAAAATCTGACCCCCGGTCATACGGAAAAGCTGAAGGTCAGAGCCTATATAATGAAGGACGGTAAAATTTATCACAAGTCTGCTCTTACCGGTGCTTTTGAGGTCAAAACAAGGCTCGGCAAGGTAACGGGGCTGAAAGGCACCAATTCCTCGGCAGGTGTTGTAAATTTAACATGGAATAAGGTTGAGAATGCATCCTATTACCGTGTGTATATGTACGATGATGCTTCAGGTAAGTATATTCAGCTTGATGCTCCGAGAACAACGAGCTACAAGGTTAAATCTCTTAATAAGGGCAAAAAATACAAATTTAAAATCAGAGCTATAGGCCGTGCCGGCAAAGAAGCATATTACGGTTACTATTCATCTGTCCTGACTGTTACCGTCAAGAAATAAAGTTAAAGTTTTTTAAACTAATTTTAGTTTTATTATTGACAAATTGCAAAGAGATATATATAATGTTATTCGTTAATATGAGGTGAG
>JAZSQD010000126.1:0-3509 GCA_045537815.1 Acutalibacteraceae bacterium | reverse complement strand
CAAATACAAATATTCAAAAAATTTTAATTACTTCTTTTCTCTTTCTCTGATAACAAACCTTGTGGGAGTACCCTCAAGACCGAAAACCTCTCTTATCTGATTATCAAGATAGCGCTGATAGCTGTAATGGAAAAGCTCCTTGTCATTAACAAAGCAAACAAACGTAGGCGGTCTGGTAGAAGCCTGAGTCATATAGTAAACCTTAAGTCTCTTACCCTTATCTGTGGGCGGCTGAACTCTTGCAGTTGCAGAGGCTAAAACATCGTTAAGCTTACCTGTTGAAATTCTCATAGAATTCTGCTCATCAACAAATCTAATAAGCTCAAAGAGTCTGTCAAGCCTCTGACCTGTTTTAGCAGATATAAAAATTATCGGCGCATAGGACATAAAGGAAAAATCGTTCATAAGCTTTTTGCGGTAGCTGTCCATAGTCTTTCCGTCTTTTTCAAGAGCATCCCATTTATTGACCGCAATAATACAAGCCTTGCCCATTTCGTGAGCAATACCTGCTACCTTGCTGTCCTGCTCGGTGAAGCCTTCAACGGCGTCAATCATAATAACACACACAGAAGCACGTTCTACTGCCATTTTTGCACGTATTACGGAGTATTTTTCGATCTGATCCTCAACCTTACTTTTTCTGCGAAGTCCTGCAGTATCAATAAACATAAATTTGCCGTGTTCATTTGAAATAAAGGTGTCGGTAGCATCTCTTGTTGTGCCTGCAATATTTGAAACAATAGCTCTTTCTTCACCTGAGATAGCATTGACGAGGGAGGATTTGCCCACATTTGGCTTGCCTATAACTGCAACCTTGACGGTTTCATCATCCTCAGGCTCTTCTGTATCCTCGGGCAGATATTCAAGCACTGCATCAAGAAGGTCACCCGTACCGTGACCGTGAACCGATGAAACCGCAATAGGGTCACCGAGACCAAGGTTGTAAAATTCATAATATTCAAGAGGCATCTCGCCTACCGTGTCACACTTATTTACACAAAGAATAATGGGCTTGCCGCTTTTTTGAAGCATAGCCGCAACATCGGAGTCAGTGGCAACAACGCCTGTTCTGATATCTGTTACAAGCACGATAACATCAGCCGAATCAATGGCAAGCTGAGCCTGACGGCGCATCTGCTTTAAAATAATATCGTCACTTTTAGGCTCGATACCGCCGGTATCAATTAAAAGAAAATGTCTGTTAAGCCACTCGCAGTCACCGTAAATCCTGTCACGGGTAACACCGGGTGTATCGTCAACAATAGAAAGGCGCTGACCGATAAGCTTATTAAAAAGAGTGGACTTACCAACGTTAGGTCTGCCGACAATGGCAACTATTGGTCTTGCCATAAAATCGCCTCCTTATATCAAATATTACATATTTAAGATTAAATCAATGAGTTTGCCCGCTGAGGATTCGGAAACAACCTTAAGCTTTACTCCGAGTTCACTTTCAACCTCTGCTGCCGAAACATTGTCAAGGAACAGATTTCCGTCAGCATTGAGCATAACATCGGGGATTATAAGCTCGCCGAAAAGTTCCTTTCCCTTAAGCTGATTTATAAGGTCTCTGCCCGTAACAAGCCCTGCAACGGTTACGGTATGGCCGTAAAAATCGTTTTTGATTTCAAATACATTTATACTTACCTCAGGGTAAAGTGCTGTAGTTTTATCCGCAATCCCCTTAATGAGCGGATAAGCAGCCGTTCCCGTAGCTATGCTTACTCTTCTGAAAATGTCCTTTTTAGCTTTAGCTTCATCAATTACGGCATCCGATTCATCAATAAAATCACGCCACATACCTACACCGTTTTCTATCTGCGGATAGGCTTCATAATAGTCGCTGTCGGGTATTTCTCTTTCAGCCTTAAGATAGAATTCATCTGCAGCGTAAGCGAGCCTTGTGCCGTTTTTTAAGGCAAAGGCATCACCGAAGGCATTTATCGTATCAATCACCTCAGAGGCGGCTTCCTTTGAATATGAGGGCATATCAAAAAGTCCTTCACGGTGCTTGGTTATGCCCACAGGCACTGCCGCAATGCTCTGCACGGCGGGATAAAGCTTTGAAAGCTCATTGAGACTGTAGCTGAGCTCTTCGCCGTCATTTATGCCGGGACACAAAACAAGCTGGGTGTTAATTTCAATACCCGCATCAGCAAGCTTCTCTATATAATCAAGGCAATTCCCCGCGTTTTTGTTTTTCATCATCTTAACACGAAGCTCTTTATTCATCGTGTGAACAGATATGTTAACGGGAGAAATATGCATTTTAATTATTCTGTCAATATCCTCATCGGAAAGATTTGTTAGAGTTATATAATTACCGAATAAAAATGACAGTCTTGAGTCGTCATCCTTAAAATAGATGCTTTCTCTCATGCCCTCGGGATTCTGGTCAATAAAGCAGAATATACAGTTATTTTTACATCTTTTCTGCTTGTCCATAAGAAAAGAGCTGAACTCTAAACCGAGGTCATCTTCAGCTTTCTTTTTAAGCTTAAGGGAACGGCTTTTACCCTGACATTCAAATTCAAGAATAAGCTCTGTTTCCTTGATATAAAATTCATAGTCAAGAAAATCATGTATAGGATTTCCGTTGACGGATAAAAGCTTATCACCGCTTTTAATACCCTTAAAAAACAGCTTTGACCATTTCTTTACACCGGTAATTTCAACTGACACAGTTCTCACCACTCTTTCCAATAAAAAAGGTGAAGAAAGCCATAGCTTCTCCACCTCTCAAAGATCCAAAGGCTTAGTCTTCGTCCTTAACAACGATCTGCTTACCCTTGTAATAACCACACTCAGCACAAACCTTGTGAGGTACGGTATATGCACCGCACTGCTTGCATCTTACAAGTGTCGGAGCTTCGAGCTTCCACACATTTGAACGTCTCTTATCTCTTCTTGCCTTTGATACTCTTCTCTTTGGTACTGCCATTTTCCAGCACCTCCTTATTATAATAATAAATGGTTAACAATTATTCGTCCAGCAACCCTAACAAAGCCTCAAGACGAGGGTCAATGTCTTTTTTACAGCTGCAGGGACCTTCATTTAAATTTGCGCCGCACTTGAAGCAAACACCTTTACAGTCTTCTTTGCAAAGAAGCTTGACGGGAAGCGCAAGATAAATGTTTTCTAAGGTAAGCTGTCTGATATCAAGCTTCATATCCTCAACAAGAATATAATCATCGGTTTCATCGTTGTTGAGTGAAGAAACAAGCCCATGCACCATAGGAATCTCAAAATCCAGTCTCGCATTTTCTGCACATCTGTCGCAGACAATGTCAAGTGAAAACTTAATCTCGGCCTCAAGCTGAACTATACCTGATGTGTTTTTGATAAATCCTTTAAGTGAAACAGGTGTTGTGAATGGAAACACACCGTTAAGACTTTCCTCGGAAAAATCAAAAGAATAGTCAAGTTCTATCCTGTCAATGCCAAGGTTAAACAGACTTTCAAGCTCTATAAACATAACTCACCTCATATTAACGAATAACATTATATA
>JAZSQD010000161.1:0-3959 GCA_045537815.1 Acutalibacteraceae bacterium | reverse complement strand
CCGTTAAACAACGGGGAAGGTTATTACGCTCCTCCCGTGCAGAAGAAAAAGGGCTTTCCGGGTATACTTCTGCTTATTATTGCGGCTATAGCCGGCTCAATACCTGAAGGCCTTGGTACAACAGTTGTCAGTATGCTTGTGCCTGTTTTCAACGAGGTTGAGAACATTTCCGTAATATCAACGACCTTACACACCGTAATTGATGCTGTGGGTTATATATTCCTTGCGGCAGCAGTGGGCGGTGCAGGCTATCTGTGGTCAAAGAGCTTCAGAGGCGCCCTTAAATTTCTTGCCTGCTGGAAGGTAGCCATATTGCTGTCAAATGCGGTAACGGGCGTGATTTACGGAATAGTGTGGGTAGCTGTCGGACCGAATATGACTGCGACTACGGGTCTCGTTATTTCGTTTATAAGCTATGTAGGTGTTGCGCTCGAAATAGCGTTCCTTTGTCTTTTCTTTGCATTTTTTGAAAGGCTCGAGAAAAAGGAGATCTCAAAAATTACTCCCGTGCCCTTTGCTTACGAGGGCTTTGCTCCCATACCTGAAAAGAAGAGCTTCAACGTGGTAAATGTACTTGTTACTGTTGTTGCAACCTCTGCCGTTTCTTATGTGATAAACCTCCTGATGCTTTCGGTAATTGATGCCACTATTCCTCAGAACACGACTACGACTCTTCAGAACACGACTATGATTTACGCAATTCAGTCTTTTTCGGGCTCAGTAAATAACATTCTTACGCTTCTTTGTCTTGTCGGGCTCTCCTTCCTTCTGACAAAGAGTGCCAAAAGTGCGGTCAGCATCTGCGGTATTTATGCACTTTCAAATCTCCTTGCGGATGCGGTTACGGCCTTCTCTTGCGTTATATTTATACTTATCACAGGCAGCTTCACCTCCCGTGCATACGTCACCTTCAATTTTGTTTTAAACATCTGCGGAATTATACTTACTGCCGTAATTGCGGTGCTTGCGGTGTCTCTGCTTTCGAAGAAAAAGGATTTTGCACATTAACAGGAGAATACACGTTGTCATACGGAAGACGTCTTGCGCGCCTTCCGTATGTTTTTATGCCTTTTTTAACAAAATATTGAGAATAATAAGGATAAATTAAGCTAAAACATAATAATGACCAAAAAAAGAAAAAAACTGTTGAAATTTTGACAAATATTGGTTATTATATAAAATAGCGAAGATTTTTATATTATCTTTATAATAACAAATATATTTATGGGGTGATAATTTGAAAGTACAATTTACAGAAACTATCCTTCGTGACGCCAACCAGTCTCTTATTGCAACAAGAATGGGCTTTGAAGAGTTTGAAGCTATTCTTCCCGAGCTTGATAAGGCAGGCTACTATTCACTTGAGTGCTGGGGCGGCGCAACCTTCGACTCATGCCTTCGTTATCTCAGCGAAGACCCGTGGGAAAGACTCAGAAAAATCCGTAAGGCCTGTCCCAACACAAAGCTTCAGATGCTTCTCAGAGGTCAGAATCTTCTCGGCTACAAGCACTATCCCGATGATGTTGTCCGCGCTTTTATCAGAAAGAGCGTAGAAAACGGCATCGATATTATCCGTATCTTTGATGCTCTCAACGACCTTCGCAACATCGAGGTTGCCGTTGACGAGACTCTCAAGTGCGGTGCACATCCTTCAGGCACAATCTGCTACACACTTTCTCCCATCCATTCACTTGAAAAGTATGTTGAGCTTGCAAAGGATATGGAAAAGATGGGCGTTAAGTCTATCTGCATCAAGGATATGGCAGGTATTATGGGCCCTCAGGAGGCATATGACCTTGTCAAGGCTATCAAGGCTGAGGTTAAGCTTCCCCTTGTTGTGCACACTCACTCAACAACAGGTCTCGGCGCACTCACACTGCAGAAGGCAGTTGAGGCAGGTGCAGATGTTATTGACACCGCTATTTCCTGCTTCTCAGGCGGCACATCACAGCCTCCCACGGAAACTCTTGTTTATGCTCTTAAGCAGCAGGGCTACGATGTGGATGTAAATATGGATACCCTCAAGAAAATCAACGATTTCTTCAAGCCCGTAAGAGCAAAGGCTCTTGAAAGCGGACTTCTCAACCCCGTTGTTCTTGCAACAGATACAGACGCACTTTCATATCAGGTTCCCGGCGGTATGCTCTCAAACCTTGTTGCACAGCTCACAGCCGCAGGCAAGCTTGACAAGTTTGAAGAGGTGCTTCTCGAAGTGCCCAGAGTACGTGAGGATTTAGGCTATCCTCCTCTTGTTACTCCCATGAGCCAGATGGTCGGCGTTCAGGCTACACAGAATGTTCTTGCCGGTGAAAGATATAAGAACGTATCAAAGGAAATCAAGAACTACTTCCTCGGCTTCTACGGTAAAGCTCCCGGCGAGGTCAATGCAGAGCTCGCAAAGAAGATACTCGGTGACGAAGCTCCCGTAACCTGCCGTTTTGCAGATACTCTTGAGCCTTATATGGAAAAGGCAAAGGAAGAAATCGGCGACAAGGCTAAGAGTGAAGAGGATGTTCTTTCATATATTGCCTTCCCCACACAGGCAGAGGCATATTTTGACAAGCGTGACGAGAAGGCCGGAAACACCTTCAGATACACCATCAGAGAGGTATAAGGAGGTAAAAATGTTAAATCTTCTTTCAGCAGATGTTGCAGTTATCGGCGGAGCAGACGGCCCGACCGCAATAACGGTAGCAGGCGATATTCCCTGGCCCGCCATATGCGTTTCCGCTTTTGCAGTTCTTTTTATAATATATGTATATGTTATGAAGGCGATAAATGCTAAAAAGCCCGTCACACAGAAAGCAGACCCTGCACCCGCTACAGAAGCTGCAGTGAGCGCACCTGTTTATGCAGGTCCCGTTCTTGAAGGCGTAAGCGAAAAGGAAGCGGCAGTTATTATGGCTATTGTTTCCGATAAGACAGGAATTCCCCTTAACAGACTTAAATTTGAATCAATCAAACTTACGGAGGATAAATAATATGAAATATGTAGTTAATTTAAACGGTAAAAACTATGAGGTTGAGGTTACAGAGCAGGAAGCAGTTGTAACAAACATCACAACTGCCGCTGTAGCTCCCGTTGCTGCTCCCTCTCCCGTTGCCGCTCCTGCTCCCGCAGCAGCACCCGCAGCTCAGTCAGTTTCCGCTGAGGGAACAACAATTCCTTCACCCATGCCCGGCTCAATTCTCAGCGTAGCTGTTTCAGTCGGTCAGGCAGTAAAGTCAGGCGACATACTTATGGTTCTCGAGGCGATGAAAATGGAAAACGATATAGTTGCTCCCTGCGACGGTACCGTTAAGCAGATTCTTGTTTCCAAGGGCTCAACCGTTAACACTGACGATGTACTTATCGTTATCTGATAACGGAGGTATATAGCAAATGGCAGATTTATTCTCAAATTTTGCGACCCTTGAATTCAAGCAGGTAGCGATGTGGATTATCGGCGCCCTTCTTATCTATCTTGCAATCAAAAAAGAAATGGAGCCCTCACTTCTTCTTCCCATGGGCTTCGGTGCTATCCTCATCAACCTTCCCAACTCAGGCGCAAAGCATATTATTGACGTTCTTTTCAGAGTAGGTATCGATAACGAATTCGGTGAAATTATGCCCCTTGTGCTTTTTATCGGTATCGGTGCAATGATTGACTTCACACCCCTTCTTACAAATCCGAAGCTTATGCTTTTCGGCGCGGCAGCTCAGTTCGGCATCTTCTTTACCCTCTGTCTTGCCCGTCTTGTAGGCTTCGACCTTAACGATGCCGCATCAATCGGTATTATCGGTGCTGCCGACGGCCCGACTGCTATTGCGGTTTCAATGGAGCTGGAATCAAAATACATCGGCGCAATAATGGTTGCGGCATATTCCTATATGGCCCTTGTGCCTCTGGTGCAGCCTCCCATTATCAAGCTTTGCACCACAAAGAAGGAACGCCTTATCCGTATGGATAACACTCAGG
>JAZSQD010000088.1:0-5089 GCA_045537815.1 Acutalibacteraceae bacterium | reverse complement strand
TGCGTCTGCCGTAGCTTTTAAGCCTTATGAGCTCACGGGCATAGCTTGCGGCAAATCTTTCATCATCAAGATAGCCCTGCTCCGTAAGTCTGTCAACAGCATATTCGGCATATTCACCCAAGCCCTTGACCCTGAGCTTTTCTGTAAGCTCTTTACGGGAGTGGTCTCTTCTTGAAAGAATGTTAATCGCCTGATTATAAGCACGTCTGCAATTAATATTGTCTTTGAGTTCAACGAGATATTCTTCATCAATCTCCTGACCGTTTTTTAAACCGAGAGAAACAAAATATGCCTCGTCTACAGTCATAAAATATTCTGAATCAAGATGAAGATGGATTTTATCTCCGTTGCCATTTTTAAATGTTAATTTCATCAATCGTCATCGTCAACTGCGATGTCAATGCGGGCTCTGACGCTGGCTGCGCTTCTTACAGGTGAGGCAGGCTTAGCCATAACAGCCTGCTTATCGTCTGCCGGCTCAGCAATTCCGCTTCTGAGTCTTTCAACCGCAACACGCACTTTATCTTCGATTTCCTTAGCGAGAGCCTTTTCCTTCTGGAAAAGAAGCTTTACATTGTCGCGGCCCTGACCGAGTCTTGTTTCACCGTAGGAGAACCACGCGCCGCTCTTATTGATAATGTTGAATTTAACACCAAGGTCAACTATTTCACCGACCTTAGAAATGCCCGTGCCGTACATGATATCGAATTCTGCCTCTTTAAAAGGAGGAGAAACTTTATTTTTAACTATCTTAGCTCTGGTTCTTGCACCGATAAATTCATTGCCGGGAGCCTTGAGCTGTTCAACCTTTCTGACATCAATTCTGACCGAGGAATAGAATTTGAGAGCACGTCCGCCTGTTGTAACTTCGGGGTTGCCATACATCACTCCGACCTTTTCTCTGAGCTGATTGATGAAAATAACAAGAGTATTACTCTTAGCAATTACGCTTGTAAGCTTTCTGAGTGCCTGAGACATAAGACGGGCATGAAGACCTACATGACTGTCACCCATTTCACCTTCAATTTCTGCTCTGGGCACAAGAGCGGCAACTGAGTCAACAACGATAATATCCAAAGCGCCCGAGCGAGCAAGAGCCTCTGTAATAGATAAAGCATCCTCACCGTTGTCAGGCTGAGAAACAAGAAGAGAGTCCACATCAACACCAAGGCCCTTGGCGTAAGCGGGATCAAGAGCGTGCTCAGCATCTATGAATGCAGCTTCTCCGCCGTTCTTCTGAGCTTCGGCAATGCAGTGAAGAGCCAAGGTTGTTTTACCCGATGACTCGGGGCCGTAAATTTCAACGATTCTTCCTCGGGGAAGGCCTCCGATACCTGTAGCTATATCAAGGCCGAGAGAGCCTGTCGAAATAGCCTCAACATTAAGCTCGGTGCTTTGACCGAGTCTCATAATTGCTCCCTTACCGTACTGCTTTTCAATCTGAGCAAGCGCTGTTTTTAATGCCGTTATTTTATCTGCCATAACATTTCCTCCATGCCGTACAAATGTTCGTTGTTTGTATTATACATTATTAAAATAAAAAAATCAATACCTTTTTAAAATTTATGAGTCCCAAAAATATCCCTTTGTCAAAAATCGCCCAAGCCTAAGCCCGAGCGATAAAAGGTTAAATTACTGTCACCCGCTTTGTTACACCTTAAACAACCGGAGTCAGGGTAGCACCATTGCTGAAAACGAAATAAATAATCACCTGTATAAGTCTTTTGATAATAAGAAGTATTGTGTTGGTCATATCAATACCGCCGACACCGCCGATAGGACCCAAATCAAAGCTGAGATCATCATCTGTGCTGTCAATAATATCGATTTTGAGATTGCTTACAAGACCAAAAACTGTAAGCATCTGATAGTTTGTTGAATAACAATGAAGAACAACATTACCGCAACCGACAAATGCGTCATACATACAAACAAGAAGTGACTCGGGAACGTAGAGATGCTCAAGTGAAGTACAATTCATAAATGCCGCGTAACCGATCTGCTCAATGCCGTCACTGAGAGTAATGCTTGTAATTAATTCACAATCGGCGAATGCATTGTCACCGATGTATTTAACCTCATAAAAGCTATCGTCAATTTCAACGACCGAAGGAATTATAATCTCACCTTCAACGGATTCGTCACAATCAACAAGAGTGACATAGCCCTCAGCATCAACTGTGTAAACAAAGGGTTCAGATTCATCAGCTGCAAAAGCGACCGCACTGAAAGCTGAGAAGCATAAAACAACACTGAGTATTACGGAAATAAATTTTTTCATAACTGTATACCTCCAAATTCTTATGAACTTAATTATAAGTCTCAATATGAAAAATGTCAACAATTAATAAAATATTTATAAGCAATATTTTTCTTCCTCGGATATTTTTTCTTTATAGCCCTTCGGACAGACAATAATCAGAGGAAAGATAAAAATAATCTATTTTTTTCAAAAAACTATTGATTTTTTCTTTTCTTTCTGTTATTATATCATCTGCTTATGTAGTTATTTAAATTTCTAAGGAGGTGCAACACATGGCAAAATGTGAATATTGCGGTAAGGATGTTGCTTTCGGCATCAAAGTTTCTCACTCACACAGACGTTCAAACAGAACATGGAAACCCAATGTAAAGCGTGTTAAGGCTATCGTAAACGGCTCACCCAAGAGAGTTTATGCATGTACTCGTTGCTTACGTTCAGGTAAGGTTACTCGTGCCATCTGATTATAACGAAAACGTGATAAGAGGTTGTTTCTGCAACCTCTTTTTTCTTTAGCTGTTAATAAATTAAGCTGTCGAAAATCGTTTAGTGATTACCGACAGCTTTAAATTATTTGTTATTTTCTATAAACTGAATGATTTCATCCTTGGAATGAAGCCCCACAAGTCTGTCAACTTCCTTACCTGACTTAAAAAGCACCAGACAAGGAATTGACATAATACCCATAACCATAGCAAGGTCGGCAGATTCATCACAATTAAGCTTACAAACCTTAACCTCACCGTCAAGCTCATCCGCAAGCTCCTCAACAACGGGGCCGAGCATCATACAAGGCTGACACCAGGGAGCCCAGAAATCAACGAGGACAGGAATACTGTTTTCGTTTGTAACCTCGTCTGAAAAATTCTCATCAAAAAGCTCAATATAAGACATAATTAACTCCTTTTAATTAAATATACCGAACAAGGACTTGAAAAACAGAACTATCTTATTAAACATTTCCCTGAGCAATTCAATAAAGTTAGTTCCTTCGCTACCGGTTGTACCGTTTGCATCAGCCTTCGTAACCGGTGAAAGCGTCGCCGTTTTTGAGTCATATCTCATAAACTGCGGATAATTTTTATCACTTTTAACGGTAAATTGCTTTTTGCTGCCTAAAATGGCATATATCAGCTTGTTTATTGCACTGCTGAAATCTGTATGCTCGGAATCCTTGATAAACCATGTATAGTCAGGGAAAATACAGGTTGAGGCGTCAACAACAAGATCTGCCGACACGTAATCCATTGCACCTGTGCCCTTAAGGCTGTTCAGATAGCTTCTGGAAAGGGTTTTGCCAATATTTGCCGCAGTTGCTCCAAAGGTCTGATAATCCAGCTCAATTGTACCGTCTGCCTGTTCTTCACTGCTCTGGAAAATCGGAGGCAGAGCAATGTTGTACTTACCGATGATGCCAATCTTGAGGCCTTCGCTCTGAAGCTGCAACATGGTATCCTCAAACACATTCATTACATTATAATGATAGTTGTCAATCTTATCTATAAGACCGCTGTATTTATCAAAATTATCACCGAAAATGAATCTTTTGGCTTTTTCAAAGTTGTCATCGTCAACCATGCTCCAATAAGCAGGCATTGTAGCGTAGGAAGCGAGAAGAAGCTCGGGAACGAGCTGATTTGCAACCTGATTATAAATCGATTCTACTGTGCTCGCCCCGAAATGAAGAGCACTGAGAGAGTATGTCATAGACACAACAGACTTGATAAGCCCTGCAAGATCACTGTCGTCACCCATATTGTTCTCGACATAATCATTGATGAGATCGGCATCAAAACGGAAATTCCCGCTGAAGGATTCACTGCATACAACCGTACCCTTTGTGGAAGCAACATAGAATATACAGGTGTCTACCTTTTCAGCGCCGTATCTTGTAAGATAAGCAGCTGCATAGTTACCGCCAAGACATCTTGATACAAGCTGAACCTTCTTTTTACCTGTAGCCTTAAGAACCTGATCGATATATTCATCCATCTGCTCCGCAACTTCCCAAGGGTCAAGTCTTGAATCATAATTAAAGATATAATTGCTCAGATAAAAGTTAGATGTTTTCTTTGTCGGTGCAGGGCTGGGAATGATATAACTTCCGTCACTCGCCTCACCGTTTTCATCAAGGACAACATCCTTAAATACCTTTGAAACGATATCGATCATTGTTTTGCAGTAATAATCCCAATTACCGGCTGCAAGACTAACAACAAAAGCCTTGGCAATAGTATCCATCTGATTCATTATCTGCACTTCAGGCTCAATATCAAAGGGCATAATCTGATAACCGTCCGCCGAATATATTTCACGGCCTGCACCCTTGACGTAAACAATGGGCAAATCGTTTTCTGCCGTACTGACGGCACTGACTCCGGGCATAACCATCATGAATATTGTAAGAACAGTCATGGTGAAAGCAAAAAATCTTTTTGTTTTATGTTTCATAATATACCTCCTATGACACGGATAATATAAACTATTTTCCATTAATATATTATCACACAACAAAACACCAATCAAGTAAATGGTATATTATTAACATATTTTTTAACATTTTATATTATTAAATCCAAATAAAAAATCCTGCAATTTGATAAACCACAGGATTTTAAACTATTCACTTATGTTTCACCTTCACGTGACGGTCTGACTCTTTCAGAAAACAGAAGAGAAATACACCAGATAGCAGCAAGAGCAATAACAGTGTAAATAACTCGGGAAATTATGCTGCTCTGTCCGCCGCATATCCATGCACCAAGGTCAAACTGAAAAATTCCAATGAGGCCCCAGTTGAGACCGCCGATGATAGTGAGAATTAAAGCA
>JAZSQD010000143.1:0-18859 GCA_045537815.1 Acutalibacteraceae bacterium | reverse complement strand
TATAAAGGTGTAAATATGGTTTATGTTCATAGGTCGCCGTGGTCGTCGACCGCTACAGAAAGCACCTTTTTTATAAATATCGAGAAAACGGTTTAAAATTGAAGCCTTACCCGCTGCGGAAACTGCAGTCGCAGGCGGAATTCACATTACTGAAAATATCAACCATTTGCCATCGTCAGCATCTGCGCTTACAGATTGCTTAAACCTTGGCGTTGGGTAAAAGCACAGCTTGACCGCCGCGGAGACTGCTGTTGAAGGCGGACTATATCTTTCTGAAAACTGATAACCTTATGACTTCCAAAAAGAGCATTTTGCTTCCTTTGTTGCTCAGGACAAAGGAAGTGCCCGAGCGGCATGAGCGATGACGACTGACGGGGAGATTAAGCATAAAGGTGAAAAAGGCAGTGCTTTCAAGGTTAGGGTGGTGCAGGCGGTAAGGTGGTTAAACCCTTCCACCGCAAGCGGGACCTTCCCTTTCAAGGAAGGCTACATAGAGTGCTTCGGTGACGATGCCTTTCAAGGAATTCTTAATTCATTCCGCAAATATATCTGCCTCACACCGACGTGGCGGGCAGAACCTCGCCGTTAAATAACTGTTCCCCGCAATTCTGCATTAAAAAAGCACCCCGAGGGTGCTTTTTTGACGACCGCTACTCACCCTTGCGCGCTTTTAACTCACGTTCAGCCTGAGGGAGTCTCAGATAGGTGGGCATAAGCTCGTTGCCGCTGACTGCTTTTTCTTCGCTGAAATTGTTTTTTGCCGCAAAGGCTACCGAGCTTCCCTTCTGATAAAGTATTGCCGATGGCGCGATTTCATAGCCCAGCTTATCGTGGCAGAGCTTTGCGCCGTCACCGACAAAAACAATGTTTTCATAATAGGGAAGCATATTTTGAAGCTCATCAATTTTTATTGCCATGTCATCTGTCAGCCTTGTTATCTCGTCACCGTCAACAAGGAAAATACCGCAGTATACCTGATTGCATCTTGCGTCCATAACGCTGACTGCAGTGCAGTGTCTGCCGAGAAGATTATAGGCAAGAGCCTCAAGGGTGGAAACGGGGATGCATTTTTTATTGAGACCGTCGGCAAGACCCTTTATTGCCGCCACACCTATGCGGATACCCGTAAAGGAGCCGGGACCCACACTGCAGGCAAAATAATCGATGCCTTTAAGGTCAATTTCACCGTTTCGCAGGGCACTGTCAATCATGGGGAGAAGAGTGCGTGAATGGGTAAGCCCTGTGTTTATACTGCATTCTGAAAGGACCTTGTCACCGTCAGTTACCGAAACAGAGGCACAGACGGCACTTGTATCAACTGCAAGAATTCTCATTATATATCCAATCCTTCAACTGTAATAATTCTTTTGTTTTCCTCGTCACACTTTTTTATGGTGACTCTCACGGCAGAATCGGGAAGAGCGTTTTCGATGTTTTCGCTCCATTCAACCGCAAGCACGGCGCCCATATCAAGATAGTCAAAAAATCCGCTTGAATAAAGGTCGTCCCAGGACTCAACCTTATACATATCAAAATGCACAAGGGGAGGATTGCCGCCGTAATCGTTGACAATGGCAAAGGTGGGGCTTGAAACATCGGAGGTTATACCCATGCCCTTTGCAAGACCTCTTGTAAAGGAGGTTTTACCTGCACCGAGACCGCCGAAAAATGCGATTACAGAGCCCGGTGTGAGAGCCCTGCCTATTTTTGCGGCGAATTCCTCTGTCTGTTCTGTACTTTCGGAAATGAAGCTTATCACGGTCTGACCTCCTGAGAAAAAACTATGTGGATATTTTACCATAAAATATTTATAAGTCAACAGTTGGAAGAAGCAATATATAAAATACTCTTGAAAAAAGACGGCTTTCATTATATAATAATAGAAACTGTCGGACAAGGGATGTGATTATTTGCTTTTGAAAAATCTGAAAAAAGCTTTCAGACAGACAGATTTTATACTCGTTTTCATTACTTTTGTGCTTTCAGCCTTCGGAACTCTTATGGTTTCAAGTGCAACATATACATCCGCAAGCACCTCTTATTTTTCACGAGATGCCAAGGTTATGATTCTTGCCTTTGCTCTCGGGCTTTGTATCGCAACGGTTATTTCTTTTATTGATTACGATATAATTTTAAAGCTTGCACCTCTGGTTGCTTTGGGGTGTGTGGGTGCGATGCTGTTGCTTTTCAGGTTCGGTGTTTCACCCGAGGGCAGAAGTGACGCTATTTCATGGATTAGGCTGGGTTCTCTTTATTTTCAGCCCTCTGAAATCGTAAAAATAGGCTTTATTATTACATTTTCATGGCATCTGAGTAAGGTTAAAAACGCGGTTTCCGATATAAAAAACGTTATACTTCTGTGCATTCATGCGGGAATTCCCATAGTGCTTGTTGTTGCAACGGGTGACATGGGCTCGGCGCTTATCTTTATGCTTATGTTTATCGGAATGATGTATATTTCCGGTGTTCACTGGCTGTATTTCCCCGCGGCGGGAGCGGCAGTTGTTGCGGCGGCGCCTTTTATATGGTATAAGGTCTTTGACGATATTCAGCGTAACCGTATTCTTGCTCTTTTTAACCCGGATGCATATCCGACGGAAATCTATCAGCAGAATCAGGCTCTTAAGGCGATGAAAAACGGCGGGTTTTCCGGTATGGGACTGTTTCAGGGCGAGCTCAGCCACAGCAGATTTCTTCCCGAAAAGGAAAACGATATGATATTTTCGGTTATTTGCGAGGAGACGGGCTTTATAGGTGCGGTGATTCTGTTTCTGATGTTCCTTTTCCTTGCTTACAGGATAATTGCAGTAGGTAAGCGCAGCAGAAATTTTGCCGCTGAGCTTATGTGCTACGGGGTTGCCTTTATGATAATAAGCCAGGCGGTTGTCAATATCGGTATGTGTACAAGACTTCTGCCCGTTATCGGTATCACCCTTCCCTTTATAAGTGCGGGCGGCTCGTCAACGGTCTGTCTTTATCTTGCTATGGGTATAGTGCTCAGTGTATACCGTTCCTCGGGCGGACTGGGCTATGAAAACGATTATCGCTTTGCCCGTATAGCAAGGGAATATTATTGAGTCATAACCTGTTAAACTGTTTCAATAAAAGCAGAAATACTTCTTATGAGGTGTTTCTGCTTTTTTCGTTGCAAATTCTTTACAATGAATTGACAATTACAGTAAAAAAATGTTATTATAATTCGGACGTGGAATGGGAAGTTTTTCCCAAAAACAAAATATTTGAAAGAAAAGAGGTAATTCCAATGGCAATGTCTGATATCGGTGTATTGCTCGGTAACAGCGTCCTAAAGGGCGTAAACCACTTTACATCAATCCCTGTTGAGACTCAGGAAAAGATCCTTCTTCAGATTATGGAAGAAAACAAGAACACAGAGTACGGTAAGAAAATCGGCTTTGATAAGGTTCATTCTGTTGAGGATTTCCAGAAAATCGTACCCCTTTCAACATACGAAACCTATGACGGATATATTGAGCGTATGCTCGACGGCGAAGAGAACCTTATGATGGCAAGAAAGTGCAAGCGTTACTGCATATCCTCAGGCTCGGTAGGTAAGCCCAAGGTTCTTCCCAAATCAGGCAAGGACCTTTGGAATATGCAGTGTATGGGCTTTGCCGCTACACCTGCCTGTGCAAAAAAATGGTTCAGCGAAAGAGGCGTAAAGTTCCCCAAGCAGATCGGCCCCGTTGCACTTATCCTTACAGGTCATAAGATGAGAGACGGCAAAATGGGTAACGGTGCAGGTCAGGTTCCCTTCACCTACCTTAAGCCTATTTCAAGGTTCTTCATGACAACTCCCAATGACTTTATGTACCCCGAAAACGAGGATGCGGTTAACTCAACATATTTCCACCTTCGTTTTGCTCTGGAAAACCGTGATGTTTCCTTCCTCGGTTCAATGGTTGTAACTCTTCTTACATCAATGTTCGACTATTTTGAAAATAACTGGGAGCTTGTGTGTAAGGATATCGAAATGGGTACAATCGATCCCTCAATCAAGTGCCCTGACGACCTTCGCAGGAAGTGGGAAAAGAAGTTCAGACCCAACCCCAAGAGAGCTGCTGAAATCCGCAGAGAATGTGAAAAGGGCTTTGATGAGCCTATCGCTAAGAGAATATGGCCCAAGTTCACATGGTCATACGGTATGGTTGGATCAACTCTTGAATTTTACGTTACAAAGCTCAGAAGATATATCGGTGACGCTCCCATTCATAATATGGGCTACGCAGCAGCAGAGGGTTATTTTGCAATGCCCGTAGAGCTTGATGTTAACGACTATGTTCTTCTTCCCCGTTCAATTTTCTTCGAGTTCATTCCCGTTGATGACCCCGACTGCGAAAGACCTCTCACAATCGGTGAGGTTGAGGTCGGCAAGGAATATGAGCTTGTTGTTACCAACTTCTCAGGTCTTTACCGTTATCAGATTGAAGACGTTGTACGTGTTACAGGCTACTTCAACAAGACTCCCAAGGTTGAGTTCCTTTACAGAAACAACCTTGCAATGAACGTTGCTAACGAAAAGACAACCACACAGATGGTTGACTGGGCAGCCGCAAAGGTGCAGGAGGAGCTTGGTATTTCCTTCACAGGCTACAGCTTCTATTCAGATAACGAATCCGAGCCCGTACGCTATGTTATGTTTGCAGAGCCCGAGGGTGATATTTCAAAGGATATGGTTCCTCAGATTGAGGAAAGCCTTGACAAGTGGCTCAGCGAAAGCAACGAAAAGTATCACAAGTACCGTCGCTGGGGCATGCTCGGTGTGGCAAAGGTTAACCTTCTCAAAAAGAATTCCTATGCAGATTACAGAGAAATGCTTAAAAAGCAGGGTAAGGTTCTCAATCAGGTCAAGCCCGTTACCGTTATCAACACAGAGGAAAGAAAGGACTTCTTCTTCTCACACATCGACGAATAATGAAAAAGGGGTTGTAATTTCTTTACAACCCCTTTTTAGTAGTCAGTAGCCAGTAGTCAGTAGTCAGGAAAACCACTTTCAAATTACAGCTTTTTCGATGAAAAAAATCGTTGTAAAGCCATAAGCTTTGCAACGATTTTAATATTTGGTTTATCTTGTTTAATATAGGTTCTGAACAGAGGCTTTGCTAATCCATAGTCCTTATACTCAAAGCTTTCGTGCTTCTTTTGTTATGGTTTATTCCAATTCAAATGCACCTGTGTAAAGCTGATAATACTTACCCTTTTTTGCAATAAGGTCATCGTGGCTTCCGCGCTCAATGATAACACCCTTTTCAAGCACCATTATGACATCTGAATTCATAACCGTAGAAAGACGGTGAGCGATGACAAAAACCGTTCTGCCCTTCATAAGAGCGTCCATACCCTTCTGAACGAGGGCTTCTGTTCTGGTGTCGATTGAGGAGGTCGCTTCGTCAAGAATCATAACCGGCGGGTCTGCAACGGCGGCTCTTGCGATTGAAATAAGCTGACGTTGACCCTGTGAAAGGTTTGCACCGTTATTTGTCAGAAGCGTATCATAGCCCTGAGGCAGTCTTGAAATAAAGGAGTGAGCATTGGCAAGCTTTGCCGCATCAATAATCTGCTCATCCGTCGCATCAAGGTTGCCGTAACGGATGTTTTCCATAACGGTACCGGTAAAGAGGTTTGTATCCTGAAGAACTATACCCAGGGAGCGGCGAAGGTCGCTCTTTTTAATTTTGTTGATGTTTATTCCGTCATAGCGGATTTTGCCGTCGGCGATATCGTAGAAGCGGTTGATAAGGTTTGTGATTGTGGTTTTACCTGCACCCGTTGCGCCTACAAAGGCAACCTTCTGACCCGGCTCGGCATAAAGTGAAATGTTGTGAAGAACTATTTTTTCCTCGTTATAGCCGAAGTCAACATCATAAAAGCGAACCTCACCCTCAAGCTTTGTATAGGTGGTTGTGCCGTCCTCGTGGGGGTGCTTCCACGCCCAGAGCCCCGTGTGTTTTTCGGTTTCGGTGATGTTGCCGTCCTTGTCAAATTCTGCATTGACAAGAGTTACATAGCCTTCGTCAACCTCGCTCTTTTCATCCATAAGGTCAAAAATTCTTCTTGCACCCGCCATAGCCATAACGACCGAATTCATCTGCTGTGAAATCTGATTGACGGGCATGGTGAAGGATCTTGAAAGCTGAAGGAACTGTGCAACCGTACCTGCGGTAACGGCGAAAATACTCATAAAGCCCTTTTCGGGGAGGGCTCCCGAAGCGGTGAGAACAGCAAGGAAGCAGCCCGTGATTGCAAGGATAACATATTGAAGATGCCCCAGATTGTTGTTGACGGGGCCCACGATGTTTACAAACTTATTGGCTGAGTAGGCGTTGCTGAAAAGCTCGTTGTTCTTTTCGTCAAACTCATCCTTGGTTTTGCTTTCGCGGCAAAAGACCTTGATAACCTTCTGACCCGTAATCATTTCTTCGATATAGCCGTTGAGGTCGCCGAGGGTTTCCTGCTGCTTTATGAAAAACTTACCGCTCTTTGAGGCAATTTTACCTGTGAAAAAGAGCATAACAAAAACGCAGATAATCACCACAACGGTCAGAGGAATGCTTGAGGTCACCATTGCCGTAAAGGTCGAAACGATGGTCACTGCAGAGGAGATAACCTGAGGAATGGTCATTGAAATCATCTGACGCAGAGTGTCGGTGTCGTTGGTGTAACGGCTCATTATGTCGCCGTGGCTGTTGGAATCAAAGTATTTGACGGGCAGAGTCTGCATATGGGTGAACATATCGTCTCTTACATTCTTGAGCACACCCTGAGCCACAACAACCATAATTCTGTTATAGATGAAGGTGGAAAGGATGCCTACGGCGAAAATAACCGCCATTCTGATAAGCATAATAAGCAGGTCGGTAAAATCCTTGCTTCCGTTTTCGAGCATCGGGGTGATGTAATTATCTATAAGGTCACCGAGAAAAACCGAGGAGAAAACATTGGCGATGCTTGAAAGGAAAATGCAGAGTATAACGAAAACAAGAAGAACCTTTTCCTTTGTGCCGAGGTAAGAAAGAACTCTTTTTATAACCTTAGGGTCAAGCTTTGCACCTTCAATTTTCATAGGTATTCCGCCGTGACGGCCGGGAGGCATTTTAGGAGGCATTTTGGGTGGTGCATTTCTTTTTGAATCAGTCATTTTCTTTGCCTCCTTTAATCTGTGAAAGATAAACCTCTTTATAGATTTCATTGCTTTCAATAAGCTCGCCGTGATTGCCGAAGCCGACTATTTCGCCGCCGTCAAGAACAATGATTTTATCTGCGTGCTCAATTGAGGATATACGCTGAGCGATAATGATTTTTGTGGTTTCGGGTATATAGCTTTTAAAGCCGTCTCTGATGAGAGCATCGGTTTTTGTGTCGACGGCACTCGTTGAGTCGTCGAGAATAAGAATTTTAGGCTTTTGCAAAAGTGAACGTGCGATACAGATTCTCTGCTTCTGACCGCCTGATACGTTGGTGCCGCCCTGTTCAATAAAGGTGTCGTAGCCCTCGGGCATTTCCTTTATAAAGGAATCAGCCTGAGAAAGCTTGCAGGCGTCGATAAGCTCCTCGTCAGTGGCGTTTTCATTGCCCCAACGGAGGTTTTCTTTTATCGTGCCCGAAAAGAGAACATTTTTCTGAAGCACGGTTGCAACATTTCTGCGAAGAGTGTCAAGGTCATATTCTCTTACGTCTCTTCCGCCCACCTTAAGTGTGCCCTCGGTAACATCGTAAAGACGGGAAATAAGCTGAACGAGAGAGGTTTTTGATGAGCCTGTGGAACCGATAATACCTACGGTTTCACCGCTGTTAATGTGAAGATTTACATTTTTAAGGCAGAGCTTCTTTTCATCACCGGAATAGCTGAAGCCTACGTTTTCAAAGTCTATGCTTCCGTCAGCAACCTCTGTAACCGGGTTTTCGGGTGAGGTGAGGTCGCTCTTTTCTTCCAGCACCTCACATACTCTTTCTGCTGCTGCGCGTGACATTGTGAGCATAACAAAAATCATTGAAAGCATCATCAGGGTGGAAAGAATCTGCATTGTGTAGGATATAACCGAGAAAAGCTCGCCGGTGGTAAGCTCGGTTTCGCCTGAATTTACAATCATTTTTGCGCCGAACCAGGCAATGAGAAGCATAGCCGAATAAGAGCTGACCTGCATAAGCGGAGCGTTGTAGGAAAGATAGAACTCAGCCTTTTTGGAAAGGGCGTATATTGTTGCGGAAACACCCTTGAATTTTTCTGTTTCCTTATTTTCACGCACAAAGGATTTAACAACTCTTATACCGTGGAGATTTTCGTTGACAACGGTGTTGAGCTTGTCATAAACCTTAAACATTCTTTTGAAAACAGGGTGAGCCTTGGAAACGATAAAGAAAAGTCCTGCCGCAAGCAAGGGGATGATGCAGACAAAAACAAGGCTCAGCTTACGGCTGATGCTCATAGCCATTGACAGTGAAAAAATAAGCATGGCAGGGGAGCGGACGGCGATTCGGATAATCATCTGAAAGGAATTCTGCAGATTTGTAACGTCGGTTGTAAGTCTCGTTACAAGACCTGAGGGGGTGAACTTATCGATATTTGCAAAGGAAAAGCCCTGAATATTATGAAACATATCATGACGGAGATTTTTTGCAAAGCCCGATGAAGCCTTGGCGGCAAAATCACCTGCAGCAAAGCCGAAAATAAGGCTGAAAACACAAAGAACGACAAGAATTCCGCCCGTTCTTAAAACATAACCGGTGTCTCCTGCGTAAATGCCCTTGTCGATAAGCCAACCCATCATCAGGGGGATGAGAACCTCCATAACAACCTCAAGGGATATAAAAATCGGAGAGAGAACAGAGGGAAGCTTATATTCTCTTATACATTTTGACAGCCGTTTTATCATATTAATCAATCCTTTCCAGGTTACTGTTTATTTTTTGGAGCACGGTGAGGAAGGTTCTGATTTCCTCATCGGTAATGCCCTGACTGATTCTTTTTTCAAACTCATCAAGGCTTCTGTTTACGGAATTCTGAATTTCAACAGCCTTCTGAGTGAGAACTATTTTTTTAAGTCTTGCGTCATAGGGCACACCCTCACGGGTGATAAGTCCGTTTTTTTCCATCAGAGAGAGCATTGAGCTTGCCGTTGAGCGGCGGATGTTGAATTCCTGCTCAAAATCCTTCTGAAAAACATCCTTGTTTCTGTTGTGCCAGAAAAAGCCGATTGCTCTGCCGTGGGTACCCGTCAGGTTATCAATATAGCTTTTGGTGGCGCTGTTATCGAGCCGTCGGCGTATCAGCCTTGAAGTGCGTGCTATTTCAAAGCCTATTCTCGTTTTCATTAAAAATATTCTCCTTTTGCAACAATAGTTTGTTAGGTTGCGAACAATCTAAGGGCATTATACAGGCTTTTTCATAAGTTGTCAATAATAAATGCACCAAAGGTTTAGGAAAGTTTGCATATATGTGAACTTTCTATAAACTATGAGATTTTCCTGTAAAAATAGCTCCGTAAAGATTGCAAAAAAAAATCAGATGTGGTATATTTACTTAACACTATTAAATAAAATGGGGGAGGTATGTGAAATGAATAAAGAAGTTCTCGCAAAAGAGATAATCGACACCTTTGAAACCGTGAATACGGAGCGGCTTCTTGAAAACATAAAGTTCACCGTCAAGGGCGAAAACATACTTCTTCTGCTTCTTGAAGATTTCTTCGGCGGTGAAAGCATACCCTCAAAGCTTATCGAAAAGCTTGACTACAGTGCGGCAAGACTTTCCGCAGTTATCAAATCACTTGAAGCAAAGGGATATGTTGTAACTATCCGTAACGATAAAGACAAAAGAAGTAAAATTATCGCATTGACCGACAGCGGTGCAGCCTACTGCAGAGAGCTGCGGTGTGAAATGACCAGAAACGCACTCAGCGTTGTTGAAGAGCTGGGTGAGGAAGATACGGCAGAGCTTCTGCGCATTTTCAGACGCTTTGCAGGGCTTTATTCCGCACAGTAAAGGAGAATAAACTGATGAGAAAAATATCAAAAAAACTTTTAAGCTTTCTGATGACATTGGTGCTCATTATCGCTTGCATAATGCCTATGAGTGTCTGCGCCGTTACATATCCTCAGGGTGTTACGGCTCAGCAGGCTGAGGATGCCATAGAAAACACGGATAAGCTCATAAGCGGTTTTCTCAGAGAGCTGAGCAACACCACTCTCGAGGATATGCTTATGCCTGAAATCTGCTCGGATAATCTGCTTTCATTTCTCGTTGTTGAAATATATAAGGCTCTTGAGGAAAACGCGGATACACTCACCACTCTCGGAATCAGAGCAGGCTGCTCGGATGTTGCAAAATATCTGGTCAACTCCCCCGAGGTTGCGGCTAAGCTTAATAGTGCTTCCTCATGGCAGAGCGTTGACCTTACCGGTGTAAGCTGGGGTATCAGCGGCAGAGACAGCTTTGTTGCTGCGGCAAGCACTGCCTTCGGTCCTCTCAACTCTATTCTTTATACTCTTTTATGCGGCGGCAACTATGACCTTGTGCTCGTTCTCGGCGTTAAGGGTGAGATGGGTTACGAAAACTCCATTATTCCCATTTATCAGACACTGGGTATGACTGAATATACAAGCCCCCAGGTCTTTTATAATGATGCGGCGGCAAATAAATATTCTATGATAGCTCATGTCCTCGTTGACATTCTTACCTTTGTGGAAAAAATCCTTGAGGCACCTGCAAGGATGCTCACCGAAAGACTTCCCGCCATTGCTTATTTTGTCAATAACGGCGGACTTGAGTCGGCAATATCAAAGCTTATGGAGCCTCTCAAGATTTCCGTTCTCGGTGTTCCTCTCCTGAGCATTGACACCTTTGTTGACCTGAGTGCACTCAAGGGAAATATCAATCTTGATATAAACTTTGCCGGCAACTCCTTGTCGGGAATCAAAATGGCGCCCATAAACCTTGAGGTTTTTGCTTCCTGCGGCACGGTTACCGACGGTACGGTTGTTGCAAATAAGGGAGATGTGTATATCGAGTTTCTCAGATGGGCTATCGAGTCTCTCAAGCTCAGCAAGGATTTCATTATAAATATTGCGACCGAAAATGTGCAGGCGGACACGGTTGACCTTAACACCGTTATCACCAACCTTCTTGCAAAGCCTACCGATGAAATAATTTCTATTCTCGTCGCTCTGCTTTCAGCTCAGAAGGGTGAGCCCAACAACTATCAGTGGTCCTTCTCAAATCAGGAGGACGCAACGGTTATCTATACACCTAATCTTGCCCACGATGACTATATCAAGGTTGTTGAAGAAATGGACGGACTTCTTAACGACATTATTGCCGAGGGCGGTGAATTCAATTCCTTAAGAGAAATGCTGCAGCCCATGCTCTATTCAAATGAGCTTCTTTCAGAGGTTGTGCTTAAGCTTTATTCTCTTCTTGAGGGTGAAGAGCTGAAGAGCGTCATTGCTCTTCTCGGTGTTGAGCTTTCACCTGAGGCAATTGCAAAAAGTCTCAGAGAAGAACAGTTCAGCTCAGTTGCTTCTCAGCTTAAGAATTTTTCTTCATGGAGCTATGTAAGAAAAGAGAATCTCAACTGGGGCTTTACCGACGGTGACAGAGAGGGCTTTGTCAATGCGGTCAGTGCAGTACTCAGACCCGCTGATGAGCTTCTCAGACTTCTTCTGGCAAGTGATAAAATTACCTTCCTTGATGCTGTTGATTTTTACGGAAGTGACGGCTACAACACGGCAATTATCCCCGTGCTTGAGGCACTCGGTGTTTACGGCGAAGATATCCTTTCTTATGAGGAATATATAAAGGCTATTGAAACAGAGGATGCCATTAAGCCTGTGGTCACATCAATCTGCACTCTTATTGAAAGAGTCCTCGACAAGCCTGTGTATACAATTACCGAAATACTTCCCAATTTTATGTATTTCCTTAACAACGGCGGACTTAAAATATGTATAGAAAATCTTTTCTATCCCGCTATGACAATTCTCGAAAAGCTCGGTATATCCGATATGATTGACCTTTCGGCTCTTTCAAATATCGACGCTAATGCTCTTATCAACGATCTTTTTGTAAGCCTGAAGCTTCAGTTCGCTCTTCCTGAGCTTAACCTTTCTCAGTTTGAGGGTATGGGTCAGCTTATCACAGCCCCTTCAAAGAGAACACAGAGCGGTGCGATGATACAGATTTATGCCGTTAAGGCTGATCAGCCTGAGGTTGCCGCAACTCTTATCAGATACCTTATCGAAATAGTAAAGCTTCCCGGTAATGAAGGTGTTATAGATTCACTTCTTGAAAGTCTTCTCACTGAGATGGGCGACAATCAGATGGTTGCCTCCTTTGCTCAGGGCATCGGTGAGGATGTGAAGGCAATGACCGTTGACGAAGCGGTTGAATGGCTTTATAAGCTCTTTTTCAGAGAAAGAGTTGTAGTAGAAGTAACCGAACCCGATAATTATGAGCCCGATGTGCCTGAATATAAGGGCGGCAACGATAAGGTTATCAAGGCCGTGCTTACGGTTGTGGGTGTCATATTTGTTATTGCAGCTATGGCGGCAATAATCAACAGAGATAAAATCAAGTATTATATTGAGGACAGAAAAAACAAGTCCGAGGAAGATTGACAGGAGGTAGAAAGATGCTCATAATGAAAGATGTGGTCAAGGAATATGTGACCGGTGACAGCAACCTGAGAGCTATGAATAATGTAAGCATCAATTTCAGAGAGAACGAGTTTGTTGCAATTCTCGGCCCCTCGGGAAGCGGTAAAACCACGATGCTTAACATCATCGGCGGCCTTGACAGATATACAAGCGGTGATCTTATCATCAACGGCAAAAGCACCAAAACCTTTAAGGATGATGACTGGGATACATACAGAAATCATTCTATCGGTTTTATTTTCCAGAGCTACAACCTTATACCTCATCAGACTGTTCTTGCCAATGTTGAGCTCGCTCTTACCCTTTCAGGTGTGGGTAAAACGGAGAGAAGAGAAAGAGCGATAAAGGCTCTTGAGCAGGTGGGCCTCGGCGACTATATCAATAAAAAGCCCAATCAGATGTCAGGCGGTCAGGTGCAGAGAGTTGCTATTGCCCGTGCTCTTATAAATAATCCCGATATCCTTCTTGCCGACGAGCCGACAGGTGCTCTCGACAGTGAGACAAGTATTCAGATTATGGAGCTCCTCAAGGAAATTTCAAAGGACAAGCTTATCATTATGGTTACACATAACCCTGAGCTTGCCGATGAATATGCCAACAGAATTGTCCGCTTCAGAGACGGCAGAATGATTGGCGACAGTAATCCCTTTGAGCCCGAGGCAGCAGATTTCCGCTATGAAAAGGCAAAGGCAGAGGAAGAGAAGAAAAAGGGCAGAAAGCCCTCTATGAGCATGAAAACCGCCTTCGGTCTTTCACTTCGTAACCTCATGACCAAAAAGACGAGAACGATGCTTACCTCCTTTGCAGGCTCAATCGGTATTATCGGTATCGCTCTGATTATCGCTCTTTCTACAGGTATTGAAAATTACGTGGGACGAATGCAGTCTGACGCCCTTCTTGCTTATCCCTATTCTGTTGAGCGAGAGGCGGTCAACACCTCAACTATTATGAACAGCTTTTCCAATCTGATGGCGACAACGACCAATATCGACCACGATAAGGAACACGTTTATGTTAACACTCTTCTTACGGAAATGCTCAACACCTTTGTTTCCGAAAGAGATGCAAACAACGTAGGCGCTTTCAGAAAATTCATCCTTGAAAATCAGGAAAAGTTTGATGAAATCTGTAACGATATACAATACAGATACACAACCCCCCTCAATATTTACCGTGCCGATACGGATAACGGAATCATTCACGTTAACCCCAATACTCTTCTTGAGGATTTCCAGGGTGTTGACCTTATGAGTATGATGGAGGGTATCACGGGTACCACCATCCTTAATGCATGGTATGAGCTTATCGGTGACGAAGAATTTATCAATCAGCAATACGATGTTGTTTACGGCAGACTTCCTCAGGCTAAGAACGAGGTTGTTCTCATTCTTGACCAGAACAGCGAAATCACCGAATTTGTGCTTTACGGTCTGGGCCTGAGAGACCAGGGTAAATTCTCAAACGACCTTATGTCAAGCCTTGCCGGCTCAGATGCACTCAGTCTTGAAAACACCGTTTATACCTATGAAGAAATCTGCAGTCTTAAATTCAAGCTTGTTCTTCCTGTCGAGCTTATGCAAAAAGACCCGAAAACAGGCGTATGGAAGGATAAGAGCAAGGACCCCGAGTTTGTTAAAAAGGCTATTGATAACGGTCTGGAAATCAGCATTGTAGGTGTTCTTCTTCCCAATGACGAAACAGTTTTCTCCCTTGGCACAAACGGTCTCGGCTACAGAACCGACCTTATGGATTATGCTCTTGAAATGACAGAGAATTCACCTGTTGTTCAGGAACAGCTCAAAAACCCCGGTGTAGACGTGCTTACAGGTCTTAAGTTCAACACTCTTACCGTTAATGACTTTGACCTTAAGGATATTGATTTCAACGATATTGATATGACTTATCTCAACCTTGCTCCCTTTATGAGCCTTGTTGAGAATATAGACCTCAGCTCTGTTAACATTGCCGACCTTTCATCAACTCTCGGCTTTGGCGACATGACTGAGCTTCAGAAAAAGCTTATCGAGGGCTATCTTGACGATGCTCAGGTGCTCGCTCTCAAGCAGGCTTATGTTGACACTATGAATGCGAAGTGCTCATATGAAAATACGATGAGTGTTCTCGGCTATGACGGCGTTGACAACCCCACATCAATTTACTTCTATCCCAAGGATTTTGAATGTAAGGCAGAGGTAACCAAGATTATAGATTATTATAACGAACAGGTTGCCGCTGACGGTCACCCGGAATATCAGATTACAACCACCGACGTTGTAGGTCAGATGCTTGAAACAATCCTCAGCGTTGTCAATATTGTAACCTATGTTCTTGTTGTCTTCATTGCAATTTCTCTTATCGTTTCATCGGTTATGATCGGTATTATCACCTACATTTCCGTTCTTGAAAGGACCAAGGAAATCGGTATTCTCCGTTCCATAGGTGCTTCAAAGGGCGATGTTTCAAGAGTGTTTAACGCCGAAACGATAACGATAGGTCTTGGTGCAGGTATATTGGGTATTGTCTCCACGCTGCTGTTGGAACTTCCCATTAATGTGCTTCTGAGAGTTCTGACAAGCACGGGTGCTGCCGCAGCCTTGCCGGCTGAATCGGCATTTATGCTTATCGGTATAAGCGTTGTGCTGACCTTTGTTGCGGGTCTTGTTCCCTCATCTATAGCGGCTAAGAAGGATCCTGTAGAGGCATTGAGAACCGAATAAAAGTATTAAACACCCGAGGCTCAGTCTTCGGGTGTTTTTCATTCAAGAAGGGTGTTGTAGGGGTCGACGCCCACGGCGACCTATGAACATAAACCATTTTTTTACCTTTATATTTAATCTTACCGTCAGTCGTCATCGCTCATGCCGCTCGGGCACGAACCCTCCTGACGGCTATGCCGCCACCCTCCCTTTCAAGGAGGGCTAAGCTTAGTTGGCTCCTGCGGAGCTATTTAGAACTTTGTCCTGAGCAACAAAGGAAGCAAAATGCTCTATAGTGCTATCGGTCCGAAAGCGGTTTCGCATTGCTTCTCAGAAAGATTCTGTCCTTTCAGCAGAGATATTTCCGTAATTAATGTGTATTTATCTTCGGGCTCAACATTTCTCTTCGTCTGCTTTACCGCCAATCGGGAGCTTTATGCGGTGCATTACTTATGTGTTATACAAAGTAAACCGCTCTGTTGTACCCTTTCCGTAAATACATCTCCACCCTAAACGTCTTAATTCACCCTACCGTATATTCCGCACCGCGTAGCCGCTAAATGTGAGCTTTCAGTAAGAGAATGCCTTGTTAGCTTCTGCATTTTTCTTAAATTTTCTTGCCTTCCTTGAAAGGGAAGGTGGATTTTGCGAAGCAAAAGACGGAAGGGTTCAACCACCCAACCGCCAAATACATCTACCTGTCAGATTATCAAGTAGGGCACACAGGCCCTACCCTACGGGAGAGGTTTTATTTGAAGTGCCTGAATCGTCTTACACCATTAAACGCCCAACGGGCGTTCCCCTGACTACTGGCTACTTTTCCTCAGACCTTGCTTATTACTACTAGTCCCTAATCCCTATTCCCTAGTCCCTATTCCCTAATCCCTGACGCCCGACTTTGTCGCAATTCTGCATTTTGCATAAAATTTTTCTGCGCAGGATATAATAATTTTAACAAAAAATAATTCATACCTACTTGCTATGAATTGAAAATAATGATATACTACCATTGAAGTAGGAATTATGACAGAAAAGGAGTGAAACAGATGAAAATTTCCACAAAGGGACGCTACGGTCTGCGTATTATGACAGATCTTGCAGTAAACGGGCAGGAGTGCTGTGTTTCTCTCAAGGATATTGCCGAAAGGGAGCATCTTTCAGAAAAGTATCTCGAGCAGATTATCGGCAAGCTTACAAAAGCCGAGCTTGTTGAATCGGTACGCGGTGCAAAGGGTGGCTATCATCTGACACGTCCTGCGGATAAAATCACTGTTGAGGATATTCTCAAGGCCACAGAGGGCTCTCTCGCTCCCGTTGCCTGCGCTGAGGATGAAGGCAGATGTCAGAATTACTGCGACTGTGTTACGTCCTTTATCTGGACGGAAATATATAAAGCGACTATTTCGGTTGTAAGCTCAATTACCTTGAAGGACTTGGCCGAAAGAAGTCAGACAATAGAAAAAACAGAATTGGAGTGTTTGAAATGAGATTTGTTTATGCAGATAATGCCGCAACTACTCCTGTTTCAAAAAGGGTAGTCGAAGCAATAATCCCATATATGACAGAGCATTACGGTAACCCCTCGAGCCTTTATGAGGTAGGTCAGGTAGCTCACAAGGCGGTTGAAAAAGCAAGACAGCAGGTTGCCGATGCTATCGGTGCCGACAGTAAGGAAATCTTCTTTACCTCAGGCGGCTCAGAGGCTGATAACTGGGCTATCAGAGGTGCAGCGGCTCTCGGTGCAAAAAAAGGAAAGAAGCATCTTATCACATCAAAGTTTGAGCATCACGCCGTGCTTCACACTATGGCGGCTCTTGAAAAGGAAGGCTTCACAGTAACCTATCTTGACGTTTATGAAAACGGTATCGTCCGTGTTGAGGATGTTGAAAAGGCAATCACTGACGAAACCTGCCTTGTAACAATTATGTATGCAAATAACGAAATCGGTACTGTGCAGCCCATTGCTGAAATCGGTAAGCTCTGCCACGATAAGGGCGTACTTTTCCACACCGACGCAGTTCAGGCAGTAGGTCACGTGAAAATTGACGTTAAAGAGCAGAATATCGATATGCTCTCCCTTTCGGGACATAAATTCCACGCTACCAAGGGCATCGGCGCACTTTACTGCAAAAAGGGTCTGCGCCTTCCCAATCTTATAGAGGGCGGTGCTCAGGAAAGCGGAAGAAGAGCCGGTACGGAAAACGTACCCGGCATCGTAGGTCTCGGTGTTGCAATCACAGATATGTGTGAGCATCTTGAGGAAAACGCAAAAAAGGTATCCGCACTCAGAGACAAGCTTTTCGAGGGTGCAAGCAAGATTTCCCACTCAAGAATCAACGGCGACACAGAGCACAGACTTCCCGGTAACTTCAGTATGTGCTTCGAGGGCGTAGAGGGTGAAAGCCTCCTTCTTATGCTCGACTTCAAGGGTATCTGTGCATCAAGCGGCTCAGCCTGTACATCGGGCTCACTTGACCCCAGCCACGTGCTTCTTTCAATCGGTCTCAAGCACGAGGTTGCCCATGGCTCACTGAGGCTTTCACTCAGCGAAAACAATACCGAGGAGGACGTTGACTATATCCTCGAGGTACTGCCCCCCATCATCGACAGACTTCGCTCAATGTCCCCTCTCTGGGATCATATATTAGAACAGGAAAAGGAGAATAAGTAAAATGGAATACAGCAAGAAGGTTATGGAACATTTCGCAGAGCCTCATAACGTAGGTGAAATTCCCGACGCAAACGGTATCGGTGAAATCGGTAACGCCAAGTGCGGTGATATTATGAAGATGTTCCTCAAAATCGAAAACGACATTATCGTTGACGTTAAGTTCAAAACATACGGCTGTGCAAGTGCTATTGCAACAAGCTCAATCGCAACGGATATGATCAAGGGTCAGCCCATAAGCGAGGCTCTCAAGCTCACAAATAAGGCAGTTGTTGAGGCTCTTGACGGTCTCCCCGCAGTAAAGATTCACTGCTCAGTTCTTGCTGAGCAGGCAATCAAGGCGGCTCTTGCAGATTATTACAAGAGGCAGGGTATTGACCCTGAGCCCATTGTAGGCAAGATTGAAGACCACGACCACGATGCTTGCCATATATGAGAAGACAGAAAAAACGCCCTCAGGGGCGTTTTTTTAATGCAGAATGCAGAGTGCAGAATTGCGACGGAGACGGGTGGCAGGGATTAGGGACTAGTAGTAATAAGCAAGGTCTGAGGAAAAGTAGTCAGTAGTCAGTAGCCAGTAGTCAGGGGAACGCCCGATGGGCGTTTAATGGTGTAAGATATTCATCTTCCCTAAATCAAAAACGATACGGTAGGGACACGGCTCGCCGTGACCGCAAATCTGACCGATAAATATATTTAATTTAACACGGTAGGGGCGTCCATTGGACGGCCGTGACGACCTTACGGGTAAGGTGTATTTTATGGTAGAGGTTGCAACCCCTCAGTCCTTACGGACAGCTCCCCTTTCAGGGGAGCCAAGATTAAG
>JAZSQD010000038.1:0-27595 GCA_045537815.1 Acutalibacteraceae bacterium | reverse complement strand
CTACTGTATCAACCTTATTTCCGCGGACATCACCTTACCTCTTCCGTCCACGATAGCGCGTGACTACCGGCTACTGACTACTGACTACTAAAAAGGCATCCCGAAGGATGCCGTTTTTCTTACCACTTATTCTCAACGTATTCGCAGAAAGCGTACATATCCTTGATTTCAAGCTTTGTGCCGTCATCAAGAATTACGTCGCCGCTCCAGAGGCCGTGTACCTGATGGGTGTGCATTCTTGCAATACCAAGGTTCATATCCGAATGATGGTCGAAGGTGGGCTTCATCGTAAGATTGAAGCGCTTGTCCTCGGAGATGAATACCCAGTCTTCCATAAACTTGTCGGGCTTGGGGAAGGTTTCAACGTCAACCGCGCCGAATTTATGCACCTTACCGTCATAGAAGATACAGGTTTCTGTTGCGTTGCTCTCGTCACCGATTGCCCATGTGATTTCAAAGCCGAAGAGCTTCTTTTCACCGTTGGCATCGGTAATATACTGTGAGCCGCTGCCCCAGTACCATACCATCTTGTGAGGTGTGTTTACTCTGCCCCAGTCGAGAGCGCAGAAGCTGTCCTCCTTGCTGAATTCATAGGTCTTGTCACCGTCTCTGTAATAGCCCTTACAAGGCATACAGGTCTGCTTTGTGGTCATAAAGTACTTCTTGTTGTCGCCGGGGAAGGGAAGTACTGTTGTAATGTTTTCAAGGCCGGGCATAATATCCATCTCAAACTTACATTCAACGGTCTTGCCCTTGAGAGCCATTCTGAACCAGAGTGTTCTTGTGGTCTCCTTGGTATCGAAATCAAACTCAGCCTTACCGATTTTTGCCTTGAAGCGGTTAGGCACGTCACCCTTGAGGGGAGGAAGATATTTCTTGCCGCCGAGGAAGAGCTGAGTTGCGTCAACGATAACCTTGCCTGCCTTAAGGTCGATAAGCTTGCCTGCAACATATCCGCCGATGCCGATATTTGCAAAGCTGAGCTGTACCATATAATTGCCGTCAGCAACCTGATAGAAGTCCCATTCCTTTTTGCTCATAGGGCTGCCTTTTTTTACATAGTCTCTGTTGTAATCAAAAACATTGTGTCTTGCCCAGCCCTTTGCAAGAAGTGTTCCGTCGGGAGCAAGAAGCGGTGTTGCCTTAGTGTATTCTGTCTGCTTTGATTTTTCCTTCCACTGTTGGAAGGGCACATAGGTGCGGAGTGTTTCACTCATAATAATTCTCCTTTTCTGTTTTCTTTCCTTTATTGTAATGCTTTTTCCTCAGGATTGCAACGGTTTTATAAAAATTTATCGAATATACTCTTTTTAATTGGCTTTTCTTCTTGTTATAGCCGTAAAACTGTGCTATACTGAAATGCAGACCAAAGCAAATGAGGACAAAAATATGATAAAGAAAGAAAACAATATTCTGACACAGAAAACTCTTTCATCCTTCACTCAGATTGATGATAACATCTGGACTCTCGTTTACGAAAACGATTACGGTCTTGATGAGCTTCTCAAAAAGGGTGTGGGTACAATTATGGATGCAGTGCTTTTCCTTCAGAAAAAGCTTCGCACTGCAGTTATGCCGAATCCGACACACGGCGGCTTTGCCTGCTCAACCTTCAATGCGAAAACCCCCGAAGGACAGTATATTTTCGGCAGAAACTTTGACTATAAAAAGGCTCCCTGCGCCGTATGCTGGACTGCACCCGAAAATGGCTATAAAAGTGTTTCAATCATCGACACAACCTTTTTCCTTCACGGCACAGAGCATCTGACCCTCAAAAACTCAAAGAAGCATATGAGAGTTATGGGCGCTCCCTATATGGCTATGGACGGCATCAACGAAAAAGGCTTCAGCATTGCAGTGCTTGAAATAAAGTCAAAGGCAACAAAGCAGGAAACAGGCAAAAAGCCTATCATTACCACTGTTGCAATCCGCGCAGCACTTGACAGGTGTGCAACCGTTGACGAGGCTATTGAGCTCTTCTCACAGTACGATATGCACGATTCCCTTTTCATCAACTATCACTATCAGCTTGCCGATGCCGAGGGTAACAGCGCAATTATCGAATATGTGAACAACAGAATGCACGTCATAAGGCAGGAGAAAAAGGACGAGAATCTCGCCCTTACAAACTACTTCCTCACCGAAGGCGGCGACAATCACGACGGCAGAGGCTATGACCGCTACTGCCACATAAAAAAGACATTGAGAAAAAACGACGGTGTAATCACCGAGGACGGTGCTATGCAGCTTCTTTCCGAGTGCGTACTCGACTACAAGCATAAGCTTCTGAAGCATCCCGTTATCACTCTCTGGAGTGCGGTCTATAACTGCAACGAAAGAAGTGTCCTTCTCTCGGCAGGTATGGATTACGGTAAGAAATACCGCCTGACAGTAGACAAGCCCGGCGAAATCATCGCCGTAGAATAAAACATAAAGGAGATTATTATGGATAACTTTGCAAAAAGATTTGCCATTGATGCTTCCCCCGTTGCTCCCGAGGAGCAGTGCATCATAAGAGGCAACGTAAGATTTACCGTTATCACCCCCTGCCTTCTTCGTGTAGAGGTGCAGAAAAACGCCCGTTTCTGCGACGAGGCAACACAGAGCGTATGGTTCCGTGATTTTGATGCAGCAAAGTATGAGGTCAAGGACTCGGCTGAGGAAATCGAAATCAAGACAACAAAGGCTAATTATCTTTATTCACTCAAGGAGCAGAAAATGCTTCGCATCAAGCTTCGTGACGGCAGAGTTGTAACCGATTACAACAAGGACAACCTTAAGGGTACCTGCCGTACTCTTGACATAACCGCAGGCATCATCACCCTCGGTGACGGCGTATGCTCAAAGAACGGTGTTGCTATTCTCGACGACAGCGACACTCTCGTTATGAAGCAGGACGGTACAATTCTTCCCAGAGACAACAAGGAAAGCGACATTTACTACTTCGCCTACGGCAACAACTATATCGGCGCTACAACCGACCTTTACAAGCTTACGGGCAAGGTTCCCCTTATCCCCCGTTACGCTCTTTCAAACTGGTGGAGCCGCTACAAGGCATACACTCAGGAGGAATACCTCACCCTTATGGATAAATTCAAGGAGGAAGAGATACCCATCACCGTTGCTACCGTTGATATGGATTGGCATTGGGTTAATATCAAGGAAAAATTCGGCAAGGACAGCCATAAGGTTATGCCCCATAAAAACTTTATGGAATACGTTTATGACGTATGGTCAACAGGCTGGACAGGCTACAGCTTCAACACCGACCTTTTCCCCGACCCCGAAGGCTTCCTCAAAAAGCTTAAGGATGACGGCTATCATACAACCTTCAACATCCACCCCTCTATGGGTGTACGCTGGTTTGAAAATCAGTATGAGGATATGTGCAAGGCTATGGGGCAGAACCCTGCCGACAAGAAGCCCGTAAAATTTGACATCACAGATAAAAAGTTCATCGAAAACTACTTCGATATCCTTCACCATCCCTTTGAAAAGCAGGGCGTTGACTTCTGGTGGATCGACTGGCAGCAGGGCACTCACACAAACGTACCCGGACTTGACCCTCTCTGGGCTCTCAACCACTACCACTTCCTCGACAATGCCAAGGATAACCACAGACCTCTCATTCTTTCCCGCTTCTGCGGTGCAGGCTCTCAGCGTTATCCCCTCGGCTTCAGCGGTGACACAACACAGACCTGGAAGAGTCTCGACTTCCAGCCCGGCTTTACCGCTACCGCTTCAAACGTTGCCTATCCCTGGTGGAGCCACGATATAGGCGGTCACTGTATGGGCAAGAAGGATGACGAGTTATATCTTCGCTGGGTACAGCTCGGCGTATTCAGCCCCGTTAACAGACTTCACTCAACAAACAACGAATTTGCAGGCAAGGAGCCCTGGAATTACAGCGGTCCCGTTGAAAGAATCGCAAAGGATGCTCTTCGCTTAAGGCACAAGCTCCTTCCCTACATCTACACAATGAACTACCGTACCCACACCGAGTGCAGAGCAATCTGTGAGCCTATGTATTACGCTTACCCCGAGGATGAAAGCGCATATAACTGCAGAAATGAATTTTTCTTCGGCACAGAGCTTATCGTTGCTCCCATCACCGAGCATACAAGCGAAAGCACTAACCTTGCAGGTGTCAATGTATGGATTCCCGAAGGAAGATATACCGATATTTTCACCGGCAGAATCTATGAGGGCAACAAGTTCGTCAAGATGTACCGTGATATAGACTATATCCCCGTGCTTGCAAAGGAGGGTGCAATCATCCCCATGAGCAAGAACGACAGAATCAACGATTGCTCCAACCCCGCAGAGTTTGAGGTGCTCGTATACAGAGGCAACAGCAGCTTCACCCTTTACGAGGATGACGGCGAGACCCTCTCCTATCAGCAGGGCGAATATCTCAAGACCGCCTTTACCGTAGCTCAACAGGGTGACAAGGTTACTCTCAGCATAAATAAGGCAGAGGGTACTGCAGCGGTTGTTCCCGCAAAGAGAAGCTTCACTCTTAAATTCAAGGACATCACCGACGCCGATGTTACCGTAACCGTAAACGGCAAGGAAGCAAAATTTGAGGCTAAAAAGCAGGGCAAGACTCTTGACGTAACCCTCAGCGCAAAGGCTGATGCAAAAATTGAGATCACTCTCGAAAACTGCATTTACCTTCAGAACGAGGACAAGAAAAAGGCTCTCACCAACGTAATTTCAAAATTCCAGATGTCAACCGACGTCAAGGGCTTTATGTTCGGTGCCTTCATCAAGGGCGAAAAGCCTCTCGGTGCAACCGTTTCAAAGGATTTCGCAGGCCCCATTGAAGAAATTGAAAAGCTTAGCCGCTAAATAAATATTATTGATTAAAAATACGACAAAAGAGCCTTCCCGTCACAAGAGGGAAGGCTCTTCACTTTTTATCAGTTTATTTCATCAAGATTAATACCCTTGGTTTCTTTAACCTTCAGCGCAAACATAATTGCCGCAACAGAAACCGCAGGAATTGAAACTGCAAGGCACGCCCACCATATAGGCATAAGGGTCATACCCACGATTGTGAGAACATAACCAACTGCAAGACCTATAATAACAAGCAGTCCCTCAGCACCGACAACAGAGGCTCTGATATCTGTGGGCACCTTTTCTGTCATCATAACATTCATATAGTCTCTGCCAATCCAATAAGAGCCCTGATAGAGACCCGCAAGAGCACCGAGGAGATAGGGATTCCATCCGAGAAGTATGCCTGCAACAAAAAGGCTGTAGCCCGCAACGCAGGTCACGGAAAAAAGGTTGACTGTGGTTTTTCTGCCCAGCTTATCGGCAATAAAGCCCGAAAGGAAGGTTATGGTCGCATATATCACCGGCACCATAAACAAAGCCTTTGTGATATCACTTGTGCTCATACCCGCGCGGTGCATTGATGATTCAAAATACAGAGCGATTGCAGGCATTGCAGAGTCAAAAATAATGTGGGAAATAATCAGCATTTTTGTATCCTTATTGGAAAAAATGTATTTCACACCGTTAAAAACGCCTGACTGATTACGCTGAGCTTCCTTCTTCTGCTTTTTAAGCTCCTTTTCTGCCTGACGCTCCTCGTAAGAGCGTGAGAGATATGCAACCCTCTCATTGACAAAGACCTTGGTATCCTTAGCAAAAAGAAGCACAAGCACAACCGCCGCAAAGCCTAAAAGTGCAGGAACAAGGAAAATCTCACGCCATTTTGTAGCATCATCACCCATAAGCAAATCCCTTAAGGTCGGGATAAGTATAACACCTAAGATACCAAAGCTTTTGAGGAAGCTGTAAATCTTTGCACGGTGCTTATCGGGAGCTTCTTCGAGAATATATATAATCTGTATATCGTGACCCATAAAGAAGCTGATAATTGCAAAGCCCACAAGGAACATTATGTAGCTTGAGGAAAGATGGATAACAAGAAGTCCCGCCGCCATACCGAGTGTAGAAATTGCAAAGAGCGGCTTTCTGCCCCATTTGTCGGCAAGAGCCTTATAAAAGGGTGTGATGATGCCTAAAACATAAGTGAACACGCCTATACCCGAATGGAAGGCAAGTCCGTCCTCATAGGAATAATATTTGCCCATAAAGGGATTGTTGACAAAAAATTCCGTAACGAAGGAGGATTGCACCGTAACCGTGAGATTACTTGTAACCTCATCAAGGATATTGACTATGGCAATAAGCATAAGCAGAACAAGAAAATATTTACCCGAATTTCCTCTCTGCTGCATTTTTTTAAGTGAAGAAAGCTGCTTGCTTTCTTTTTTTATTATAGCTTCCTTTGTTTTCATTTTTTACCCTCCGTCAATATGCCAATGCTTTTTCAATAAGCTCATAAGCCTTCATAACAACATCCTCATCACCGGGCTGAAGATTGAGCAGAGGCTCTCTTACACCGCCGCAAATAAGACCCGCTCTTTTGTTAAGCACCGCCTTTGCCACCGCATACATATTGCCCTTGGCTGAGCACATTGTGTATATAACCTCGTCTGCCATATCCTGCAGCTCCCGTGCTCTTTTGATATCCCCTTCGGCAAGTGCCTTATCCATTTTTTTGAAAACCTCGGGCATAACCGCATAGGTGCCGCCTATACCTGCCGCCGCACCGATAATCCTGCCGCTGACAAACTGCTCATCGGGTCCGTTAAAGACGGTGATTTCTCTGCCGCTCATTTTTGCCTGACGAAGGAACATCTGAATATCCTGAACGGGCATGGATGAATTTTTTATGCCCACAACCCTCGGGTTTTTAAGCATTTCACCAAGAAGCGACAAGGTAAGAGATACCCCTGCAAGCTGAGGTATGTTGTATATGACAAAATCAGTTTCGGGCGCCGCCTCGGAAATATCGTTCCAGTATTTTGCAATCGCCTTTTCGGGAAGGCGGAAATATATAGGCGGAATTGCCGCAATGGCATCAACGCCGAGACTCTCTGCATGCCTTGCGAGAACACAGCTGTCCTTGGTGTTGTTGCAGGCAACGTGGGCTATTATTTTAATTCTGCCTCTTGCAACGTCCATAACCGCTTCAAGAGTCTTTTTTCTTTCTTCAACGCTGAGATATATGCACTCACCGGATGAGCCGCCTACATAAAGACCGTCAACGCCTTTTTCAATAAGGAACTCAACAAGAGCCTTTGTTCTTTCGGCAGAAACATTACCTTCATCGTCATAGCAGGCATAAAAGGCAGGATAGATACCCGTAAATTTATCTGACATTTCAGTTACCTCTTTCCATTATTTCTTCAGTCATTTTATCAAGCATAATAAGACATCTGGGCACGTGGAAGGGGCCCTTGAAGGTAGAGCCTATGCAAGCAGGCAGAGTGGGCTTTCCGTCACGTCTGAGATAGCCGTACCATTCACCGCAGGGTGCAGATGCAAAATACTTTTTGCAGTAATCGAGAATATCCGTAAAAATTTTAAGATATTTTTCATCGCCTGTATCGCGGTAAATCATAAGAGAGGCGATCAGAGCCTCATTGTGAGGCCACCAGAGCTTCATATCGTGCTCATAGGCTTCGGGAGGATTGCCGAGGCAGTCAAAGAAATAAAGAATTCCGCCGTACTCCTTATCCCAGCCTTTTTCATACGCCATATCAAATATCTCAACCGCTTCTTTATAAAGCTTCTCATCTCCCGTTGCCTTTGCTCTTTCCATAAGAAACCAGCTGCATTCTATATCGTGGCCCGGGTTTACGACTCTGCCCTCGGTTATATCAAGTCTCGGTGTGCCGTCGGGAGCCACAGACTCAAGGGTACAGCCGAGCTCCTTTTTTACGTGGTAAGCAAGAATATCTCTCACACATTCGTCGGCTCTTTCGTTATAGAGCTCACTTCTTTCGCCGTCAACACGAAGCATGACCGAGGTAACATTAAGAAGTATCATCGGTATACCGAGAGCACGTCCACTTCTGGTCTCAGGCTCTGTTTTTGCACCAAGCCCCGTAGGGTCAGCCATGCCGTGATTAAGATTCCAATACATATCATAGGCTCTTCTTGCTCTTTCAAGGTGCTCCTTTTCCCCCGTCACGCCGTAATATTCAGCATTTGCGATACAGTAAAAGGCCTCGGAATAGCAATATCTTCTCTGTCTGAGGGGCTTGCCGTCAGCGGTAACGGTGAAATAGAGTCTGCCTCCGGCTTTATGGTTAATGCAATACTTTTCCAAAAAATCAAGACAGCTTTTACTCGCCCTGAGCCATTCCTCCCTCACACCGTAGCAATGACAAAGATAAGCAAATATCCATCCGCAGCGTCCCTGCATCCACACACTTTTATCGGTGGAAAAAACCTTACCGTCCTTATCAAGACAGGTGTAAACGCCGCCGTTAATCTCATCCATACCGTTTTCAAGCCAGAACTGCGTAACCTGATCGAGCTGCTCTTTTACCCATTTGTTTTCATTGAGAATATCCATCTTTTTTCTCCTTTTAAATATAAAAGCATATTTACATTATAAACCAATCCTTGCCGTTTTTCAAGGCAAAGGAGGTGTATAACTAAAAAATCCCCACCAATAATCAGTAGGGATAAATATAATTATTCTTTTGCCTTTATCCAAGGTGTGAAATTAACGGCAAAAAGAAAAATCTCAATAAGTGCAAGAGGTATCATTTCCATAAGGGCACTCTTACCCACAACAGCAAAAATCACAACAAAGGTGCCGAGAATCAAAAAGGTGCAAACCGTAAGCATATTGAATTTGGGATGCTTTTTGCGGTTGATAATGAAATACAGGGCGATGGAAGCGACAGTGAAGGCAATAAAGCAGCCGGTTGCAACCCAGTGGGCAATTCTCTTCGGGTTCCAATCCTCGATACTGTGGCCGAGCGTGAGAGCAACAAGAGCCATACTCACAAAGCCGAGCACACCGAGAACGGTCAGGAATTTGTTTTTCATTCCGAATTTGCCGAACATATACTGCGTATTTATAAAGATACCGCCGGAGGTAAGCACTCCCCAAAGCCAGAAATATGCTTTTCTGTCTTCACACAGAAGAGACAGAGTACCAAGCTCAGAGGCAGGATTGTTTCCCCAGAAAAACGGTAACGCAAGGCCGTATACAAAGGCACAGAAAAGAGTACCTATACAAAAAGCTTTAAGCAAAGTGTTCTTTTTCATTTTAACTTCCTTCTTTCTTTTTCTGTATTACAGCACGAAGTAATTTATATATATCATTAATACAGCATTAAACGAATTTTTCAGATTGATCAAATATCATAATAATCCAACTCGAAAAATTTTGCAAGCTTTTTAACAGATGCATTTACGTCATTAAAATCAAGATAAATTTCCTTGCGGGCTTCAAGAATATACACAACCGCTTTATCCGATTCGCACGCATTGTTTATAACAGCATTCAACATTCTATCGGTCAGCACCAAAGCAGCACGGCAATAAAAATCAATATCTTTGTTGTCGGCATTTGCAAATAAAGCCGCACTGATTATCAGATCGATATGTTCTCTTTTAATTTTATCCTTATCGGAATACTCCTTAAAGAAAAGATATGTTTGTGTAAATGTTTTACCAAAAATTTCTAAATCAATTTTATTGTAGTTTTTTAAAGCAATGTTGAGAGCTTCCCAACCGCAAACGAGTTCTTTGAAGCAGAGCTTTTTCTCTTCCATAATATTCCTCCTGAATTTTTTGGCATATATATGCGTTACATTTATTTTATCATAATTTTAAATTTTTTCAACAAAAATCAGCAGCTTCTGTTCCGACCTCTTAAATAACAACAAAACCTCCTTATGACCCGACTATACAGAGGGAGAAGGAGGTCTGTGCATTGAAAACTATCTGTAATTTGCAACTCTCATCACAAATCAGACACCATAAAGCTGAGTCTGTTCATTTGTTTTGCTGCATCATAAATCCGACCTTATCCGAAAATAAACTCAGAAACCAGACAGCCGGTATTCGCGTATCTTAACAGCAGATGTGAAAACACATATACGGTTAATATAAGGCCGACAAGGAATACACCTTTGTTTTCGTCGATAAATCTGTTTGTTTTTTCAATAGTTTTAACTGCATACGGGTTTTCGTTGCACAAAAGAACAACAACAGCGGTCGGCAACAAAAAACTCACTGTATACAGATTCACCTTACTAAAAAAGAACGTAGAAACAATTGATATTAAGACAATCGCTCTCACAGACTTAGAAATTTTGACAATTTCAGGGCTCTTATCTTTGTTTTTGCCGACATCGACACTCATCATAATCAAGGAGAACAAAACAAAGCCAAGCGCAACCGCGGGTATAATAAACACATAATAAACATTTGATATCGCATCGTTCAAGCCGATAAATCTGTCAACTGCGGTTTTAACTGATTCTGAACCCCTGATAACAAAAGCATTGATGCACAAGCCTGCCAAAATCGCCACAGCTGATGACGCGGACAAAGCCTTTACAGTGTTCTTGTTGACAGGTCTTTTTTCAGATAAAACATACAGCATTACAGCTGCAGGAACAAAACCGAAGAAGGTCTCAGGAGCTAAGGTCATCATAACAGCCAAAGTCAAAACCAAAGCTACAGTTTTATTTAGTGCGGTTTTATTTTTAATTACAGTTGCCGCAAAGAACATAGCGAATCCGACAATCAACATACTTCCCGTGCTTTTCTGAACAAAAAAGCTTAACGGGTCTGCAAGAAGAAATATACAAATTCCGTTGCTTTTGTCTCCCTGCGCCTTTAAAACGCAATGAATTAATACGGTCACAGCAACACTATAGAAAAGTGCTGATATCAGGAAAGCAACATTATGTGCTTCCATTTGCATTTCTGAATTTAAAGAAAAACCCAGATTTGCGGTAGAGGAAAAAACAATTACTTTCACTAAAGTAAATATAAAAACAACCATATCCGTTAAGAATTTATTTTTTTTCACATTCATAAGGAACCTCTTATCATTGAGTGTAAGCAGCAATAAAAAACACAAAATAGCAAGCCGAAATTATCGGAATAATCATATGCTTTTTACTGTACTCTTTTAAATCATTTATCGTACCGCACACAGCGTCGTTATTTCTTGTGACATAGTACATAAAGAGTCCTACCTGCACCAACATAAAATTATAAACATACTTTGCAAATTCCCAAGCGAGCAATACGGGCGGAAGAACCACAACCGGAGCAATCATACACAAAAAGAAAATAAACTTCTGCACTTTGTTGTCCGCTTTTCGCATAGCTCTCTTCCAAAACATCGTGGTAACTATCAGAGCAGGCAAAGCAACTATTATAA
Source organism: Acutalibacteraceae bacterium (assembly GCA_045537815.1). Classification (GTDB taxonomy): domain Bacteria; phylum Bacillota; class Clostridia; order Oscillospirales; family Acutalibacteraceae; genus UBA6857. Next base: position 16,311 of record JAZSQD010000038.1, on the reverse strand, counting down.
ACATGGCGATTACTCTTGCACCGTTTCCGATTTCAACAAAATATACCTGAAAGCCTACCTTTAAGAATTCTTCAAAGGGGGTAAAAAAGTCCAGTAACCATACGTTTTTAAAGTATTCCACTGTATCCACAGACAACGCGCCTGTATATCTTGAAAAATAATACTCCATCATTTCTGTTGAATCGGCAAAGCCGACACTTTTTTCTGAAAGCAACGAAAACAAACCGAGTGCTATCATTGATATGTATGAAGCCGCACAAATTACACCGTTTTTCGCCTTGTAGGAGCTGTCGTGAAATTCCTGCAAAAGTATTATCGAAACAAGAACCATGCTTGTAAACAGGAATATAGGATTAATCAATGTCTGCAAAACACATATTATCGGAACAAAGCAGATTCCCACCTTGTTATAAATCAAAAATAACGATAAAAAGCTCAGTGCCCAGACAAGCTTATCCTGTTTGAAATCCTGGTAATAAGTGTTTATAGGTAATGCCAACACATAAAACATGAAAAGAATCGCTGCAACCGATTTGAAACGATTTTCATCCTTTCGAACAACTGTCAGAAGCTTTCCTACATACAAAGAACAGCAAATCATCAACATAATATTGAAAACAATCATAACTGTTCTGGTCGTATCTTCAGACACCGTATCTGTAAACCAGCTGATGATCTCTCCCACCAATCCACGTGATATAAACCCGCGATCGTAAGTATATAACATATGTATCAGATAATAACCGTTTACATTTGTTACCTTTCCTGTTAACAGACAATACAACAGGTTGCCGCCAAAAAACAGAAACGGCACCAGATAGCATGCCCATTTACTTACAGAAAAGCTGTTGTCATTTTTAAGTCGCTTTGCTGCAGTCATAAGACTCCTCCTTCTGAGCAAAAATCATTCTACATTCTCTATACTGTTCGGCATATTGGAATACATCATTCTTCCGTTACGTCTGCCGAACCAAATTATTTCTTTTGCATAATCCTCCCAACTGTGAGTTTCGAAAGGAGTAGCAAATTTGTATTTAACAAAATTCTTTTCTAAAGCTGCACACTCGTTTTTTAATACAGCATCGAAATAATCCCTGAATCTGTATTTAAATTCAGCAATCTGCTCTTTGTCCGCCGGCTTTAAAACCACCGATTTCTGATAACGAAGCAGCTCATCCAGCAAATCTTCATCCTGAATATATTTCATTATAAAGGGCTTTACTTCCGCATAAAATCTTTCAGATTCATAAAGAAACATTAAAAACACAGCTTCTTCCAACGGATAGGTTATTTTGCCGAATATATCATTCTGATAAGTAAGTCCGCCTTTGCCGTCAACAAAGTTTCTGAGAACGGAAGACACCATTCTGAACACAGGTCCGCAAAATTCGTTTTGTTCCATATATGCGTAAAGAGCTGAATAAAAATCGTAATATGAAACACCGCAAGTATTACGCACATACATTGCAACGCACTGCAATATACCGAAATGGTGCATACTCTGCACACAGGTAGAAAACTCATTTGCTTTAATCCATTCATCAGAGCTCATTGTGTTGGTTTCCACAACAATACTTGAATGACCCGAAAGAACCTCATCCATACTCTCACAATGATATTGGTTGAGGGCAGTCGTAACTGTTTTAATTGAATATTTATCAAGATATTCCTTCTGAGCTATCCTTGAATTAGGCAAAAGCTCAAAGTAATATGCACTGACCGAACTGTGCTGCCCCAGTTCAAGAACTTCACACAAGCCTCTGCAGAAGCTGTCAAAAGTCTCACCCGGCAAACCGAGTATAAGCTCGGTATATGTTGTTATTCCGGCATTTCTGTATTGCACAATCTGTTTTGAATACTGTTCGTTGCTTATATTTATCCTGCCGATATTTTCTAAAACAACCGGTTCAAGACTTTGCATGGCAAGAGTAGCACCTTTACCGATTCCGTTATCGGCAAGCATTTTATTTATCCTGAACACCCTGTCAATTTCATTTTTAGCATAAGAAACCTGTAATCGGTTAGGATATCCCTTGGTGTTTTTCAGCTCAACGAGCTTACGTGCTATTTCTTCATCACGTTCAAACATACCGAAATTTGCATCTACGCAGTAGACAAATTCCATTTTGTGTTCTGCCATCCAATCAAGCTCGGCAAAAACCTTATCCAAGGGAAAAAGTCTGACCTTAGAATTAAGCTCGCCCCAGTCGCAGTAGCAACAATTATAAGGACAGCCTCTGTTTGTTTCAAGAACACAGGAAAATCTGTAGCGCGTATCCTTCAATATATCGTCGAACACACCTGTAAGGTAAGGAGACGGATAATCCGATAAAGTGATTTTTGCTTCGGGCGTCTGAATAAGCTCACCGTCAGTTGAACGGAAGGAAATATTCGGAATATCCTTCAGCAGCTTTTTTCCGTCCAGAGCAAGAAGCACATCTCTGAATGCTTCTTCGCCCTTACGGTGAATCAAAATATCAATAAAGCTGTATTTTTCGAGAAACTCAACCGTCGGAGGAACATGGTGTCCCCCGAATTCAATAATACAGTCGGGATATCGTTCCTTGAGTTTCTTTGCATATTCCAGATTGTAGCTGTAATTCCAAATAGAGTTTGAAAAGCCTACAAATGCAGGATTATCAAGACTGTTAATGCTTTCATCTATGTCTTCCAGACTGTAAATAATACGCTTAAAGTCGTAGCTCTCGGCTACTCTTTCATCATTTTCAGCGAAGGCAATGAGCATTCCTACAGCATAAGGAAGATAATATGTGTTACCGTAAAGACAGCTCGCCTGCACAAGATAAGCGTTTTTCTTCATACTATCAACCTCCTGTAAGTTTATCTTCTGACATCCTGATTTTTTTAACCTCACTTGTTATGTAAGGATATTTTCGGGATATGAAGGCCTGAACATCAGACGCAGTCACACCATCTTTAAGAACGGCGAACAAATAACCGCCTCCGCCCGCGCCGCAAACAGAGACACCGTCGGCTATTTCTTGTCTGCAATCTGATATCAAAGCATCTATTTTATCGTTTGATACTAACGGCGATATCTTTTTTAACAGCTCAAAATGTCTGTTGATGCAGCCGCAGTACTCAGTATAACTGCCCTTTTCAAGACTTTCTGTCAGCTCCGTGTTCAGTTCTCTTATCTCTCTGTGGCCGCAAAGCGAATCTTCATTTGCCGATAAATATCTGTCTGCAACATCACTGACTATAAATCTTCCGAAATGTCGCTGACCGGTAGGAATAATCACCAATCTTTCATCAAAAACCTTTTGCAGGGAATGATGAATATCAATATATTCAATCTGAAGGTCCTGTTCAATACCCGGGACGGTAGTTCCCGCTTTTATCGACGGCAAAAGGCCTCCTACCTGATCCTGCCATCCGCCTCCCGTACCCATAATCTGTTCAGCGACGAAGACCATTTTAAGCACTTGAGCCGAATCATACTCTTTGCCGAACATCCTGCCCAAAGCTATAATACATCCGCCAAGCAATATGCTGCTTACTCCGAGTCCCGAGCCTTTATCGATTCCCTCTACAAGGGTTGTCAGTCTGAAACCGTCGTTAAGCACAGTATCTTTTGTAATTCCTACAGTTTTCAGCGCAGCTATATGCAGATTGAAATCAGACAGATCCGCCTCTCCTGACTTATGGTTTTCAAAATCAAAGGCGGCTGTTACACCGTCACTGCCGAACTCTATAACCTTTTCGTCGAGCCTTTCAACTGTTACGGTTACAGGCTTTTTTCCTTCAACCAAAATTGCCATATTTATAACCTGTCCGCCGTTATCGATGCAATAAGGCATCGCATCGGTCCAGGTTCCCGACATATTTATTCTCAGCGGAAGATTGACCTCAACCTTGTCACTGACACAAGCAACATTCTTTCTGGTGCTGACTTTTTCAAAATACTTGTTTATTATTTTTTCTCTTATTTTAAGATACTCGTTGTTGGCAGTAGCCTCTCTGAGCTCTTTTATATACTGACTTCTTGTAAAAAAATACTTTACATCCGCGTTTTCCACACAATACTTCAAACTGTATTTTATTTCGTCCGCCGAGGATGTGTATTTATTTAAGGAATCGCTGTAAGAAAAGCCCTTGTAAAACCGCTCCTGTTCCCAGAGCTCCTTTGAGTTAACCAATTCTTTAGGATTCTCATCAATATCACAGATAACCGTCACAAAGCTTCCGTCATTGAGCTTGATTCCGCAAACAACCCTGTTATCATCTATGACAGTCCCTTCATCCAGCGTAATATCACTGACTATACACCTGTCGCCTATTCTGCAATTCTTTTTAAGTACAACATTATCAAGAACCGTGTTTTTTCCGATAACAGACTTTTCTGTATAGCTGTTAATTAAAACATTATCTTTACAACCGGATAAATCAAAGATATTTTTTAAAGCTTCGCCCATTGAACCGAAGTGACGGAAGGGTTGGTTTTTTAAGGAATACACCCTCAGGCTGAAATTTTTCAGCGAGTCGAACAGCCGCTTGCGTATTTCAGCCGTCGCACCGCTTACGCCGCCGTCGAGATATGTTTTTTCATTGCATTTTTCTGACAGCAACGGAATTATATCGGTATAAAGCCCCAGCTCTTCATTATTTCGGATAAGCTTTTCGATTATGCTTAAGCTTTTGGCGGTATCCGCCAATCGCAAACAGAAATCATCGGTAAAATACACTGTGCCCGTATCCGCCAACGGCAGCTCCGTATTGTAAGCACTGCATAAATCTTTCAGCATTTCAACGCTGCATTTATGGGGATATTCCGACATGTATCCGTCTTCATTGCAGAACATTACTCCGTGTCTTGACGCCGTTTCAAAATCAGAGGCAATACAGAAGCCTGTATTTGAATCAAAATTTTCACAAACAGCCGATGCATCAAAGGGAATATCTGCGCAACAAATCAGTGCACCTGAGCCGAAGCAGGACAACAGTTTTTTTGCATTCATATATATCAGCTCAAATAAGCTGATTTCTTCACCTTTATATAAAACATTCGCAAAAGCCTTGCCTTTGACGGCATAATTTACAGATCTTTTGCTCATGCCGCCCGAATTAATAATAGCCATTTTGCTTCCGGGCTCATAATATTCTGAAAGTATACGCAAAACAGCTCCGCCGGAGCCCATACGGTATCCGTCTTCACCGTCAACAACAACAATTATATCCTCATCGTAATTACTTCTGTTTTCTTTGATAAATCTTTCGCACAAACACTTTTGCTCTAGGGTTCCTACAGAAAGGAAAACTGTCACTTTTTCTTTCATTCAAAAACCTCCCCCTAAGCAATTTCTTAACAATTCAATCAAATATACGGTTTCAGTAAATTGTATCACTTTTATCATTGAAAGTCAACACATCTGAGTCTCTTATATATGTGTTGACTTTTCTTTAATCAGAGGATATAATTAATTGATAATCGGTTTATTACGCTTTATATAAATATAAAAAACTAATATGCTTCACAAGCGATACTTTTGCAAGGTTAATCCGCTTATAAATCAAGAAAGGAGATTCGGATTTTGAAAAAGATATATATGTTTCAGCCTAATTCCCAATACGGAAATTCTATATACTTTCCATATGCTGCCGGTTCTTTGATTGCCTACGCTTTTAAAAATCAGGATGTAAAAAACAATTACGAATTCTGTGGCTTTGTCTATAAAAAGCTCAATCCCGACCATATCATACAAAAGACAGTTTCTCCTTTTCTGGTCGGCTTTTCTTGTTATGTCTGGAATTATGAATACAACAAAAAGGCTGCAGAAGCCATCAAAAAACAATATCCTGAATGTATCATTGTTTTCGGAGGTCATCAGATCTCAAAAAGAAGCGATGTTCTTGCGTTGGAATATGTAGATTATTGTATTTTCGGCGAAGGCGAGGATGCTTTTCTTCAGATACTTTTAAGCCTGTTAGACAAAGAAAAAAATGAAAATATTCCCAACATCGCTTACCGTGAAAACGGAAAGCTTTGTTTTACCGAGTATAAAAAGGTGCATATTCCCGAAAGAGTATCCCCTTATATCGAAGGATATTTTGACAAGCTTGTAGAACATGAAAAAGAACTTGTTTTTTCTGCAATCCTGGAAACCAACCGAGGATGTCCGAACAGATGCGCCTTCTGTGATTGGGGCAACGAAAAGGCAACCGTGAAGCTTTACGGTATGGATACGGTAAAGGCTGAAATTGATTGGATGGCTGAAAAGCAAATCGAATACTGTTACTGTGCCGATGCAAATTTCGGCTTGTTTGACAGAGACAAAGCAATCATCGAATACCTTGTTGAAACCAATATCAAAACCGGTTATCCTCAAAAATTTCAGGCAACCTATTCAAAAAACTCGCCCGAAACCGTGTTTGAAATAAACAAACGGCTTAACGAAGCAAGGATGGCAAAAGGTGCCACCCTTTCCTTCCAATCAATGCATCAGACCGTTCTGGATGAGATTTTCCGAAAGAATATGCCCATAGAAAACTTTCATGAGCTGATGAGTCTTTACAGCAAAAACTCAATCCCCACTTATTCCGAGCTGATAATCGGCCTGCCGGGCGAAACCTACGAAAGCTTCCTTGACGGTATTGAACAGTTACTGGAATGCGGACAGCATATGTCTATCAACTTCTTTAACTGCGAGCTCCTCTCAAATTCTCCCATGAGCAACCCTGATTATATGGCGGAGCACCGTATAGAATATGCCTTAACAGAACAGCATCAGTATCATGTGCTGCCAAACAACACAGACATAACCGAATTTTCCAGAATCGTCGTATCTACCTCAACAATGTCGAGAGAGGACTGGGTAAAAAGCAACATTTTCTCGGTTTTCTTAAGAGCCTTTCACAATCTGGGTCTGTTGCAATGCATCGCAATATATCTGCACTATGAAAAGAACATAAAGTATACCGATTTTTATCTTGACCTTATTAATAAGGCGGCAAGCCGTGATGACAGCATTTGCAAAGCCATACTCGACTGGTTAAAATCAAAATACGGCGAGGTTCTTGCAAATTGCGGTTCACTCACATGTGTCGTGCCCGAATACGGGAACCTTACCTGGCCGCTTGACGAGGGAGCTTTTCTGAAAATTGTATTGCAGTATGATGAGTTTTACGAGGAAGCTGAAAAGCATCTCCGGAGTTATTTTGATGACCCCGTTATTTTCAAGGATTTATTGTCATACCAAAAAAGTATTCTCAAAACCCCTTATTCAAAAGGTACCGACTTAAATCTTAATTACGATTTTCATAAGTATTACACAGATATTTACGAAAACAACTACTCGCCCCTGAAAAAACTCAAACATACTATAACGATTGATTCTTCAGATACTCCTTCGGAGCTTGAGGAATATGCCAAAAAGATTGTTTGGTATGGCAGAAAAGGCGGTCAAAACATTATCAAGAAAGTAAACTATATCCTGAACAACAACTGAATATAGTTTGAGCACGGTGAATAACTATGAAAAAGAAAATTTACTTCATTCAGCCCAACACCCTTCTGGGCAACTCTGTCTACTATCCTTATGCAGTAGGTGTTTTGGCTGCTTACGCTTTACAGTTTGACGATATAAGCGAAAACTATGAGCTTGGCGGAATTATATTTAAAGAAGACAGTGCCGAGGATGTCTTAGCCTCAATTAAAGACCCTTACATTGTAGGGTTTTCAAACTATTTCTGGAACTATCAGTATAACCTTGAAAAGGCAAAGGCAATCAAGGAAAAATACCCCGATTGCATCATTGTCTTTGGCGGACACCAGATTTCAAGAAATTCAGACTATCTCGAAAAATACCCCTTTATCGATGTTCTTATTTTCGGGGAAGGAGAAATACCTTTTACAAGGCTGCTTCGCAACTCGATTAAAAAAATCCCTCTCGATGACATCCACAACATAGCATTTCGCAACGAAGAAGGACAAACAATAACCACTCCGGAAAAAATTCAGGGAATTGACTATTATCCCTCGCCGTACCTTACGGGCATATTTGACCACCTGTGCAACGTGCCCGCCGATATAGAATTCAATGCACAGCTTGAAACAAACAGAGGATGCCCTTACCATTGTTCCTTCTGCGATTGGTGCGATTACGAGCTGCCTATGAGACTTTTCCCCATGGAAAGAGTAAAAAAAGACCTCGAGTGGATTTCTCAGCACAACATTTCTTACTGTATGTGTGTTGACTCAAACTTCGGCCTGTTTGAAAGAGATGAAGAAATCGCCGCTTTTGCGGTAGAACTCAAAAAAGCCAACGGTTATCCCGATAAGTTCGGTGCTTGCTTTGCAAAGGACAAAACTGACCGTATTTTCAGAATAAACAAGATGTTTAATGATGTGGGTATGAGCAAGGGGGTATCTCTTGCCTTTCAAAGCATGTCCGAAGATGTTTTAAAGAATATTTCCAGAAAGAACATGAATAAGGACAAGCTTTCTGAGCAAATGGAGCTTTATCACGACGCAGGAATCCCCACCTACACCGAACTGATACTCGGTCTTCCCGGCGAAACCCTTAAAAGCTTTTCCGAAGGTATATGCGAGCTGCTCGAAAGAGGGCAGCATGACTCTATCAACGTTTTCCGTTGCGAAGTTTACCCGAATTCTACTCTTTCAGAGAAATCTTATATGGAAAAATTCGGCATAAAAACTGCAGTAAATAAGCTGAATATCAACCACTGTGCCATTTCAAACGCCGTTTTTTCAGGCGGACTTGAATATATTGTAGAGACATCAAGCATGACCGCTGATGAGCTTGTAAAAGCTACCGTTTTTTCTTCATGTATACAAAGCGTACACTGTCACGGTCTGCTCCAGTGCATCGCAATCTATCTGCACAACGAAAAGGGTGTTTCATATTATACCTTCTACGATTCATTCATTAACTATTTTTCCGAAAGAAGCGGCATCATAGGTGACACCATGAGAACTATAAGCAGTTGTATCAAATCAACCGCCCTCGGTGTTGCAGACCTTTCTTACATCAACCGTGAATTCGGCGATATCACCTGGCCTTATGAAGAGGCTATGCTTCTTGACTATATCTATAAGCTTGAAGATTTTTACCGCGAGGTAATTCCTTTTATTGAGCAATTCAATATTGAACCCTCGATTCTTCAGGAGCTGCTGTCATATCAGAAAAACATTATCGTTGTTCCGTCTGGCAACAACACATCAGAAAATTTCACCTATGATTGGTACTCATATTTTACAGAGGTCCTCTCTAACCGCAAATCAGAATTGCGCAAAGAAAATGTAAGTCTCAGATTCTTTGCAGAAAATGTGCCTGACACCTGGAAAGAATATGCAAAAAGGATCATATGGTACGGCAGACGCAACAAAAAAACCATCCGCTCTGTCGAATATCTCACAAGCGGAACAGATAACAAAATTTAATTCCGTTCAGCATCGTCTGATACCATCACTTCAAGGAGAACTGTCCGTTATGAAAAATGTTTATCTCGTACAACCCAGCGCCATGTTAAATAATTCTGTTTATCTTCCCTATTCAGTTGGTTGTATCGCCGCATATTCCTTCACTAAACAGGATATCAAGGAAAGCTACAATCTTTGCGATTTTATTTTTCTGAAAGCTCCGGTTGAAGAAGTTGTCGAAAAAATGAAAAATCCTTCTGTTGTGGGCTTTTCTTGTTATATGTGGAACATTGACTATAACCTTTCTTTAGCTGAATCAATCAAGACCCGCTGGCCCGATTGTACTGTTGTTTTCGGCGGTCCGCAGGTTCCCAATGATTTTGATATTCTAAAAGAATACAGCTATGTCGATATTCTCATACACGGCGAAGGTGAAATTGCCTTTTATGAGTTACTCAAGGCTCTGAACACCGACTCTTTGGTTGATGTTCACAATATTTCTTTCAGAAAAAACGGAGAATTATACCGAACACCCTCTCTCACCCATTCTTCACTTGAAGCTTTTCCCAGCCCCTACACAACAGGAATGTTTGACAGAATACTCGGCAATCCCGAGTATGAAGGCATTCAGTTTGATGCTGTGTTGGAAACCACACGCGGATGTCCCTACAACAAGTGTGTATATTGCTGTTGGTCAGGCATTAAACACGATTTCCGTCACTTTCCGGAAGAAAGAGTCAAGGGCGACCTTAACTGGATGGCAACCAATAAAATTTGTTTTTGTATTTGTGCCGACTCTAATTTCGGAATTCTCGACAGAGACGAAAAAATAGCCGATTACATTACAGAGCTTAAAATCAAATACGGATATCCTCAAAAGTTCGAAACCATTGCAACCAAAAACAAAAGTGACTTAACCTTCCGTATTAACAGCAAATTAGAAACAGCAAATCTTAACAGAGGAATTTCACTGGCAATACAGAGCTTTTCTCCCGATGTGCTCAAAATTATCGGAAGAAAAAATATATCCTATGAAAATTTTTCAAAAGAGCTCACACGTTACCGTAACAGCGGTATGCACACATATACCGACCTCATTCTCGGCTTGCCCGGTGAAACTCTTGAGAGCTTCTGCAGAGGTATGTTTGAAGTTATCGAAGCAGGCCAGCATGACTCTATAAACATCAACAGATGCGAGCTTTTGCCCAATTCAAAAATGTATGAAAAGAGCTTTGCCGATGAATACAAAATCAAAACAATAAGATCGAAGCTTTGCCAAAATCACAGCAGAATATCAGAAAACACCTTAAACAGCTCACGCTCTCAATTAGTTGTCGAAACAAGCACTATGCCTATGCAGGATTGGAGAACCGCACTGCGTATATCCATATGCGTGCAGAGCTTCCACTGCTTCGGCTTGCTTAAGCTTATAGCCATATATTTGCGCAAATCCAAAAATATATCTTATTATGATTTCTATATGAATCTTTATAACTGGATTGAAGAAAAAAGCATCTTTGTCAAACAGACTGTTGATAAGGTCTGTGAAAGCATAGATAAATTTCTCGACAAAAAAGGAGATCTCTGCTTTTTCGATTACAGGTTCGGTGACATTTATTGGGATTTTCAGGAAGGTCTGTTTTTGCTTTGTGCAATCAACTCAGAAGCTTTCTATGATGAAATAAAGGCTTATTTGTCACAATACTTTACCGACTCTGAATTGTTTTTTGATATTTTCACATATCAAAAGGAAGCGGTTACTCTCCCCTTCCGTAAAGAAAGATGCTTCGAAGCTTTATACGACTGGAGTGCCTATTTTGAAAAAGCCATGTTTTCCGATTGTGAGCCTCCCAAAAAGGAAAAATGCACCTTCAGTGTAAGTGCTTCAGAGGATAAAGACCTGGAGGAGTATGCAAAAAACACAGTTTGGTACGGCAAACGAAGCGGCAAAACCCTGGGCAAACCTATTCGCATCGAACACCCCGTTTCTGACTGAAGCTTACGCAAAGCCTAAAAAGGCGCCAATTATAAAAGAAAAAACCGCCGATCAAAACGGCGGTTTTTCATATTCTTAATTATTACAAAACTTCTTTTATGTCGTCCTTATATGAAGACCAACCCATTTTGCCGTACCATACAACAAATCTTCCGAAATCGGGCCATGTATCATATACAGTAGAATCTGTAAGCATAAGATTGTGTTCTCTCTTTTTCAAGGGTTGATATTCATTAACATATATCTTTTCGAAATAATTATGGAGATCATGCCTGAGCGATATTTTCTGCTGCTTATCACCGGGTCTGCGTATTATGGCCTTCTGATAAGACATCAGATCGTTGTAAACGTCTTCGGGAATGTTAAACTTCTTTAAGAAAGGAGCCATTTCTTCAAAGAACAAATCTATGTCTGTCAACGCATTCAGCACCATATACTCGCATTCATTCCAAAGAATATCTCCGCAAGGCTCAAATAAAAGTCTTATGTTTTCCTTTCCCAAAGAAATATTTTCTGTTTTTCTTTTGATATCAAAATATAATTTTGATATATATAAGCCTTTATTTTCTTCAAAATAATCCAACAGCTCATCATAAAACCTTTCATAACCTATACCCATTTCATAATAAAGGTATATGGCAAAGGCTCTGATAAATCCGTTTCCGTGCATCATTTTCGTTACCCAGTAAAAATCAGTTGCACGAACCCACATTTCTCTGCTCATTGTAGCAGTTTCAATAATGATGTTGTTGTATTCAGGTATTTCAAAGGACCCGATACTTGCATGGTCACGCAAAATCTCTTTGCGCACGGTCTTTATACCGTGTCTTTCGATGTAGCTCTTTTTGTTCATTCTTGCATTAGGCAAAACGATACACGAATAAACATCAAAAACAAGATGCTGTCCTATTTCAAAAAGTGTTGCCATTCCCTTGATGAAGCTTTCATAGGTTTCTCCGGGCATACCCAATATAAGCTCCGAATAGCATTTCATGTTTTCCTTTCGGTATGCTACAAGCAAATCTTTATAGAAATCTAAAGACGCATTTGTTCTGCCGATATTTTTCAGCACCTCCGGAGATAGGCTCTGAAAGGACAATGTTGCCCCGATTCTGTCAAAGTTACACTCTTTAAATCTTTTTACAACCTCAAAAACATTTTCAAAATTGTCTTTAGCATAATTGCAACGCATTTTTTCGGGATATCCGGTTGCAGTTTTAACCTTAACAAGTTCATCAACAATTTTTAAATCGCGGTCATTTACACCGAAATTGGCATCTGCCCCCCACACAAACACTATCTTATGATCGCTCATCCATTTTATCTCTTTTACAACCTTATCAAAAGGAGCAAATCTGGTTTTCGTTTTAACATCAGCCCAATCGCAGTATGCACAACGATAGGGACAACCGCGGCTTGTCTCAAGAATAGCATTGAAGGATGTATCGGGATTGTTGCTTATTATATCGTCAAACCAGCCTTCAAGGTAGGGAGAAGGAAAATCCAAAGTTGTCTGCGCCACTGAATGAGTTCTTAAATATTGTCCGGATTCTTTTCTGAAAGAAATGTTTGCCACCTCTTCAAAGGACTTATCAAGGACATATGCCTCAAGTAAATTTCTGATTGTCTCTTCGCCCTCACCGTGACACAGAACATCTATATATTCATTTTCCTCAAGCATAACGAAATCATCGGGAACATCGTGACCGCCGAAAACAATCAGGCACTGCGGAAACTTCTCTTTTACCGCTTTTGCAAGAAGCTTGTTATATTCAGAATTCCAGCTATAACAAGAAAAGCCCATAAAAGCCGGATTTTCCAAACGTGAAACAACATCCTCTATACTTTCACGGTAAAAGATAAATTCTTTAAACTCACAGTATTCTTTTACCCTTTCACTTTGAAAAGCGGAGGCAACCAAAACACCTGCCGTATACGGTAAATATACACTGTTACCCTTTATATTTACAGTTATATCAGCCTGAACAAAATAAACGTTTTTCTTCATCGCGCTTCCTCCGTCAATCAAAATTTACGTTTTTGAAATTATAACATTTAGATTATTTGTTGTCAACTTGTTGCAGCTTGCACTTAGAAATATCTGTATTTTTCATTCTGCGTTTTATTGACTTAATCACCTCACAGTGATATAATTTTCTTTGTTTTATCCGAGATTTTCACAGGAGGTAAACAGTAATGTTTAAATCTCTTACCGTTATCATCACCGCAGCAAATGAAACAAGCTCATTCAAAAGAACCGTTGAAGAGGTTATACACTCTGACGCATATGATGATATATCACAAATTGTTTTGTTTTTAAAATCTGATACTTGCCCAAGCTACGAAACAGCCAAGGAGCTTACAGAAAAATATGCATGTAAGAAAATAGAAATAAAAATACAAAAATCCGCCGCATATTATGACGCTTTTTTAGAGATCCCGTTTATGGTCAAAGGCTCTCACTTTGTGATTATGGCTTCTGACGGAGAAATGGACCCTCGCACACTGAAAGAATTTATCTTTCTTGCAAAACAGAAGCCATCCGCCATCATTTGCGGCTCAAAATGGCACAAGGATTCTGTTGTTGAAAACTCCTCTTTTATCAGAACTGTCGGCAGCAAGGTGTTAAATAAATTTGCCGCACTGATTTTGGGAGTAAAGGCCTCCGATATATTCTCTATTTTTCAGATTTATCCTCTTGGCTTATATAAAAAAATAAATTCAAATATTTTCGAATACACATTATTGCCCTTGCGGCTCGGTGTGGAATATATAGAAATCCCCACTTATTACAAAAGAGAGGAAGGTCGTAAAAGCAATTTTGTTTTTCCTAAGCTTTTAAAGCTTGCACTCAGATATATTTACAGTATTTTCCGTGTCAGATTTACCCCAAAAAGCAAACTTTGATATTTACAACAAACTCCGCTTACCGATTTCACTCGATAAACGGAGTATTTCTTTACTCTTTTACGGTTCCAACCTCTCAAACTCATCGGCAAGTCTTCTTGCACTTTCCTGAAGCTTTTTCACGCCCTCAAAAACATTACTTTTATCATAAGGCTTCATAAAAGCATCTGCCTCAAGGGTAAAGTAACCCTTATAACCGATTTCCTTGAGAGCCTTCACAACAGACGCAAAATCTATATCCATTGAAAAAGGTATCTGATGATCGTCGTGCAAACGGTCGTTGTCGTGAATATGCAAGGCCTGAAGACGGTGGCCGAGAGTATGTATCATATTCACGGCGCCGTCACCCGAGCCCTCCATTTCGGCGTGTCCTATATCAAGGCAAGCCACTAGGAAATCATCGTTTACGGTGTCAATATGCTTTTTGAAATCCTCCCCCGTCGCGCAGGCGGCAAAGGAGGACCTGTTTTTCTCCTTATCCCAACTCCACATATTCTCCGTTGCGATCTTCACTCCGCACTTCTTGGCAAAGGGCAAAAGCTCTCTGAAAAGCTCTGCATTCTCTTCTGCACTCTTTCCGTTATTGGGATGTATAATGCAGATATCTCCGCCCACCTCAGCGGTACACTCAACAGCAAGCTCAAGCACGGCTCTTACCTCGGGATGATCCACGGGAAATGGCGCGTGAGACTGATTGCAGACGATACCGTTATCCAGACCTATCTGTTTAAGGCGTCTTGCAAGTCTGAGATGGTACATCGAATTAAGCTTGTGTCTAAAGGGAATTGGCAGAAGCTCCGGCTTATGCATATCAAACATAGAGAAATCCCATGCATCAAAGCCCGCCTTCGCTATAAGCTCCACTGACTTTTCCCATCCGACTATTTTAGCCGTTGAATCTATCTCGGTTGAAATTTTCATAAGCACTCCCCCTAACGCAGGCTTTTTAACAAACTTAAAATTGTATCGCGTCCTATTCTGTCTTTTTGAAGATAAAAATTGCCCGTACAAATCAGCCAGATAATTTTATCTATCTTATATGCAGTAGCGTCCGGGTGCTTATCCCTGACCGCATCTGACAGATCATACATAAATCTTATTACATCCGTATCTGACATCATTTCGGCTCCGTTTCTGCCGTCGATAGCAGAGCAGACTGTTTTTATGTGGATATCAGGTTTTGCAAGCCATGTACATCCGCACTCCTTGAGCCAGTCGCACGTCAGAGCAAAGCCCAAGCCGAAAACACGGTTTTCGATATTTTTCAACTCTTTGATTTTGCCTTCCAATTCTTCCTTGGTTTTCGGTTCGTCACAAAGAGAATGAATTGTTTCAACACCGTTTTCCTTGATTAAAAATTCTATACCGCTATATAAGCCTTTTGCATATTTCCCCCAGTTGGTTCCTTTCTCATCCTTATCCTTTTGAGTACCGTTATCAAGCTCTCCGTCATCGGTCAGTGCATTATACAGCTCACGCCAACTCAGGTATTTCTCAAGAGCCTTTTCGCAATCGAAATTGTACAGAGCGTTTTTGATATGGAAATAGCGTTCTTCACTCTCGTTAAATCTTATGGAATTATGCATCATTCCGCTGTTTTGCAAAGACGAAGCAAGACGTTCCAGATAATTTTGTTTCAATGCTATCCCCTCGGGAATATAGTATTTGCTTAATTCTTTCTCTGTTATGTGCATAGCCTCGGCTTTTTCGGTTATAAGCTTTAAAAGCATTTCATATATTTCAATTTTTGTCAAATCAAGGCCCCCTTGTTTTTTACATTGTATCATATATTTTTTTAAAACACAATAAACGACAAAACACCTCACCGATTGCTCGGTGGGGCAAATTCATTTATACGTGAATTATTTATTTGCAATAGCTGCCTGTGTCGCAATTCTGCTTGGTTGGCAGTTTACCGCCAACCACAGAAACAGAACTGTTTTTTCTCCTTTTACCCTCGGTTTTCATGTGAAGAGGGTCATTTGGGTCTCCGTCAAAGCGAAGATAC
>JAZSQD010000146.1:0-3282 GCA_045537815.1 Acutalibacteraceae bacterium | reverse complement strand
CAACGGTCGCCGAGGGCGTCGACCTCTACGAAAAACATCTTTCTTATAAATATTGATAAAACTGTCAAAATTGAAGCCTTACCCGCTGCGGAAACTGCAGTCGCAGGCGGTATGAACATTACTGAAAATATCAACCTCTCGTTCACCTGTATAACATCCCTAATCCCTAGTCCCCCTTGTACGCAGTACGCATGATATGCAGTTTTCTATAAATGTTTTTATTTATATTTTTTTCTGACTCTTTTATTATATTTTCCGTACTTTCCGTATCAATAAGTAAAAAAACCGCATAAACAATGGAAAAATCGCTGATACGCAAGGTGATACGCAGGTGATACGGACTCTTTCTCCGTATTACTTGTGAGTGTAGTGAGTGACTCTGCCGAGGAATTTTATTGACATACTTTTGCCGTTGTGATATATTGAAATTGAAAGAAACGGGAGGCTGCAGCCAACTCTTTCCTTGTTATTTGGAAGAAAAATTTAAGGACTGTTATACTGAAGAGGAGTATAATATTTTTGAAGAAAAGCGTAAAAAAGAAGCGGAATATTACGGAAATGAAATTTTTAATAGGTTCTCATAAAACAGAATAACCACCCAAAAGGACACGGCTCATCACCGTGTCCTTTTTGTATATCACCCCGCATCAAATGCCGATTTGATATGATTAAACTTGAATATCCTTCCTTCATTCTGCCAGACCTCGAACACATCAAATCTCGGCTGCTTTTCGCTGATGCTTTTGCTGAGGTAATCCTGAGCGGCAAGTATTATTTTCTGCTGCTTTTTATAATCCACGGCTTCACGCGGAGACATAAGCGACTTGTCCTTGCGTGTCTTCACTTCAACGAAAAGTAAATACTCCTCATTCTGTGCTATAAGGTCAATTTCGCCGTAACGGCTGTGGTAGTTGCGTTCTGTGATGAAGCCTTGCTTTTTAAAGTAATTCTCAGCAAAATCCTCACCGAGATTACCTGTTATCCGTCTTTCAGTTGCCATATCACTCACCCAGAATTTTCTTAAGAAAGCTTCTGCGATGCTCTTCACAGATGCCGTGCTCTGCTATCATTTCGTAGTGAAGCTTTGTGCCGTAGCCCTTATGCTTTGCGAACTGATACTCGGGGTACTTTTTATCAGCCTCAGCCATATATCTGTCTCTTGACACCTTAGCAAGAATTGATGCGGCGGCAACCGATATGCTCTTGGCGTCACCCTTTACGAGAGTTCTTTCCTCACAGGGAAGGCCCGGCTTCTGATTGCCGTCAATAAGAGCGATATCACACTTCACGCCTAAGCCCTCATAGGCACCTCTCATAGCTCTGAAGGTTGCCTGAAGAATGTTTATTTCATCTATAGTCTTTGCATCGACCATACACACAGAGTATGCCACTGCTTTTTCTTTTATAACCTCAAAAATCGCCTCACGCTTTTTTTCGCTGAGCTTTTTTGAGTCGTTTATGCCTTCTATTTCACAGTCCGTTGGAAGAATTACCGCGGCGGCACACACCGGACCGCAAAGAGGTCCCCTTCCGGCTTCGTCTATGCCGCAGACAGTAGTAAAGCCTTCCGCTATCGCCTGCTTTTCGTACTGATAATCCATAATCTTCTCCTTTAAGCTTCGACAGTCTCCTTAAGAAGTACGGGAGCACCGCCGTTTTTTCTTGATTTTTCTGCCGCCAAAGCCATATCGTGGCTTGCAACGGTAGCTTCGATTGTAGTTACATCCTTAAGGTCCTTCTTTTCGCCGCAGATAATTTTAACAAAATTGGATATAAGTCTTATGTCACCCTCTACGTGACCCGTAAAGCCCGGGCTTCCCGTAAATACAGAGCGATGCTCACCGCCGAAAGTCCTCATTTCAAGCTTTGCACCGTAACCGATAAGCTCACCCTTTGTGCCGATTATATGGCTCTTTCGGAACATTTTATCGGAAAAGGCGGTCATTTCAAGAGTAGCAACTGCACCGCTTTCAAACTTCATTGTTACAAGCTGATGGTCGCAAACGTTATTGTCACACATATATACACATCTGCCGTAATCCCCTGTTTTTATCGCCTTTACAACGTCTTCCTTGCTGTTGCTTGCCTTGCCCGTAAGGGTACGCTTCATATGCTTGATAAACTTTGCCTTATAGAAGGGGTCAGTGATATAAAGACTTTCCGCATCATAGGGGCAGTTCTTTTTTGCCTTACAGCCGCCCATACAGTAGGGTGTGGCACCTGCAGGTGCATTTTCCTTTTTAAAATGATGCACCTCTCCCACAGAGCTCACCGAAACACAAGGACTGTCAACAAACCAGCTTATCAGGTCGAGGTCGTGACAGCACTTGGCGAGAATCGAAGGAGTAGAGGTGAATTCATCTCTCCAGTTGCCTCTGACAAAGCTGTGGGCAAAATGGAAATAGCCTACGTTTTCTGTATGGTTGATTGAAACAATGTCACCGATTTTGCCGCTTTCGATGATTTTCTTTATCTTACTGTAATAGTTTGAATAACGAAGCACGTGGCAGACAATGAGAATTGCCTTCTTTTCCCTTGCAAGGTCACGAAGCTCCTTATATTCCTCTTCAACGCCGCTTACGGGCTTTTCAAGCAAAATATATTTGTATCCCGTTTCAAGAGCCGCCTTAGCTATTTCATAGTGGCTCGCATCCTGAGTGGCAATAATCAAGGCGTCGCTGACTACACCCTTGGAAAAAAACTCCTCTGCAGAAAGATACTGTCTGTATTTGGGCACATCAAATGCAGGTGCAAAATCGTCAAGTGCCTGCTGTCTTATATCACAAAGAGAGTGAATATATGCCTTTCTTCCATGCATAGCCTTGATGAAGCCCATATATTCTGTACCTCTGTTGCCGAGACCTATAACGGAAATACTCTTTTTCATAATCGACACCGCCTTTTTGTTTGTTGATTTAATTTTATCAGTTAACGTAATTATTGTCAACAAAAATCAGCACCGCAAGGGTGCTGAACATTAAGTTTTTATCCTTGAGCCGAGGACACTTATCTTTCCATAGAGCTTATTGCATTCTGTGCCCTTGCAACATCAGAAAGATTTTCGAGCATCATATATGTATTGGTACGTCTGCCGTTTCGCATATATACCTCCTGCCAGAAAACAATTGTGCCGTTACCGTTTTTATGAAGCTGCACCTCCATCGGCGGAAGCTCCGAGGCATTGCACATCTGTATCTTGTTACCCTTCTTGATAATAAGTCTTTTATTTGTAACAACATAAAAGGTCTTGTTCCTGAGATAAAAACTCATAAAGTCGGATCG
>JAZSQD010000081.1:0-16307 GCA_045537815.1 Acutalibacteraceae bacterium | reverse complement strand
CTTGGCCTCCGACTTCTTATGATTGCACCTAAGTTATGAGGGTCTTCAATACCGTCGCAGATAATTATAAAGGGATCTTCCCCTCTTTCTGCTGCAAGAGAAAGAATATCTTCAACCTCGGCATATTCATGAGCGGCGGCATAGGCGGCAACTCCCTGATGATTGCCCTGACCGCACATAAAGTCAAGCTTCTTTTTGTCAACCTCTTTGACTACAATGTTTTTATCCTTGCATTCGGCAATTATCCTGCCGATTGAACCGTTTCTTTCGCCTCTTGCGACAAGCAGTGTGTCAATGAGCCTTTCGCTGCGTAAAGCCTCGGAAACCGCGTTTCTTCCTATTATAAGGTCGGGTCTTTCCTCGGAAGAAGGCTTTTCGCTTTCATCACGGCTTCTTTCAGGCTTTTTTGATGTATATTCAGAGCTTTTTTTACGGTCAAATTTTCTGTCCATTAAAGCATCCTCCGTTTTGTGAGTATTTTATATTATAATCGATTAATTATATCACGGCAAGAAAAAAGAATATTTCTTTTATAGAAATATAAATAAGCTTAAGCAGATGTTTCAAAAAAAATATAATATATTGTATAGGAAAAGAGCTGAAAACACTTGATTATTTCTCTGTTTCTTGGCATAATAAAGCGGAAATAAAAGACAGGAGAATTAAGATGATTTTTAATAAAAGCAAAGAGCCGACGGGCACATTTGAATATATGATTGTGGGTCTTGGCAATCCGGGAAGGCAGTATGAAGAAACAAGACATAACGTAGGCTTTATTACTCTGGATATGCTGTCGGAAAAATACGGGATAAAGGTTAATAAATTAAAATTCAAATCACTTATGGGCGACGGAAGAATTGAGGGTAAGAGATGCCTGCTTTTAAAGCCTCAGACCTTTATGAATCTCAGCGGAGAAGCGGTTCGTGATGCGGCCCAGTTTTATAAAATCCCCCCCGAAAACATAATTGTAATTTTTGATGACATCAGCTTTGATCCGGGTAAGCTCAGAATAAGACGCAAGGGCTCACACGGCGGTCACAACGGTATGAAAAATATCATTTATCATATGAATAACGATAACATACCGAGAATTAAAATGGGAGTGGGTGCAATGCCTAATCCCGAATACGATATTAAAGACTGGGTTGTTTCACGCTTCACAAAAAAGGAAGCTGATGAAATAAAAAAGGCCGCCGAAAATGCAATCGGCGCCGTTGAGCTTATGGTCAAGGGAAATATTGATAAAGCTATGAGTGATTATAACTCATAAAGCAGAAAATAAAACTGTCGGGACATCGTTGCTCCGACAGTTTTTTATGTGCATCAGTGTACGATTGATTTGAGAATACGGGTTGTTTCTTCTCTGTCATAGGTCTCAAAATGCAGCTCCAGCTCGTCGCCTGCAGAAATGCCCGTCTGTGAATGGTGATGTGTTGACGGCTTTTTGCGTACAGAAAGGACAGTGCAGCGGGGCGGCCAAAGAATGTCTCTTACCTGCTTACCCTCGGCAAAGGAGCCTTGTTTTACCGTCATGGTGATATCTACGGTTTCCTTTTTTCTGCCGCTGTAGGCTTTTTTGAGCTTGGAATCAATAACAATATCAGTAAAGTCGTGTATTGACAGAGTTTCAACCGCCATATAAGCAACAGTTACCCCTACAGCCACGGGGATGAGATTAGCAGTGCCGTCGAGAGCTTCAATGCAAAAGGCCAGAGCCATAAGGGGAGTTTTTGAGCAAGCGGCGAGGAAAGCGGAAATACCTGTTATTACACAGATAATATAATATTCCTCGGGAAGAAGGCCGAGAGCAATCACGGTCTTACCGCAAAGACTTCCGATTATTGCCCCGAAACAGAGAATGGGCACAAAAAGACCGCCGGTTATTCCGATATTGTTTGAAACTATGAGGAGTATACCTCTTACACAAAGAAGGACAATTAGAAGCTTCCAATTTATATGACCTTTAAAGAGCTCCTCTATTATATTGTCACCCGTGCCGATGATTTCGCGGCAGAAATAGCCGGAAAGAGCCGTAATCACGAACACAAATCCAACCTTTATTGCCATAGGCAAAGAGGAAATAAAGGATGAAGAAAGGTTGTGTACCTTGCTGTAAACTTTTGTGAAAATGCCTGCTGCTGCGGCACAGAGAATACCGGTCGCTGCGCAGATCCATACAAATCTCATGGGCATTGACACGTCTATATCAAGGTGAAAAAGTACGGGGCTTATGCCTGCAAGAGGGCAGAGGAAGCGCATAACTGCAGTGCTTGTAAGAGCGCTTACAGCCGAGGACATAAAGAGCATCGAGTTGAAACGTCCGTGAGCCTCCTCAAAGGCAAAAATTATACCTGTGAGCGGAGCTCCCGTTGCTGCCGCAAAGCCTGCCGAAGCGCCTGAGGTCATAATATATCTGTCCCAGGCAAGACGCTTTTTTGCAAATATTTTTATCGTACCTCTGCCGACTGCCGTACCCATCTGAACGGCAGGGCCTCTGTACCGAGAGGTACACCGCAAAGGTAGGTGATTAATGCAGAAGGAAAAAGCAGAAAAATGCTCTTTATCCAGTTGAAGTCTGAGAGACCTCGCAGAAGAGTAATTGCCGTGGGAATACCGCCGCCCTTGCAGTTGGGAGCAAAGCGGAGAATGAGAGCCGAAACACAGCCGAGAAGAGCCGCACCGAGAAGAAGAAGGGGCAGAAAAGCTGTTTTTTCACTTGCGGCTGAATAAAGAGACGCTGAAAAAGGAACAACCTTTGACACTGCCAGCTTAAAAAGGAATATAAGTCCGCCGGTAAAAAGACCCGTTATTATCGGATATACGAGGCAGGGCAGAAGAATGTTTTTTACATAGGTCAGATGTGATTTTTTCATTTTCTCACCTCATTTATTCAAGGCAGGTACGGTGTACCTGCCTTTAGGTTCAGTTCTTTTTAAACTGCTTTTTCATTCTCAGCTCTTTTGAAAGGATAGCTTTTCTGAGTCTGAGAGACAGGGGAGTAACCTCAAGAAGCTCATCATCCTTGATAAATTCCATACATTGCTCAAGTGAAAGGTTTGTTGGGGGTACAAGACGAAGTGCATCGTCGGAGCCTGAGGCACGTGTGTTTGTAAGATGCTTCTGCTTGCAGACGTTACACACAACATCTTCATTCTTTGAGCATTCACCTACGATCATACCCTCGTAAACGGGTACGCCTGCGCCGATGAAAAGGCGGCCTCTGTCCTGAGTGTTGAAAAGACCGTAGGCTGAGCTTTCACCTGTCTCGTGGACAACGATTGAGCCTCTTTCTCTTGTCTGTATGTCACCCTTGTAGGGCTCATAGCCTGCAAAAAGCTGATTCATAATACCGTTACCGTTGGTGTCGGTCATAAACTCACTGCGGTAGCCGATAAGACCTCTTGCGGGGATTCTGAATTCAAGGTGAGTACTGCCGCCGTCACGGGTACCCATATTTTCTAATTCGCCCTTTCTTGAGCAGACCTTTTCGATAACCGCACCTGCATACTGGTCGGGAACTTCAACGATAAGAAGCTCGATAGGCTCAAGAGTAACGCCGTTTTCTTCCTTAAGAATAACCTTGGGGCGTGAAACCTGGAATTCATAGCCCTGACGTCTCATGGTTTCAATGAGAATTGAAAGGTGTAATTCACCTCTGCCGCTGACCTTGAAGGAGTCGGTAGTGTCGGTTTCTTCAACGCGCATACTTACGTTGGTTTCAACCTCCTTGAAAAGTCTGTCACGGATATTTCTTGATGTAACGTACTTGCCTTCTTTACCTGCAAAGGGGCTGTTATTGACAATGAAGTTCATTGAAATTGTGGGCTCATCAATTTTTACGAAGGGGAGAGCCTCAACGTGCTCAGGGTCGCAGGCGGTGTCACCGATGTTAAGCTCGGAAATACCTGAAACGCAGATAAGGTCGCCCATTGTTGCACTCTGTACCTCAACTCTTTTGAGACCTTCAAACTGATAGAGCTTTGAAACACGCACGTTGCGGGTGTCGCCGTTATTGTTGCAGAGTACAACCTGCTGACCCTGCTTAACGGAGCCTCTTTCGACTCTGCCGATACCGATTCTGCCTACGTAATCGTCGTAGTCAAGTGAAGAGAAAAGAATCTGTGTGGGTCCGTTGATGTCACCCTTGGGAGGCTCGATATGCTCAACGATAGCATCAAGAAGAGGTCTCATATCGCCCTCACGCACACTGTCGTCAAGGGAGGAATAGCCCTCTCTTGCAGAAGCATAAACAACGGGAAATTCGAGCTGGTCATCGTCTGCGCCAAGCTCAATGAAAAGGTCGAGCACTTCGTCGATAACCTCGGCAGGTCTTGCGCCGGGGCGGTCAATCTTGTTGACAACAACAAGTACCTTTTTCTTAAGACCGAGCGCCTTCTTGAGTACGAAGCGGGTCTGGGGCATACAGCCCTCAAAGGCGTCAACAAGGAGAAGCACGCCGTCAACCATCATAAGGATACGCTCAACCTCACCGCCGAAGTCAGCGTGGCCCGGGGTGTCAACGATATTTATCTTGATGTCACCGTAGTGAATGGCGGTGTTTTTTGAAAGGATCGTGATACCTCTTTCTCTTTCGAGGTCGTTTGAGTCCATAACACGGTCTGCAACCTGCTCATTGGCTCTGAAGGTACCTGCCTGCTTGAGCATTTCGTCAACCATGGTGGTTTTGCCGTGGTCAACGTGAGCGATGATTGCAACATTTCTGACTTCATTTCGAATATCCATTATTTCACCTTATTTTTACATAAATTTCAACCTTTTTATTTTACCACGCTTTTTTGGTTTTAGCAAGTTGAAATTGCATAAGCGGTGAGCGGTATTTTTGTGGAAAAGTGACAATTGACCCGTAGGGTACACCCCGTGTGGCGTACTGCTACCCTTTGGCGGTGTCTGTTTTCGTACGCGGGCGGGGTAATGCTGAAGGGAAGTGGCTGAGCCGCCGAGACGGGTTTTTCTTGCCTGCCCTGAAAGGTAATTCCCTCTGCTATAGGGAGTGTCACGAAGTGACGAGGTTATAATGGCACCGAAGGTGCAAACCTTAAACTTGCCCTCCTTGAAAGGGAGGGTGGCACCCGAAGGGTGACGGGAGGGTTATGCCGGTTTCCGGAGGAAAAGGGGGACCGCTTGCGGTGGAAGGGTTCAACCCCTCAGTCCTGCCGGACAGCTCCCCTTTCAAGGGAGCCGGGTGAGAGAAATATTAAATGGGCAGAGGTTTTATCTTGTCCTCTGCCCGTAAGCTTTATTTAACCTTTACGCTCTTTACAGTACTCCATGCGGAGTATACGTAACCGCTATCGGTTGTAATATATGTTCTGACTTTGAAGTAGTATGTCTTGCCGCTAGTGAGCTTGGTAATGTCACATCTTGTGGTGTCAGCCTTGAAGTTAGAATACTTCTTGAAACCGCTGTCCTTACTTGTTGAGTAGTAAACCTGATAGCCTGTTTCACCGCTGACGTCTGTATGATAAACATAAGCCTTACCCTTTGTTGACGATGCGGTTACCTTTGTAAGCTCGGGAGTCTTTGTCTTTGTTGCGGTTTTGAGAAGAGTGTAGCTGTCACTGTCATAAACCTTACCTGCAGAAGTTTTACCGTAGGAAACAACACGGAAGGTGTACTTTGTGCCTGCATAAAGGCTCTTTACTGTAAGTGATGTGCCTTCGGTGGTGCCGGCCTTGACATAAGCTTTCTTTGAGGGACTGTAACGGTAAACGGTGTAGCCTGAAGCACCGGGTACCGCAGACCAACTGAGCTTTACAGAGGATGTTGTCTGTGAAGCAGATTTTACTGTTGCAGGCTTGCCTGTCTTGATATAGAAGTAAACATTCTTTGAGCCAGAGTAGTTGCCCATAAAGGTAACCTTAACGGTGTAGCGGCCGATGCCACTTCTCTTTGATGCAACGGAAAGCTTGTAGTCAACGTTTTTAACGAGGGTGTTACCTTTGGAGTCTTTAACAGTTACCTTTGGAGTCTTGTTTTTGCCGTCGTAGATGTAGTTGGTTGTTGAGAGGGTGATTGATTTCGGATAGGAAACAGTTATTGTTTTTACACTGACAGTTGAAAAATCAGAAGCCCATACTGTTTTGCCGTCTGACTTCGAATAAGATTTAATCGCGAAGGTGTATGCAGTACCCGAGGAAAGACCTTCAGCTGTGTATTTTCTTGCTGTTGTTGTCTTAAGTGCCTTCCAGTTGCTACCGGACTTCACATATACTCTGTAACCTGTTGCACCGGGTACCTTATCCCAGCTGAGAGATACGGTTGTATCCTTGGCGGTTGCAACGATATTTTCTACGGGTCTGTAAATATAGTTGTTATATGTAACATCCGGAACCTGTAGACTGAAATCATCCTGCTTCTTTATAGCATTAAACTGAGCCTTTGTACCTTCGTAAAGAATTGTAATGCCTTTTGAATAAATAAATGCCCACTGCTCGATTTCCTTGATGCCGACATGCATATAAATCTTTTTAAGTGACATATTATAAATATCATTAAAAGCATCGTCGCCTATTACGGTTACACTGCTCGGTATAACATAGGTCTCACCTGCTTTTGCGAGCGGATAAATAAGAAGCTTTGTTTTAGCCTTGTTATAAAGTACGCCGTCTGTTGTTGTGTAGTTTTTATTGTTTTTGGAAACAATGATTTCCTCAAGAGAGTTGCAATCAGAAAAACAGTCGATATACTCAACATTTTCGGGGATAATTACTGTTTTAAGCTCTTTGCATGTATGGATATCGTCAAAATCCAGAGACTTAAGCTTACCTTTTTTAATTTCTATTTTTTCAAGCCCGTCACAATAATATACAGCATTAAACTCAAGAGTTTCAACGTTTCCGGGAATTACAAGATTTTTGGCACCTCTGAATGAAAGTCCGAAGGAATCAATAGTTTTAACCGTTGAAGGTATAACAATACTTTCAAGTGTTACATATCTTGTTGCGTTTCTGCCGATTGTTTCAACACCCTCGGGAATAACAAGCTTTGTGCACTTTTTCATATACGGAACCCTGATAAGGGTCTTCATTTTCTTATCATAAAGTATACCGTCAACTGATTTGTAAGCAGTGTTCTTGTCTGAAACAATAAATTCTTCAAGCTTCCAAGCGCCGTAAAAAGCATCCGTTTCAATTTCAGTTACACCGCTACCGATTTCAACTGTCTTGACATTTGATGCGTCAAAAGCATTCTCAACAGTTGTTACACAGTCAGGTATAATAACCTTCTGGGTAGGACAGGTTTCGCCAAACACCTTTTCACCTATGTGGGTAACTGTCTTGCTGTCAATTTCTTCGGGAATCGTCACAGTTTTACTTGTACCCGTATATTTTGTAATTTTTACCGTGTCATTTTCAGTAATGGTGTATTTATATTTGCCGTAGGTGTACTGAGTTTCTGCTGCATAGGCACTGACGGAAAAAACAAGCACTGCCGCAATTACAACAAATACAATTGCTAAAAATTTGGACTTTTTCATTTTCTTTTCCTCCTTAAATATAAAAAGTGTGCCTTTTTGAGATGCACCGAAAAATGCATCTCGTTTGCTGCGACACAAATTAAACAAATATCAAAAAAACGGATATAGTTAATAAGAGAATGCACTTTTACCAATGTATTCTCTGCTACTGCTATTTAATTTATGTCGCAAGAATAATTTACCATATTAAAATATAAAAAGCAATAATTTTTCTGAAATATGTATTGTACCTGAAATAAAAAGAGCGGCACAATGGCCGCCCTTACTATTCCCTATTTCCTATTTCCTCAAGCAATCTCTTTGCCCGAAACAAGCACGTCGGTATTCACGCCCTCTATCTTCTCATACTTGGGTATGAGAGTGTAAACCGCCATAGCAACCGTTGCGGCTGTTGCGGCGTATTTGCCGACCTTTATGAGAATTTTCACTGTTTTGATGAGCTTCTTGGTTTTTTCCTTCATTTTGATTTTCTCCTTTTAGTCAATTGTTATAACGTAGCCGCATTCCTTGAAATATCTTACGAGATGAGCTTTATTGTTGTCCTTTGCGAGCCACAGAGTTGAAACCTTGCCCGTTTTGAGAATTTCATCAAGCAGGGTGCGGTTGTCATTGACCCATGCTCTGTATTCTATGTCCGGCATAAAAATGACGTTGCCGCTTCTCTTTTCCATAATATCACCCCTGACAGCAGCCGTATACTGCTGACTGTTATTATTGTCACTATTTATTATATTATATTCACTTATGAAATATCAATAGCAAATCGCAAAAAAGGAAAAATAAAAAACCGTAGCCTTTGCTACGGTTAATGTTGTGTCGGCATCGCCTTATCTTCCCGGGCCGCTTCCAGCCAAGTATTGTCAGCACTGATGAGCTTAACTACCGTGTTCGGGATGGGAACGGGTGGACCCTCATCGCTAAAAACACCGACTAACCTGACGCATTTAACGTCTTGTTGTCAATCAACATCGGCTATTATACACAAGTGAAACAGGATTGTCAATACTTTTTTTGAAAATTTTTCAACTTTTTTAAAAAACAAGGCGGAGAAAAAATCCTCCGCCTCTTTCAGTGCGTTTGTTAGGGTGGCGCGTATAAATCCGAATCCGTTTTTTACGGGCGGATTTTCGCCAATACTTCGTTAAAATACTCGTAAATCCATAAGGATTTACTGCGTTTTGTGTCTTGTCTCGACAAAAATTCGCTACGTAAAAAATCTTCGACCCAAAAGTGCGAATTTTTGTGAGATTTTTGGATGTTGAGGTTGATGACAGGCTTGGCGCCTTTCAAGACCGAAACACCGAAAAGCCGCGAAAATTCACGCTTTTGGGCGGATTCGGATTTATACTCGCCACCCTAAGCGGGTAACACTTACCCTTTAATGTTCACATAGGGTGCAATTCTGATTCTGCACTCTGCATCAATCAGCCCTTGTAGCCTGCTGATTCAAGAGACCTTGCGGCTTCAGCCTTGGTGATTTTACCTGCGTTGCAGTCAGCCATAATCTGAACCTGATTATCTCTGAGCTTATAGAAGCACCAGATGCCGAGAGCAATAACAAGACCGATGATGGGCACTACGTTATATGTGAACCAGAGACCGTCGATAGCTTCTGCTGACTGAAGGGAAGCGGCATTGATTGCCTGATAGTCTGCGAAGGTTTCAATTTTTACCGCTCCGTCGGGCTGAAGCGTTACAAGCTTCTGTTCAATAAGCTCTTCGATGTTTGCAATTTCGCTGCCCATAAACTTCGTCTTGAAGCTGAAAAGACCGAGAAGGATAAGACCGAGACCGCTTGAGATAGCGGCGGAAAGCTTAACTGCAAAGGTCTGGATGGCGAAGGTGATACCCTTAGCCTCTGTGCCTGTTGAATATTTACCGTATTCTGCACAGTCGGGGGTAAATGTGAAGGCAAGAACACCGATAATACCGAGAGGGATTGAACGGAGCATAAAGGAAACGATGAAAAGAATGAGACTGTTCTGCGCAAAGCAAACGGGGATTGAAAGAAGAATTGATGCAATCGCCGAAAGCTTGAAAAGAGTGGTTTTGTCGATTTTTCTGATGATTTTAGGAACAAAAAGAGCCATAACAAGCTGAGGAACAGCGGCAACAGTGCCTGTGATGAGAGAGATAAGCTCGTTGCCGAAAATATAGTAAGCAGTGAGAAGGTGCAGAGCGGTGTAGGTCTGTGCACCCGAATAGAAAATATAGCCGAGGTAGTAAATGAGAAGGTATTTGTTGTGTACAACATACTTTAGCATACTGCGCACGGTGAACTGCTCTTCTTCGACAGGCTTATTTCTTTCCTTACACTTTTTGCACACGGGGAACATGGTTGCGGCGGCGGCAACAGCAATAATGATAGCTGTGGGGCCGTAGCCGATGTTGACTGTCTGACCGATGAAAAGAGTAACAAGAACAGTTGTGAGAGCTGAACCGATACCGCCGGTGATACCCTTGAGCGAAAGAATGGTGTTTCTTTCTTCAATCTGGTCGGTCATTGCGGTGATGATACCGAATGCGGGAACGTCACAGATAGTGTATGCGGTATCCCAGATGATATATGCAAGTGCAAACCAGATGAGCTTGACGGTTTCGGGTGCTGCCGAGGGGATTGCGAACACTGCAACCGTTGCCGCCGGTGTAAGTGCACAGGCTATTTTCAGCCAGGGGATGTACTTCTGTCCGTTTTTAAATTTGATTTTGTCAAAGATAACGCCGAAAAGAGCGTCGTTTACCGCATCCCACACCTTGACGATTGTAACGATAAGACCTGATTTGACCGGGTCTATTTCTTTAAAAACAAGGTAGGTGGTAAGATATGCGGCCAGAAGGTTGTAAATCATATTCTGACCGAAGAAATAGAGGTAATAGCTTTGGCGTTCACTTTGTGTTGTCTGCCATAACGGATTTTTGTTGGGCTTTTCAATTTTTGAACTCATAATTTTCTCCTTTGATTTAATTGTATGATAAATTAATTTTAGCACTATACATCATTTAAGTCAACACAAGAACGGCAAAACGGAAAAAATAAAATAATAAGCTTTGTTATGAATATGAAAGCATAAACGGCCAATAATATGCATAAGCATAAACTACAACTCACAAAAAAGGAGATTTTTCAATGAAAAGAATAATTGCGATAATACTTTCTCTGGTTGCTGTACTTGCTCTTTTTGCCGCCTGCGGTAAAAAGGACGATACCAAGGATGAAAACACAACCGCAAGAAATGACATGACAACTGCTATGGAACAGCTTGAGGATGATATGACCGATATCGGCGACAAGCTGACAGAAAACGGCAATGTTACCGACCAGACAGGTGAGGGTATGCTTGACGAAGCGCTTACCAATATGAGTGAAATGCTTGAGGGCGACACTGATGATACCACTGTCGAGGATGAAACAACCACAACGAAAAAGAATTAAGTAAAGAAAACCTGCCGGATGTCCGACAGGTTTTTTGTATCAGATTAATATGTGAATTCCCAGGTTTCATCAAGCGCACCCTCGAAATCGGCTGTACCTGATGCAATATAGATGCTTGCTTCGCCGCTGCCCGACATAGGAAGCTTGTTGTAAAGCTTGATTACCTTGTCATTAGCGTCAACGGTAACTGAAACTGTTGAGCCGGGATAATGCATATCAGCCTTTTCGATTTTTGCGATGGGGATGTCGAGACCTGCAAGGTTGAGATAACCGATAGCTGTTGCGTTATAGAAGGGCTCGGGACTTGCGAGGGTTGTATCCTCGGGAACAAGGATTACAGTATAGGTAACATTTCCGTTGGCGTCAACCTCTGCCTTTGCATCAACAACGCCTTCTTTTGAAACGACAAACTGTTTATTTGTGGGGGGGATGATTGAAAAGGGAGTATCACTTGTTGAAGTCTCGGGGTCATCTGTTGAAGCAACCGCACCGTTTGATACTGTATAAGTGAAAGCCTCACCGCCGTCGCCTACAAGGGTGTCAACGATGCTGTTAACTGTGCTCGTGAGTGAAGGAACGGAACAGTCGAGAACCTTAACCTTGATGGATTCGGTTTTCTTTGCGGTCATGTTCTGTTCAGACTTTACGAGGTTTACATAATAGTTAATCCACTCGATAACCTGATCGTCGGTATACTGTGTGGGGTCGTTTACGGTCGCACCGTTATTGCCGTTGTTGGCATTATTATCAGCGGCGCCGCCGTTGTTGGTGCCGTTATCGACAACACCGTTATTGGTGCCGTTGTCTGTTGCACCGTTGTTTGAGCCGTTGTCAACTATGTCATTGTTGGTGCCGTTGTCGGTACCGTTATTCTGGTCGGGTCTGTCAGGCTTATCGGGCATGGGCTGAGGCTGGGGCTGAGGGTCCGGAGTCTGCTGAACAACTGCGGTTGCCTTGGTGTCTTCAATACCCTTATCCTCACCGATAACAAAGCCTATGGCAAAGCTCCAGATTAAAAGGATAACAGCAATAATTGACTTATATTTCTGGTTCATCTGTTTATTCTCCTTAGCAAAATTTATGTTTTTTTCTTATCTATAATAACATACCTAATTTAAGGGCTTTTGTCAATAGATAAAAGTGTATAAACTTTAAAAAATACCGCCGCCGTTCTGTATAAACGACATAATCATTTCAATAAAAGACAGAGCACTCCACGCAATGAGGACTGCAAAAACAGAAACACCGCCTTTACGTGCAGTCATTGCAGCGGAAATTTCAGGTGAGGGGCAATGAGAAATACTGTTTAAGCTTTTTTCGGTATATTTTTTATAAAGGGGATAAGCCACGATGGCCGCAAGGATTTTTACCGCAGTTTCAACACAGAAGGTAAGCGTGAGCTGAGGGGCAAAGGAATCATAGAGCTGCATAAGAGCTTCATAAGCGGCATTTCGGTCGGTCATGGCGGCAATAACCTCAAACTCAGTGAGATAAGCCAGATAAATCGGTGAGAAAACTATTGAAATGAGAGTCATAACCGTAAGGAAGATGATACCGGGCTTATAAAGCTTGCGATAAAAGAACCAATAGGGTGAAAGGAAAAATGCCGCCCAGTTAAAGGTTACCGATTTTCCGCTCTCGAGTTTTTCGAAAGCTCTTATATATTTTTCACTGTTAGGCCCGATAAAGCGGGAAAGGAAGTAGTGCTTTGCAGGTGCCTGAATGGGAGGTATGCCCTGCATAGGGGGTCTGCCTGTCGGGTAAACGGGCGGAACGGGAGAAGAAGGGGGAGCGGGAGGCTGCTGCCGCAAAGCAACGGGCATATCGGCATAGTCAAAGCCCTCACCCTCACCGAGAACGAAGGGAGGCTTATATTCAGGGGTGATTCCGCCGTCATCCTGACTTCTTTCTTCCTGTGCGAGTGCATCTCCCGTTTCGGCAAGGTTCATCCCGAAAACAATAAGCTTCATCGAGCAATTTTCACAGACCTTTGCATTCTTATCGTTGCGGTGTCCGCAGGAGGGGCAGGGCAGGGTGTCCTCCTGCTTATTTGCGGGCAGGGGCATCGGTGCCTGAGGTGCGCCAAGGGCACTCCACTCAAAGCCTTCAGCGTGTCTGTGCCCGTTTACACAACGGTTATTCTTTTTATAGCATTCTCTGTGCTGAGGAGTTCCGCATTCGGGGCAGACAACAATATCGTCTTCCTCTCTTAAGGCGGCACCGCAGCCGTCACATATACTGTTTATATAATTCATAACAATCTCCTTTTACAGCCGTTCCTAATATTTTAATCTTTTTTAACGATAAAAGCAATGATTTTGATAAAATTTAATTTTTTATACGGTTAGGATTATAGTATTTTTGCTTAAAATAAACATAAATTTTCTTAAAGGTGTTGCTCTTTAAAAATAATTGTGTATAATGTAAAAGGATTATTTTGTTCAGGTGGTTTTTATGATTTAAGATGTAACTTGACTAAAAATAAAGAACTGAAATAAAATCAGAAAGGAATATATTCTATGATTCAGTTTGAAGAATTAAGACTCAGACTTCTTGAAAGTGAGAAGCCTCTCACAGAGCTTGCTTCTGCTCTCGGTCTTGAAGAAATGGCAAAGGAAGTTGCCGTGCTTGAAGAGAAAACAACTGCAGAGGATTTCTGGGGAGACCTGGGTAATTCGCAGAAGGTGCTTCAGAGAATTGCTGCACTTAAAAACAAAACAAAGGCATATGAGGACCTTAAAACCGCTTATGAGGATGCCCTTGTTATGATTGAATTATCTGACGAGGAGGGTGACCTTGACCTTCTTGCCGATTGTGAGGAAAGCGTTAAGGCAGTTGAGGAAGAGCTCGAAAAGCAGACTCTTGCAACCCTTCTTTCAGGCGAATATGATAACAACAACGCTATTCTTACCTTCCACGCAGGCGCAGGCGGCACTGAGGCTCAGGATTGGTGTCAGATGCTCTTCCGTATGTACGGTCAGTGGTCAACAAAGCACGGCTTCAAGTTTACTACCGTTGACTTCCTTGACGGCGACGAAGCAGGTCTCAAATCCGCTACCGTTGTTATTGAGGGCGAGAATGCTTACGGCTACTTAAAGAGTGAAATGGGTGTTCACCGTCTTGTCCGTGTTTCTCCCTTTGACTCATCGGGAAGAAGACACACATCCTTTGCTTCACTTGAGGTTATGCCTGAAATCGATGATAGCATTGAGGTGGATATTGCTCCTGAAGATATTAAGATGGATGTTTATCGTTCATCAGGTGCAGGCGGTCAGAAGGTTAATAAAACATCTTCTGCAGTTCGCCTTACACATATTCCTACAGGTATTGTGTGCTCTTGTCAGGTTGAAAGAAGCCAGCATCAGAACCGTGAGGTTGCTATGCGTATGCTTAAATCAAAGCTTATTGAGATTAAAGAGCGCGAACATCTTGATAAAATCAGTGATATTAAAGGTGTTCAGAAGGAAATTGCATGGGGTAGCCAAATACGTTCATATGTGTTTATGCCATACACTCTTGCCAAAGACCACAGAACAAGCTTTGAAAATGGTAATATCAACGCCGTTATGGATGGAGATATTGACGGCTTCATTAATGCATATCTTAAGATGCAGGCAAACAAGGAATAAACTACTGAAATGGATATTAAAGCAGAGTCATTAAAAAAGCACTATGAGTGGCAGGGTAAGATAGAGGTTATTTCACGTTGCTCTGTTGAAACAAGGGAGGATATGTCACTTGCATATACCCCCGGTGTTGCAGAGGCTTGCCTTGTTATAAAAGATAATATAAACAAATCCTTTGAGCTTACTCGTCGTAATAATCTTGTGGCAGTTATAACAGATGGTACGGCAGTTTTAGGCTTGGGAGATATTGGTGCAGAAGCAGGTATGCCTGTTATGGAAGGCAAGTGCGCTCTTTTCAAGGCCTTTGCTGATGTTGATGCATTCCCTTTGTGCATAAAGTCTAAAGATGTTGATGAAATCGTCAGAAGCATATATCTTTTATCGGGTTCTTTTGGTGGCATAAATCTTGAAGATATTGCAGCTCCCAGGTGCTTCGAGATAGAAAAGAAGCTTAAAGAGCTTTGCGATATTCCTGTTTTTCACGATGACCAGCACGGTACAGCAGTTGTTGTACTTGCAGGCGCTTTAAATGCGCTTAAGGTTGTTGGTAAGGATATTGGAAATGTAAAAATAGTTGTTAACGGCTTGGGTGCTGCAGGTACTGCTATTTCCAAAATGCTTATTGCTGCAGGTGCGAGGAATATGGTACTTGTTGATAGAATGGGTATTGTTTGTGCAGATGATGCTTCTTTAGGTGAGGAAAGACAAACCCTTGCGAAATGTACAAACCCTCAGGCTCTTAAGGGCGATTTAAGCATAGCAATTAAGGATGCAGATGTGTTTGTGGGAGTATCAGCTCCGGGAATTCTTACGGAAGATATGGTGAAAGCTATGAATAAAGATTCTATAGTTTTTGCTATGGCTAATCCAACTCCGGAAATTATGCCTGATGTTGCAAAAAAAGCAGGCGCAAGAGTTGTAGGTACCGGTCGCTCTGATTTTCCTAATCAGATAAACAATGTGCTCGTTTTTCCCGGTATCTTTCGTGGCGCGCTTGATTGCGGTGCTACTGCAATCACAGAAGGTATGAAGCTTGCCGCCGCGCGTGCATTGGCAAACCATATTCCTGAAAGTGAACTGAATGAAGAAAACATTATACCATCTGCGTTAGATAGAAGTGTAGCACTTGAGATTGCAGAAGCAGTAAAAGAAGCGGCTATCAGAGAAGGCGTTATAAGATAATACAATAAATAATGTAATAAAAAAGGAACACCGTGTAAACAATTTGTTTACACGGTGTATTTATATGCTATGGAATTTATCAACCGAGACCCATATTGATGATTCTGAGAATCAAATTAATGTACTCGAAAATCACAAGAAGGAAGTGGTAGTTAGCAAAAGCTGTGTTGAAGCCTGCTGAACCATGAACATCTTTTGTGAGAGTTGCGCCACAATCCTGACATGTTGAAGACGCTGTGCCGTTACCTACGAATGTGGCATCTTCGTTTGATTTCCAATCTTGGATTTGCTTCCCGCTTTCATCAAGCACAGGATTTCCTGCATCATCACGAACAATTTCAGGTATATGATGCTCTGCTGAGTGAGCTTCACCGCAACCGTTACAAACAATAGCGTGGTAGCCCGGTTTGTTCTCTGAGTATTTATCTGTTGTAATAGAAACAGGACCTGATGACCAATCGTGAGAAACATTGACAGGAAGAGTTGAAAGATGTATACCGAAGAAGTATGTTACAATTTCAGTTGTACCAAAAGGAATTCTTTCTGTTTTGAAGTCGGATCGTAGCCA
>JAZSQD010000098.1:0-8410 GCA_045537815.1 Acutalibacteraceae bacterium | reverse complement strand
CCTCAAGCTTCCACACCTCACCGCCGGGCCCTCTGCCGTATGAGGGCGGATCCATAATTATAATATCATATTTATTTCCGCGGCGGATTTCTCTCTGAACAAACTTTATGCAGTCGTCGACAATCCATCTTACATTTCTGTCGGCAAGACCTGAAGAAACTGCGTTTTCCTTTGCCCAGGCAACCATACCCTTGGATGCATCAACGTGCACAACCTGAGCATTTTCAGATAAGGGTGCTATTGTAGCGCCGCCTGTATAGGCAAAAAGATTGAGCACCTTAACGGGTCTTCCTGCCTTTTTTATCAGCTCTCTTGTATAATCCCAGTTGACCGCCTGCTCGGGGAAGAGACCTGTATGCTTAAAGCCCATAGTCTTTATGTTAAAGGTAAGGTCCTTATAATTGATGCTCCAGAAATCAGGCATTTTACTTCTTATTTCCCAATGACCTCCGCCGGATTTTGAGCGGTGGTAGCAGGCATTTGCTTTTTTCCACAAGGGATTCTTCTTTTCTGTTTTCCATATAACCTGGGGGTCAGGTCTGATG
Source organism: Acutalibacteraceae bacterium (assembly GCA_045537815.1). Lineage (GTDB taxonomy): Bacteria > Bacillota > Clostridia > Oscillospirales > Acutalibacteraceae > UBA6857. Next base: position 7,865 of record JAZSQD010000098.1, on the reverse strand, counting down.
AGGATAATATCTCCCCATCTTTCAAGTCTTTCGCCTGAAGAACAGTCGATAAGCTCGTAATCCTTCCAATCCTTTGTATATCTCATATGTCAGTTCCTTTCATCAAAAAAGCTGTTGCTGACCTTTCATAGGTATGCCGAGATGCTCATATGCCGCAGGGGTAGCGATTCTTCCGCGCGGTGTTCTTCCGAGAAGACCTGTCTGCATAAGATAAGGCTCATAAACATCCTCAATAGTTACTGCTTCTTCACCTATTGCGGCGGCGATTGTCTCAAGACCTACAGGTCCGCCGCCGTAGCTGTTAATCATTGTAGTAAGAAGACGTCTGTCGATTAAATCAAGACCGATATGGTCAATTTCCATCTTTTCAAGCGCGTAATCTGCAATTTCTTCGCTGATGATGCCTTCACCGTTTACCTCGGCAAAGTCTCTCGCTCTTTTGAGAAGACGGTTTGCGATTCTCGGTGTGCCTCTTGAGCGAGAAGCAATTTCAAGTGCACCGTATTTATCAATATCTATTCCGAGAATTCCTGCACTTCTTGTAACAATCTGAGCAAGCTGCTCGGGTGTGTAAAGCTCAAGTCGAAGGATAACACCGAAGCGGTCTCTGAGAGGTGCGGAAAGCTGACCGGCTCTTGTTGTTGCGCCGACAAGTGTGAACTTGGGCAAATCAAGTCTTATGGACCTTGCAGAAGGGCCTTTGCCGATGATGATATCAAGGGCGTTATCTTCCATAGCAGGGTAAAGAACCTCCTCAACGCTTCTGTTGAGCCTGTGTATTTCGTCAATGAAAAGTACATCGCCTTCATTAAGGTTTGTAAGCAAAGCCGCAAGGTCACCCTGTTTTTCAATGGCAGGACCTGATGTTACTCTGAAATTAACATTCATTTCATTTGCAATAATACCTGCAAGTGTGGTTTTACCGAGACCCGGAGGGCCGTAAAGCAAAACGTGGTCAAGGCTTTCACCTCTGGCGGATGCCGCCTTGATATATACCTCAAGGTTTTCTTTGGCTTTATCCTGACCGATATAATCTGCAAGTACCCTCGGACGAAGCGATGTTTCTATGTCACTGTCCGCGCCGATTAAACCGGGAGCTACAATTCTTTCTTCAAATTCCATATATGTCACCCTTTAATGTGATGATAATAATTTCAATGCCTGTCTGATAATGTCTTCGACCGAAAGGCTCGGGTCAATCTTGCTGACAGCTACAGATGCCTCAGTCTGACTGTAGCCGAGCATTGTAAGAGCGGCAACGGCCTCGCCTGTATTGGGCATTTCAGTCACGGCACTTACCTTTTCAAAGCTTTCGGTACTTTCCTGTGATGCAAAAGAGCCGACCTTATCCTTAAGGTCAAGAATTATTCTTTGAGCAATTTTCGGGCCGATACCCTGAGCGGATTTAATCATTTTGACGTCGTTTGCCGAGATCGCAAGTGCGAGTCTGTCAACAGAAAGCTCAGATAAAACAGCAAGTGCGGCTTTGGGCCCAACACCGTTGACGGATATTAGCATTCTGAACCACTGAAGCTCAGTTTCTGTTGAAAATCCGAACAAATCCATTGCATCCTCACGGACATTGAGGTGAGTGAAAAGAGTAACTGTCTTTTCACCCGATATATCATAAAGTGTGGAGTTTGAGGTGTTACAGTAAAAAGCTACACCCGAGCATTCCACCACTGCAAAGCCTGCGCCTGTTTTTATTAAATTTCCTGTCAGTGAATAAAACAAGGTCAAATCCCCTTTCTGATTCTTATGTTATCCGCAACAAAAAGTGAACCGCTTGCATGAGCGTGGCAGATTGCCATAGCAAGAGCATCAGCAGTGTCGTCAGGCTTAGGTACCTTTTCAAGAGCAAGAATACGTCTCGTCATTTCCTGAACCTGCTTTTTTTCCGCTCTGCCGTATCCGACAACGCTCTGCTTAACCTGCAAGGGTGTATATTCAAAAACCTTTAAACCCTTTTTCTGAGCGGCAAGCATTATGACTCCTCTCGCCTGACTGACATCGATAACTGTTTTGGCATTGTTGTTATAAAAGAGCTTTTCAAGGCTCATTGCTTCAGGCTTGTGTTTTTCTATAATTTCGCTGAGTTCATCATAAATCTTTTCAAGCCTAAGGTTAAAGGGTGTTTTTGCATCTGTGAGAATCGCACCGTAATCAATAACCTTAAAATGATTGCTTCTGTAGTCAATGACACCGTAGCCCACTATCGCATAGCCCGGGTCAATACCCAATATTATCATGGCATACTACCTCACTTTAATTATCAAGTTATTATATCACAGTTAAATACAATGAGCAATAGATAAAACGAAAAAATCACCGATAAATAAACTTTACCGGTGATAATGTGTTTTAAATATTTAAATGAATAGAGGCGCGTGATTATCAGCCTTCAACATCAACGCCCTTGGCTTTCCAGCCTTTTTTATAAAACTCTCTGTAATTTTTAAGGCCTTCATCCCACAAATCGTATCCATCCTGACCTCTTCTGTCTTCATAAAAGTAACCGTTATCAATAATATATCTGCAAAGATAATCGGTCATCTTTTCAGCACCCATAAGATTTACATGGCCATTATCGGAAAAATCGGTTGCAGGGTCGAGACCAAGCTCGTCAAGCATTTTTCTTGATGCAAAATCAATAGTATCGTAGCCGCTTTGCTCACAGTATGCGAGTATGGAAGAAAGCTCGCGTTGAATAGATTTGCTTTTGAAGGAAGGTGTGCTTATAAAAATAGCCTCAACACCAGTTTTTTCAATATAATCAAAAAGCAGCTCGAGTTCGTTTTTTTGGAAGTCATTGATTTCAACAGTACCCTCAAAATCAAGATTTTTCACATTTTCCGTCATATCCATAATACGGAATGCGGTATCTTTTCTGTCATTTGCACCAAGGTACTCGTTTTTGACATCAACATAATCAGGCTTCTCCAGTCCGTCAACCCAACGGTTATGAAAGCTCAAAAGGGGTATATAAAGAGATGTGTCATCTTTTTTGAGTATATCCTCCTCATTTTCGGGAAGACCGTAAAAGTCATAAGCCCTCTGAGCATAATCCAGCATTTCCTCAAGCATACCGTAACGCACTGAAAGGTCGGGTATATGCAAATATGCATCCTTAACCTTCGCAGGAAGAAGGCTTGTGTAGAGCGACTGCTGACGAAGAGAATGGACATCGATGATAACATATTTGATATCGTGGTTTTTGGTTGCGTATTCAATAAACCCGGGTATTGCACCGAAGGGTTGAACGCTTGTGCCGAAATGATAGGTCGCAAGACCGTAGTTTTCCCACGAAACGGGACTTAACCATGCATGAGCCACAACACTTGAGCCGATAACGATTCCGTCAAGAGTGTTATCAGTCAATGCTTCAAATGTATTTATAATTCTGGTATTAAAATTCTTAGGCTGCGAATAAATACTCATAACGCCGACAACAGCAACAGCGAGGATAAGAATAAAAGCAACCGAGCGGAGCCATCTTTTGTTTTTCATTTCCGTTCCTCCTTAGAATTGCTGATATACAAAGTCTGCTGCAGAAAAAGCAGTACCGTATGCGCCGTAAATAAGCACGAACACAATCGCACCGATTATTACAAGCCATTGGAAAAGCATGTTCTGCTTGTCGAGACTCTCGCGTATTCTTGTTCCCTTTTCCTGCATAAGACTGACAACAACAAGCACAAGGATAACAAGAAAAATCATAAACATTTCACGGGGCTCAAGACCAAATTTATACAATGTGCCGTCGGTAAGAACCCAAGGATTAAACTCGAAGAACATATTTTTCAGCATCTTTACTGAAGCTGTAAAAGAATCTGCTCTTGAGAATATTCTGCCTATACTTACAAGAAGGAAGGTTCTGAAAATCTGGAAAAGCTGCCATGAGAAGCATTCCGTGTTGACCTTAAGCTTAGTAAGCACCTTTTTATAAACAGGCTCGAGAAGTATGCTGCCTGAAATAATAACACTGTTCCAAAGACCGTATGCAACATATTTATAGCTTGAGCCGTGCCACACACCGACAAGGAAGAAGGCTACAAAAGAAGCAAGGAAGGTAGGAAGCATTTTGCCGATATAATTACCGAAGATTTTTCTTGTCTTTTTACCCATTGAGGTAAATGCCTTGGAAAGTGAAAGAGGATAGAAAACATAATCCTTCATCCAGGCACCGAGAGTGATATGCCATCTTCTCCAGAATTCGGAAACAGATCTTGCAAAATAGGGTCTTTCGAAGTTCACTGCCATTTCAATACCGAACACCTGGGCAACACCGCGGATCATATCCATGCCGCCCGAGAAGTCGGCATAAACCTGAACGCCGTAAACCATTGAGCCGAAAAGAATTACAAATCCCTTATAATCGGTATAATTATTAAAAATTTCATTAGCGATTATGCCCATATATTCGGCAAGTGTGAGCTTTTTTATAAGACCCCAGAGAAAAAGCTGAAGACCGTATTTAAACTGTGTAAAATCGAAACGGTGACCCTCATAAAGCTGAGGCGCAAGATGACCGAAGCGACCGATGGGACCCTGAATAATCTGAGGGAAGAAGGAAACAAAAAGTGCAACCTTGGCAACGTTTTTCTCAGCTCTGAGCTTACCTCTGTAAACGTCAATTATATAGCTTGTTGCCTGAAGCGTATAGAAGGAAATGCCGAGCGGGAAGGCAAGGTCATGCTTAGGAGCATCCGCATCAACACCGAAAATGCCGAGTATATTGAAAGCCTGCTCTGAAAGGAAATTGAAATATTTAAGGAAAACAAGAAAGCCGAAGCAGATAAGGAGACCCGCTGTAAGCACAAGTCTCTTTTTTTTCTGAACCTTAGCCTTGAGCAGCTTTTTTTCGTCTCTGGTAATATCTGTGTGCTCTTTAAGATAAGTCTTATGTTCTTGATTGAATTTATCAAGAATAAGAGCCACAAACCATATAACCGCCACGGTAAGAAGCATAAAATAACCTGTTCCCAAGCCGTTCCAAAAATAGAAAACTGCGCTGGAAGCAAGAAGAACAGTCCAACGGTATTTAAGCGGAAAAATGAAGTAAAGCGCAAACGTTATTGCCCATAACGCCGCAAATTCGAAAGATATTAACGTCATACAGTCAATCCCGGTAAAAAAACCGAGCCTCCTTATGATTATTTTAAACAACAGAACACTACCTTACGTTAATAAGGTAGTGTTATTTTTCTTAGTCTGCGAGTTCGTTGATGAGGTCGAGCATTGCCTGAACAGAGTCAAGATTTTCGGGCTCGATATCATCCGCACCGATTGAAACATCGAATTCCTGATTGATTTCACCGATAAGTGAAACAATGTCAAAGGAGTCGAGGATGCCGTCGGTAATGAGAGCGGTTTCGTTCTCAAAATCAACATCGGGACGAAGCTCGTTAAGGATTTTCATAAGTTGTTCTTTCATAATTTTCAGTTTCCTTTCATATATAGTTGATCGCAAATCATTCCGTCAACAGTGAAGCCTGTGCGGTCATAAAGTGCGATAGCTGACGTGTTTGCACGGTCTACCCAAAGTCTGAGAAGGGTTATTTCTCTTTCCCCCGCAGTCAGGAAGCTCTTTTTCAACAGACTGAGAGCAAGACCTTTTCTGCGATGCTCAGATGAAACAGCGACATGCTGAATAAGCGCCTGCTTTGATGCTATGCTGAGAATTAAAACACCGGCAAGCTTACCTTCACTGTCAACTGTTGTCATAAGACAGCCCTCATCACAAAGCTCTCTGAGCTCAGATTCGGAAGGAAGAGGCGTGCTTTTTTCATCAAGAGCTGCTTTCCAGAGTGCGTGGATTTCATCTGCGTTGCAGTAATTATCAGTCAGGGTATAGCCTTCTGCCAAATTTAAACCGAGGGAATCAAAATCAATATCCCTGACCTGAAGCTGCATACGCTGATAGGATTTGTAGCCTTCGGCAATGCCGTCGGATATTAATCTTTCGGGCGTTGCGTTATCTCCCCTGCCGTTTCTTGTAACGACATCAAGATACACCTCACGGTCAGCTACGGTTTTCATAAACTCCGCCGCATAAGCAGTATCGGAATTTTCTTCAGTGTAATAATAAAGGTTACTGTAGCCCTCTCTGTCACAAAGTATAAACAGCCAACCAGGATATTCACTCACAAATAGACAGCCTCGGCTGATAAGCGTCTCAATTTCCGCAGGCATAAGAAAACAGTTTGACAGAGTCTTGCCGACCTTGGAACGGAATTCTTTTATAACAGAGTTAAACTCCTGAGGTTCCCTGACCTTAAGCATCAAGATATTCCCCTTTCAGACTAACACGGTCAATTTTTGCGTTCTTTGTCATGGGAAGAGCCGTAAAGTGAATCATTCTGTTGGGAAGCATATACTTAGGAAGAAGCTTTCCCGCATCCTTGAGGATTTCTCTGTCACATTCATTTTCTGACTGATAAAAGAGAACAATCTGCTCATTCTTTTCGTCATATATACAGCAGCCTGCATCGATATACGCAAGTGAATTTATGGCTATTTCAACCTCGCTGAGCTCGATTCTGTGGCCCATATGCTTAATCTGGTAATCCTTGCGTGAAACGAAATAGAACAGACCGTCTTCACCGTATTTTGCAAGGTCACCGGTGCGGTAAATAAGCTCGGGATAAGCCTTGTTGAGAGGATTCTGACAGAATGCCTCGGCGGTCTTTTCGGGGTTATTATAGTAGCCGTGAGCAAGAGATGTACCTCTGACACAGATTTCACCCTTGACACCGGGCTCAGTAACGAGCTCATCACCGTCAAGAAGAAGGATATCTGTATTTCTGAAGGCAATACCTATCGGAAGTGCTTCCTCGTCTCTGAAGGGTCTGTCGACCTTGTAATAGAGACAGTTACAGGTTATTTCAGTCGGTCCGTAAAGATTGACAAAATTAACCGAAGGAAGCTTGTTTCTCCAATAATTGAGAACCTTGTTGGGCATAACCTCACCCGAGAACATTACCGTTCTGAGTGTTTCGGGGATATTTGTTTCAAGAGCGTTGAGGTTTTCAACAATTCTTAAAGCTGAGGTAGCCCAGATAATAGTATTGATTTTTCTCTCATTAAGGCAAGCAATAAGCTTTGCAGGGAATGAGAAGAAAAGCTTAGGAATAACAAACATTGAACCGCCGTTTCTTATACAGGAGTAGATATCCTTAACAGAAACGTCAAAATCAAAGGGTGCCTGATTACCGAAAACTCTTGTATCGTCAAAATCAAAGGCTTCAGCAAAGTTTTCAATAAGGTCTATTACACTTCTGTGGCAGACGAGAACACCTTTAGGTACACCCGTAGAGCCTGAAGTAAAAATCGCATAGAGAGGGTCTGTGTCAATAGCTTTTTCTCTTACAAGGGCAAGTGCATCACGGTTAACGCAGTGTGAAACGATTTCGTCATAGACTAATCTTTCACTGTCAAAACCGATTTCGTCAAGGATTCTGTTATCCTTTTCCCATATAATCGCTGCCTTGGGCATAAGAGTATTTATAATAAGCTCGACTCGCTTAACGGGAAGCTGACGGTCGATGGGCACGTAAAAGTTACCGCTTTTGGCAACACCCATAAATGAAATTACAGACTCAATGTTTCTGTCAATAAAAACAACAACAGGTGAATTTTTTGTTCCGCTTCTTTCAATAATGGCAGAGCCTATAGCATCTGACCTTTCGCCGAGCTGACTGTATGTTGCTTCATTTTTACTGTCGGAAAGAGCGATTTTATCTGCATAAAGTGATACGCTTCTATCCAGATAGTCAAGTACATTCGTAAGCATATAAAACCTCGCTTATATCAGAAATTTAACATATCATACATATTTCAGTATAGCAAATTGATTATTTAAAGTC
>JAZSQD010000122.1:0-3517 GCA_045537815.1 Acutalibacteraceae bacterium | reverse complement strand
ATTCCTATGGGATGGATGGTTCCCTGCTGTATCGCCGCAGGTAACACAATCGTGCTCAAGCTTGCATCAATGACTCCGATGACGGCTATGAGACTTAACGAGCTTCTCGTTGAAGCCGGTCTTCCCAAGGGCGTTGTTAACCTTGTTACCTGCTCAAGAGTAGAGGCTGATATCTTCCTTAAGCACGAGGATGTAAAGGGTATCACATTTGTAGGCTCAACAAAGGTCGGCCTTCACGTTTATAAAGAAGCTTCTGCAACAGGCAAGAGAGTTCAGGCTCTCTGCGAGGCTAAGAACCATGCTCTCGTTCTCGAGGATGCAGCTCTCGAGCGTTCAGCAAGAGGCATTATCAATTCCTCCTTCGGCTGTGCAGGTGAGAGATGTATGGCTCTTCCCGTTGTTGTTGCTCAGGAAAGCATTGCAGATAAGCTTGTAGCACTTCTCAAGCAGTATGCTTCAGAGCTCAAGCTCGGTCCCGCTTACGAAAAGGATTCAACCCTCGGCCCCGTTGTTACTGCCGAACACAAGAAGAGTGTTATCGATTGGATCAACAAGGGTGTTGAAGAAGGTGCAACTCTCGTTCTCGACGGACGTGATGCGGTTGTTCCCGGTTATGAAAAGGGATTCTATGTAGGCCCCACAATTTTTGATAATGTTACCGAAGAAATGACAGTAGGTACTCAGGAAATCTTTGGCCCCGTGCTTTGCATCAAGAGAGTCAAGACATTTGAAGAAGGTCTTGCTCTTATGAACCGCAACCCCTTTGCTAACGGTTCGGTTATCTTTACACAGAGCGGCTACTATGCAAGAGAATTCGCAAAGAGAACAGACGGCGGTATGGTTGGTGTTAACGTCGGTATTCCCGTACCCGTTGGCGTATTCCCCTTCACAGGCCATAAGCTCTCCTTCTTCGGTAATCTCCACTGTCTCGGTAAGGATGCATTCCGCTTCTTCACAGAAACAAAGGCAGTCACAACACGTTGGTTTGACGAGGAAGAAATGAAGGCCACCACCGTTGATACCTGGGACGGCTCAGTAGGCGGCGGCATCTGATTAACGCATTTATATTCAAATAATCTCAAAAAAACGGAGGGGATACAGCATCCCTTCCGTTTTATGATGTCGGACATAATCAGAAAAATCCCTTACCGCACTATACGGTAAGGGAATAATTTTTATGCTGCGGGGACCTCATTTTTTGAGAATCCGTTGAGTATGTATTCAAATATTGCTCTGAGCCATCTGAATAAAGCCATAAGCTTTGTGATAAGATTGCTTTCCTTCTTATCTTCAATTCCGCCCCACTGTGAAATATTACAGTTTTCTTCTGTCATGGTTTCAAGCTTTTCTGTCTCGTCATTGTAAACCATAAATCTTGAGTAAACAGTGTCCTTATCGATTGTAAGGTTTGTGCTCCATAAGAAATTCTCTATAACAGCCTCGTCAGGAGTCCAATTGTCGTGGTGGAGATTTTTGATAATGTAGGTTGTATCCTTGAAGCGGGCGGTTGAAAGATCAACCTGTTTGTCAGCGGAAATGTAGTCGCCGTAACCGAGAGCGATTCTTTCTGCAATGTATTCTTCGGAAAGAGTTTTGCCTACATTGGCACATGTAGCTCCGAAGCTTGCACTTTCAAGGGTAACCATTGAGTCGGCAATCATATTCTGACTCTTTACGAAGGGATACATCTGATGACCGTATTTTGCAATAACACCGAAGTGTACGCCTAAAGCTTCGCACTTGTCAAAGATTTCATCCTGTCTCTGAGCAATCTGCTCGTCGTACTGAATAAGCTTATCAACAAGGCCTGCATACTCGGTTCTCTTTTCGGAGCCTTCCTTGCCGTAAACAAGCTCAAGAGCCTGATTGAAATCCTTTGTGTCAACGGCTGACCAGTAGCCTGCCCAAGTACCCATAAGAGCATCAAGAAGCTTGGGAAGAAGACCTACATAAAGCTCCTGATAAAGCTTTTCGATAGGCTCAATAAGAACCCAGTCAACAACGCCTACCTCGTTGAGAAGATTATATGAGGTAAGGATAACGTCGCTAAGGAAAACAGCAGTGTCAAGAACTCCGTCAACAGTTGTTTTGTCGTTGTCGATATATTCGTTGAGGAAACGCTCGAGAGCATCACTGTCAAGAGCGATGTTGCCGCTGAAGGCATCGGAAATGGGACTGCAGTCATTATGTACTGTTGCATCGAATAAAACATTCTTGATATAAGGGTCACAGCCGGTTTCTTCAACCTTATTTACATAGTAGTCAAGGTAGCACATAAGGAAGCCGCCGCCGAGGCAACGTCCGGCAAGATTAACCTGATTTGCACCTGTTACCTCCATAACGTCCATAATGTAGCTGTCAAGAGCCTCCATATGGTCAAAGGGTGAAAGACGGAAATCATAATTGTACTGATATGCTAAATGGTCATATCTTCCGTTTTTCTTTCTGTCATGTGTTCTGTTATAATCGTTATCTTTTTCAAAAGCGGGGGCAATTTTTGAGCCGTTCATGGGATTGCCGTCACCGTCAAGACGGGTATCGCCGAAGTACTTGAGCATTTCCTGATAAAATGCCTCATAATAGCCGTCCCAGTTGCCTGTAAGAAGACCTGTGGGGAAGTGGGGAAGAAGCACCTTCGCAACAGAAGTAACGATCTCGTTAGTGTCACCGTCCTCGTCGCCTATAGCAACGGGCCAGATCTGCTCACCCTCGCCGTTAACGATATCGGTGCCGTCGCCTCTGATGAAAACGGTGGGGACATTATAGTCTGTGTTAAGAGCTGCTGAGGCAGGAAGAGTGAGACTGAGTGTCATAATGAGTGCTAAAAATAAAGCAAGGATTTTTTTCACGGTAATACCTCCTGTTTGTTTCGGAATATATTAATGCGTAGTTATTATAACATAAAGGTAAATAAAAAGCAATCATTTGTTACGAAAATGTTAATTTATCCTTTAAAAATAAAAAAATCATCCCTTGCCGTTGATTACGGAGAAGGGATGACTGTATATAAAATTGTGTTGTATTTCTGTTTTTTACCAGATAATCTTTGTTCTGATATCTTCCTTAATGAGCTCGATGAAGTCTGCTGCAGCCATTGAGCCCTGGTCACCGTGACCGCGCTTTCTGACGGAAACAGTACCTTCCTCGGCTTCTTTATCGCCGATGACAAGCATATAAGGAATCTTTTCAAGCTGAGCCTCACGAAGCTTGTAGCCGAGCTTTTCACTTCTTGTGTCAATATCAACATCGTCGATGCCTGCTTCGGCAAGAGCCTTCTTTACTTCATAAGCCGCATCCTGGTGGCGGTCTGCTATGGGAAGAATACGTACCTTTTCAGGAGCAAGCCATACGGGGAAGGCACCTGCATACTTTTCAATAAGAAGAGCGAGAGTTCTTTCGTAGCAGCCGATAGAAGTACGGTGAATGATGTAAGGATTCTTCTTTGTGCCGTCGGGAGCAACGTATTCCATGCCGAATTTTTCAGCGAGCATCTGGTCGATCTGAATGGTGATGAGGG
>JAZSQD010000003.1:0-6150 GCA_045537815.1 Acutalibacteraceae bacterium | reverse complement strand
CTTCCTCGATTGTGTCTGAGGTTGCAACGAAATCGATATCAAAGCTGCCGTTTTCGATAACAAGTGCTGCCTTTTCCTGCCAGCCGTCTTCGGTTACTCTGCTGTGTGCACCGTATTCAACTGCGCCCTCTACCTTACCCGTGAAGGTTTCGTCAAAGGTTACGCTCAGGCCTTCATCATAAACACCGAACATACCGTACCAGATATCGAAGGCTACTGTATCCTCATCGCCGAGAATTTCTGTTGCGCCCTTAACCACGGTATCGCCGAAGTTATTTGAAAGAGTGTACTGATTCAGTTCGCTCTGTGTACCGTCAAGGATTATATCCTCAAGGGTAAGGTCAGCGTAGTTCTGAACGAGCATTTTTGTTTTGGCTGATGTTATAACACCGTTTTTAAAGGTTACATCTGCACCCTTGAGAAGCTGGAAGGAAAGATTTTCCGTTCCTGTTGAGCCAACCTGATTTCCATCTGCATGGTAAGTAAAGCCGCCGAAGTCAATAACAACATTCTGTCCTTCTCTGACGATGATACCGTTACCTGTTGCATCCGAAATAAGGGTAACTGTTGTTTCGGTTCCGTCTGCAGGCACTGCTGCAACGGCTTCCTCGAGTGTGGCATATTCCTTTTCACCGATTTTTGCAACGGCATCAGCTTGTGCAAATGCAGAAACAGATAAAACCGTAACAAGCATCATAACGGCAAAAAGAACTGCCGGAATTTTTCTTTTCATAGTCATAGTCCTCCTGTATGTATTATATTTTTTCAAAGTTTTTGAACGTATACCTTTACATTCTGGATTCTATCACAAAAAATTGTAATAATCAAGGTGTTTTTGTGTACAGTATAAAAACAATCTGAAAACAGATGCCCGTTATCTGAAAAATATATATCCTGATAACGTTTAAATTTTTGCCTTTGGTGTTGACTTTATATAACGAAATAATGTAAAATGGAAAATACGGGTGATTATCCCGATTATTTTAAGGAGGTGGGTCGCACAGTGGACGGCGATAGTAAACCTAACGGGCGAAACAATCTTACATTCAGTGCAGACCCTGCCAAATCACTGACGTCTCTGCACTGATTTGCCAATCAAAGAAAGTCGGTGAATCTAATGAACGAAAATGAGTTCGGCGGTCTTTACAGACTGCTTGCAAAAAACAAGCTTATAGCCCTCAGAGACGAGCTTTCTGACATGGCTTATCCCGATATTGCGGAATTCATAATGGATATGGATGACGATAAGCTTGCCGTTAAAATATTCCGTATTCTTCCCAAGGATATTTCCGCAGACGTTTTCTCTTACCTTGAGCCTGACAGTCAGGCTGTTATCGTGCAGTCAATTACAGACAGCGAAATCGGACGTCTTATGGATGACCTTTATGTCGACGACGCGGTTGACTTCCTTGAGGAGGTCCCTGCCAACATAGTGCGCCGTGTTCTTGCCAATACCGATAAGGAAACCCGTGATATTATCAACCGTTTCCTCAAATACCCCGACAACTGTGCCGGCAGTGTTATGACCATAGAAATGGTGGAGCTTCACGACCGTCTTACCGTTGCCGAAGCTATTAAAAGCATCCGCCGTTCAGGTGTTGATAAGGAAACCATTTACACCTGTTATGTTATTGACGATAAGCGTCACCTTGTGGGTACTATACCCCTCAGACGCCTTCTTCTTAACGAAGAGGATACTCCCCTGACCGAAATTATGAGCGACGACGAGCAGCTCATATTTGTCAAAACCATGGATGACCAGGAAGAGGTTGCCGCAATCGCAAAAAAATACGACCTTCTTTCCGTCCCCGTTGTTGATAACGAAATCCGCCTTGTGGGCATCATCACCATCGACGACATCGTTGACATCATTGATGAAGAGGCCACGGAAGATATGGAAAAGATGGCCCTTCTTACTCCCTCAGAGGATGAATACCTCAAAACCGGCGTTTTTACCCTTGCAAAAAACCGTATCGGATGGCTTCTTGTGCTTATGATAGCATCCACCTTTACCGGTCAGATAATCGAAGGCTTTGAGGGTCAGCTCGCAACCATCGCAGGTCTTACTGCCTGCATCCCTATGCTTATGGGCACCGGCGGTAACTCGGGCAATCAGGTTTCAACCCTTATTATCCGCGGTCTTGCTCTCGGCGAGGTGCGTATCAAGGACTATTTCAGGGTTCTCTGGAAGGAAATTCGCGTTTCTTTTATGGTCGGCATAATCCTTGCCGTTGCCAACTACGGACGTATGCTCGTTCTCAACCTTATGGGAAGCGACACCTCAAGCAGTGTTATTCTTGTTGTTTCTCTCTCGGTTGCGGCAGTTGTCGTTGTTTCAAAAACCATCGGCTGTACACTGCCCATAGTGGCAAAGCTGCTCAAGCTTGACCCTGCACTTATGGCAGGTCCCCTTATCACAACCCTTGTGGATACAATTTCACTTGTTATTTATTTTGCTCTTGCAAAGGCGCTCATCTGACAAAAATCCCGCCCGAAAGGGCGGATTTCGTTGCATATACCATTTTTTGTACCAAGGAGGTTTTTTCCCTTGAAGAAAAAGGAAAGTAAAATTGACAAAAGACATACCCGAGCGGCAACAAGCCGTTTCTGGGGCTACACCAAGGGCTACAGATTACTTACCCTTATCTGCCCCTTTATGGTGCTTCTTGACGTTATTATCGAGCTTCAGATTCCGACGGCAATGGGTGAGGTTATCGACATCATCCGTCTTATTGACGACCCGGCTTATAAGGGTCAGGTAAGCAATCTGCTGGCCGAACAGCTTCTCGAGGTTCTCGGTCTGTGTGCCGCCACTCTTGTTATCGGTTATATTGCATCAAGATGCTCCGCTATTTCAAGCATGGGCTTCGGTGCCAACTTAAGACGGGAGCTTTTCAACAAAACCCAGTCCCTTTCTTTTGAAAACATCGACAGACTCAAGATATCTTCGCTTATCACCAGAATGACAAGTGACGTTTCTTCAATACAGGGTGTTTACAGCAATATCATCGTCACCTTTGTCAGAGGTCCCTTCATGCTTGTTTCGGCCCTCATTTATGCTCTGAGAATAAGTAAAGAGCTTACCTCTGTTTTCTGGGCGGCGCTTCCCACCATTGTGATAATTCTCGCTCTTATGGCTTATTTTGCCGTGCCCATAATCAAAGAAATGCTCAAGAAAACCGACAAATTCAACGGTGTTCTCAGAGGTAATATCAACGGTATAAGAGTTGTAAAGGCATATGTGCGTGAGGAATATGAAAAGCAGAAGTTTGAAAAGGCAAACGTTGCTGTTATGAAGCTCACCGAGAAATCACAGAAGCTTGTTCTTTACATAACTCCCGCCATTTCTCTTGTTATTTACGGTTGTATGGTTTTTGCTCTCTGGATGGGCAGTAACCTTATTATCGAAGACGAAACCGGTCTTACCACAGGTGAGCTCACCGCCTTTATAACCTATATAACTCAGGTTCTCACCTCTCTTATGACCGTGCTTCTGATCTTTTTGAGCATTATTATGGCAAGAGCCTCCATCGCCAGAATCGGCGAGGTATTCTATGAAGAGCCCACCGTAACCGACAAAAATGCAGACCCCTCCCTCACCGTAACAAAGGGCGATATCGAATATAAGGACGTCTGCTTCCGTTACAATAAGGATTCGGACAAAGATATTCTTCACAATATCAACCTTAAAATCAATGCAGGCGAAACCGTAGGAATCATCGGCTCAACAGGCTCTGCAAAAACAACCCTCATTCAGCTTATACCCCGTCTTTATGATGTTGACAGCGGTCAGATTCTTATTGACGGAAACGATGTAAAAAACTACACCTTCAAAAATCTCCGAGACGCCGTTTCCGTTGTTCCCCAATATAATACACTTTTCAGCGGAACAATCAGAGAAAATATACGTTGGGGTAACCCCGAAGCCACTGACGAGGAAATCGAAAACGCGGCAAAGGCTGCTCAGGCTCACGATTTTATCATCGGCTTTGAAAAAGGCTACGACACTGAGCTCGGTCAGGGCGGAAACACGGTTTCAGGCGGACAGAGACAACGTATCTGTATCGCAAGAGCACTGCTCAAAAAGCCAGAAATCCTTATATTTGACGATTCCACAAGTGCAGTTGACACCGCAACGGATGCAGGCATCAAAAAGGCTCTCAAATCAGATGAATATAAGGGAATCACAAAAATCATCATCGCTCAGCGCATCACCTCCATAATGGATACAGACCGCATTGTTGTTATCGATGACGGTAAAATCGACAGTGTGGGTACTCACGATGAGCTTAAAAACACAAGTGAAATATACCGTGAAATCTTTATTTCACAGCAGGAAGGAGTGTTGGCACAATGAGTAAGACTCCCAAAGCGGAAGAAGTAAAGAAAGACCTTACTGCAGAAGAAGCCGAAAATGCTGTTGCAGAGCTTCTTGAAGAAAAGAAAAAAACCTCAAAAAGTAAGCGTTCAAGGGGATCAAAAATCCCCGAAAATGAAACCGAGGAAGAAAGAAAAGCTCGTCAAGCAAGAGAAGAAAAAAAGAAAAAAGCCAAGCCCAAGGATATCAAAAAGGCTACAAAGCGTCTTTTAAGCTATCTTTCACGATACAGACTTCTGCTTATTATCACGGCTGTTCTTGTTATTCTCACCGCGGTAATCAGCGGTGTCGCTTCAATGTTTATGCTCCCCGTCTATCAGGCAATCGAGGATGTTCTGGACGGCAGAATCGAAAAATCCGCAGCAGTTTCACAGATTACAATGTGGATTATAATCATGGCTCTTGTTTATGTGCTTTCAGCCCTATTCAACTTCCTTTATACAAGAATTATGCTCTATGTTTCCACAAGAACAATAGCCAATATGCGTCGTGACCTTTTCAATCACCTTCAGTCTCTTCCTCTTGAATACTTTGACAAGAGAAAAACAGGCGAAATCATGTCACGCTTCACCAATGACGTTGGCAGAATCAAGGACCTTGTCAGCAGTAACTTCCCCACTCTCATCTCCTCCTCGATTCAGGCGGTGCTCAATATTTCAATTATGATTTATCTTTCGGGAAGGCTTACCCTGACCATTACCTTTGCCATTATTGCAATGTTTGCCGTGGTATTTTTAATCACAGGTAAATGTGCTCCCCTTTTCAAAAAGCAGCAGAAGGCAATCGGTGAGTGTAACGGCTACATCGAGGAATATATCAAGGGCATAAAGGTTGTTCAGCTTTTCTCTCAGGAAGAAAAGACCAAAAAGGAATTCAGCGAGCTCAACGAAAATTACCGTAAGACAGGTGTAAAGGCAAACATTATCGGCGGCTTTATGAGTCCCCTTATGTCTATTATCACCAGAGCGAACTATGCGATTGTTGTTTTCTACGGTGCTTCTCTTATCAGGAGGGGACTTATGGGTATACCTGAGCTTATAACCTATCTCGGCTATGCAAAATCCTATGCATCACCCATCGCATCCCTCGCGAGCTGCTACAGCTCACTTGTTTCTGCTCTTGCAGGTGCGGAAAGAATCTTTGAGGTGCTCGATACCTCCCCCGAAACCGATGAAGGAAGAGTCACTCTTGTGCGCCTTATTGAAGATATCACCGGTGAAAAGAAGGAAACCGAAAGCGATGAGGGCGGCTTCTTCTGGAAGGTACCAAAGGAAAACTCAGAAGACTTTGACTATGTTCCCGTTGAAGGAAATATCAGGGTTAATGACATCACCTTCGCTTATGTTGAGGGGACGGATGTGCTTAAAAATGTCAGTGTTCCTGCCGAAAGCGGACAGAAGGTTGCTTTTGTAGGCTCAACAGGCGCAGGTAAAACCACCATCACAAACCTTATCAACCGTTTCTATGAAATTGATCGCGGTGAAATCACCTACGACGGAATTTCAATCAAAGACATCAAAAAGGACGATTTGCGACGTTCAATGGCTATCGTTCTTCAGGATACACGTCTTTTCAACGGCACTATTGCCGACAATATCCGCTACGGCAAGCTTGATGCGACCGATGAGGAATGCATCGCCGCCGCCAGGCTGGCAAACGCCCACAGCTTTATAACCCGTCTGCCCGACGGATATAACACGATGCTCGAAAACGACGGCAGCAACCTTTCGCAGGGTCAGCGGCAGTTAATAGCCATCGCCCGCGCCGCCGTT
>JAZSQD010000074.1:0-8833 GCA_045537815.1 Acutalibacteraceae bacterium | reverse complement strand
TTTCCTCGGGGATTTCTTCAGTTCTTACATCCTTACCAAGGTCATCATAGTAAACAATTGCGTTATTGTTAACAAGGTCAACAATACCTTTGAATGTGCTTTCTGAACCGATGGGGAGCTGAATGGGAACTGCATTGCAGTTGAAACGCTCTTTGATCATTTCGAGAACGCGGTAGAAGTCTGCACCCATAATGTCCATCTTATTAACATAGATCATTCTGGGAACTCTATACTCGTCAGCCTGACGCCAAACTGTTTCACTCTGAGGCTCAACGCCGCCCTTTGCGCAAAGAACGGTTACAGAACCGTCAAGTACGCGGAGTGAACGCTGAACTTCAACAGTAAAGTCAACGTGGCCCGGAGTGTCGATGATATTGATACGGTGCTCTTTCCAGAAGCAGGTTGTAGCAGCGGAGGTGATTGTAATACCTCTTTCCTGCTCCTGCTCCATCCAGTCCATAGTTGCTGAACCGTCGTGGGTTTCACCAATCTTATGGTTAACACCGGTGTAGTAAAGAATACGCTCTGAGGTTGTAGTCTTACCGGCGTCGATGTGAGCCATAATACCAATATTTCTTGTTTTTTCAAGAGATACCTTTCTGGCCATAATTTTATCCTCCTATTAAAGTTTAAGCGAATAAGGTTATTACCATCTGAAATGTGCGAAAGCCTTGTTAGCTTCTGCCATCTTATGGGTATCTTCACGCTTCTTGTATGCTGAACCTGTCTGGTTTGTAGCATCAATGATTTCGTTGGCAAGTCTTTCCTTCATTGTTCTTTCTGAACGCTGACGGCTGTAAAGAGTAATCCAACGAAGACCGAGTGTCTGTCTTCTTTCGGGACGGACATCCATGGGAACCTGGTATGTTGAACCACCAACACGGCGAGCCTTAACTTCGAGTAAAGGCATTACGTTTTCCATAGCGGCTTCAAAAACCTCGAGGGGTTCCTTACCTGTCTTTTCTTTGATGATGTCAAATGCATCATAAACAATTTTCTGAGCAACACCCTTCTTACCGTCGTACATAACGCTGTTGATAAGGCGTGTTACAAGCTTTGAATTGTAAAGCGGATCGGGCAAAACATCACGTTTTGCAATCTGGCCTCTTCTTGGCACTGCGCTTCCCTCCTTCATAGTAATGATATCATAGGTACTCGAGTGACAAATTCCCGTCGGCACCAATTTGAGAGGCATATACTATATATATACACTCTCACATTCGACGCAAAAGCGTCTGCCTGCAAGAAGATTTGTCAATTCATAGTTGTTTCCGTCTGACTACGGAATTTCAAAAGTTCTTTCGGTTACGCAACCGGATTATTTCTTAGCTGCCTTAGGACGCTTTGTTCCGTACTTTGAACGGGACTGCATTCTTCCGTTAACGCCCTGGGTATCAAGTGTACCGCGAACGATGTGGTAACGAACACCGGGAAGGTCCTTAACACGGCCGCCACGAATGAGAACAACGCTGTGTTCCTGAAGGTTGTGACCTACGCCGGGAATGTAAGCTGTTACTTCGATTCCGTTTGTAAGACGTACTCTCGCGATCTTACGAAGAGCTGAGTTGGGCTTCTTCGGTGTAGCAGTCTTAACTGCTGTGCAAACGCCACGCTTCTGAGGAGAGTTATGATCTGTCATAACATTCTTCTTTGAGTTGAGGCCTTTGAGAAGAGCGGGAGCCTTCGGCTTCTTAACAAGTGTTTCTCTACCGTTACGAACTAACTGGTTAAAGGTAGGCAAATGTAGCATCTCCTTTCTTGAAATATAGTTTTGCGCATAATCGCACGCTTGACTATTATATCTCATAGTGTCAAATAAGTCAACAGAAAATTTTCTGTTTCGGTGAATTTGTAGGTTTGCTTATTTTCTTAAGGATTATTGACAGTTTTTGTAGTAAATATTAACTAAAAAGGGACTGGGGATTAGGGATTAGTAGTAATATGCAAAGGCTGAGAAAAAGTAGTCAGTAGCCAGTAGTCAGTAGTCAGTAGAACGCCCGATGGGCGTTTTATGGCGTAAGCTAATTCAGGCACTTCAAATAAAACCTCTCCCGTAGGGATACGGCGAGCCGTGTCCGCTGGCCCGACACCAAAACATATAAATAAAAGATGTAATAAGGCTTTCAACCCTATTACATCTTCTTTTATTTTATCTTTACCGCCTTCACACTGCTGTAATCGCTGTAAACCGTACCTGCAGGTGTTTTGGCATATGCCCTGACCTTGAAATAACAGGTTCTTCCGCCGGGAAGCATATTTTTATAAACCTTAACGGTGTCCGCATTGTAGTTGCCGATTTTAATGAATTTTCCGTTTTTGGATGTTGAATACCAGACCTGATATCCGCTCTCACCTTCAATGTCATCCCACGCAACGGTTGCTCTGCCTTTAGCTGTGCTTGCAACACGGACAGCAGGAGCTTCAAGACCTGAGGATGCAGTAACACTTGTGTATTTGGGTGCGTTTATCACCTTACCGCCCTCTTTTGTATAAGCCTTAACGGCGAAAGAATAATCCGTCATAGGCTTAAGCCCTTTTACGGTATATTCGGTTCCCGAGACAAGCTTTATCTGCTTCCACGAGCCGTTTTGCTTTATATATACCCTGTATCCCGTTGCACCCTTGCATTTTGTCCATGTAAGAGTCGCTGAGGTACCCTTGCCGTTAACGGTTATTTTTGAGGTTCTGCCGAGAACAAGCTTTGAGCCCTTATCGGCAACAGTTTTTTTAGCGGTGCATCTTGTGCACTTTACAGACTTTGTTCCGTCTTTAAGGTAGGTCGCGTTCCCGTCTGAAACATATTTGCCCGAGTAGTTATGACCGAGTGCTTTTGAATAGCTTGAAGCCTTATAGCTGCAGCCCAAGCATTTTTCAGTGAGTGAGCCCTTGGCAGTACAAGTGGCTTTAACCGTTTTGTTAATTATCGAATGTCCGTATTCACTGCAATTCAGTGATTCAATGATTTTGAGATTTTTAAATATATAGTTATTTATCTCATAGCCGTCAGCACCTATATACTTAAATGCAAAATCTATACCCGAAGCCTTTGTTATTTCACCTGTCAGCTTGCCGTCAACAGCGAAGCATACCTTGTTCTTTCCGTCTGACGAAGGCTCATTCCACAGAGTATAGGTGTGATACTCATTAGGGTTGATTTTTGCCGAAGCAGCGGACAGAATATGTCCTGTGCCTCTCTTTATGCTTGTGCCGACTGTAAGAGATGCACTCTTGCTCTTGGTATATCTGTGCCAGATGTAATTTATATCTTTGGCAGATGTATTCTTTGTTCTGATATATTCACACAAAAGCACAAAGGATTCCTGAGAGGTTGATGAGGAGGTGCTTTTTCCCGTCCACTGAACAAGCCAACTGTTACTCTTTTTGAGATTAACGGTTTTTTCAAGCTGATAAACAACCTTTTTATGCTTTCCGCTTGTTACTTTACCCTCGACCGTTGTAAGACTATTGCTCTGATACTTGCTGTCGGAAACTGCCACGAGAGAGCTTGCAGTGCTTTCAAAATAATATGCGGCTCCACCTTTTTTTACATCAGTTTTTCCCTTTACGGTTACCGTTTTATCACTGTAGGCACCGACACTTTCAAGTGTTCCTCCCTCACTCTTATAATCAGATGTAAGGTCATAAAGATGATAACTGAGATTATCGGAAAGCTTATATGTAACATTTTTTGATTCATAAACAGGGTAAACAACAGGAACCACTAAAGTTCGGCTGTCTGCCCAGTTACTTGCATTAATTGAAGCAGCCTGCTTATATCCTGTCCAGTCATAAAATGTGACCTTTGTTTTTACACCTGAGGGTTTTTCCGCTCTTTTTCTCAGATATGCGGTATTTCTTGCCGCCTCAATACCGATTTCGTTAAAGCCTATCTGATTATAATGAATACTGTCATGCACATCTGCAGGTGTTGTGGGAGTATACCATTCCTTCTCCTGAGGCACCTGAACGGGATAATCGACTTTTCCGTTTTTGTAATGCTTTTTAAAATAAGCGCTCACTCCGTCGCTTCCGTCGGGCATAGTTACCCATTTGTCACCGATATTACATACAAGATTTATATCCGGATAATCAGGGTTATTGACAAGCCAATACTGTGCAACCCTCGGGCCGCTCATCTCAAGATCGTTAAAGGAGGTGCAGAAGCTTGCATCGGTCTTGTCGGTGTTTGTTCCGTGGCGGTAGCTTACACAGTCATCACGTCCCTTTCGAGGCATAATTATATTACAGAATTCAAGGGTTTCTGATTTTCCGTCACCGTCGATATCATAGGCAAGGTCCTTCTTAAGGTTGTTATGCATTGCAAGGAATTTTTCGAGGTAATACTCTGCAGTATTGACTCTGTCAGAGCAGCCATGACACCAGAGATAACCGTAATCATTAAGTACATAGTGGCCGGCTTTGATTTCGGCTCTCATAACCTTCTGCGCCTGCTTAAAAACAGCAACCGCCTTTTCATATTCAGCGGCACCCTTCTGCCAGTTTATGATTTCGGTTGAGCCTCTTGCGACATTTACCGTCCAGACCTTATCACCGGTAATTTTGTTATATTGATATGCAAAGCCGCTGTCTAAGCCGAACTTTCCGTCACCGTCGGCAGTCAGGCGGTTAACGGGGCTTTTTATAAGCTTATCGGTGGTGCCGTATCTGTTTAATAAAGAATATCTTCCGCTCAGTGCCGAGGCAACATACTGACCCGCATTTTCAGGTGTCAGATATGCAGGATGACAGAAGGTTGAATAAACCTGACCGTTTTCATTTGCAACTGACTGTGTGGAATCGCCCTCTGTACCGTACATATTACTCTGACCGATAAGAAGAAACATCGAAATAGGTGCTGCATCAACCTTTACGGTATACTCAACGCCGTCAAGAATAATTTTGCCCGTGCCGATACCTGTGGCATGAATTTTTCCGTTGACAACCTCAAAAACTGCGTCGTCCTTTTCACCCTTGGCAACACCGTATCCTACCTTATAGGATTCAGGCTTTCCCGCATCGGCTACCGATACAGTTTCATAACCTGACAAAGCATAAAAGTCATCGTATTTAAGTTCTATTGTTTCTGCCTGACCGGCAGCAAAAAAACCGACGGACAAAACCGAAGCAAAGCTTAAAGCAATAAGAAAGAAACACAAAAGCTTACCTATCTTTTTCACGACAACCTGACCTCCGTTAAAATTAGATATTGTGCCTATGCACAAATTCCGACATTTTATTATATTATAAAAAACAAATAATGTCAATCAGATTGTTTGTTAAATAATTATCATTTAAAAAAGACCTGCCCGCAAAAACGGACAGGTCATAATTTTTATACAGTTGCTTCAACTGTCTTCTTTTCGGTATATTCAACCTCGTTGTAGCACTTCATACCTGTGCCTGAGGGAAGAAGCTTACCGATGATAACATTTTCCTTAAGACCGAGAAGCGGGTCTGCCTTACCCTTGATAGCGGCATCTGTAAGAACTCTTGTGGTTTCCTGGAAGGATGCGGCTGAAAGGAAGGAGTCTGTTGCAAGTGAAGCCTTGGTGATACCCATAAGAACGGGTGAATAGGTAGCGTAGGTGAGCTCCTCACCTGTTGCTTCCATTCTGAGTCTGAGTGCTTCGTTGGCGTCGCGGAATTCCTTCTTGTCGATTACGGAATTGGGAAGAAGGTTGGTGTCACCTGCATCCTCAACCTTAATCTTTCTCATCATCTGACGTGCGATAACCTCGATGTGCTTATCGTTGATATCAACACCCTGAGTACGGTATGTGAGCTGTACCTGGCTGATGAGATAGTCGTGAACTGCATTTACGCCGAGCACGTTAAGAACATCTCTTGGATCGATTGAACCTTCTGTAAGGGTTTCGCCCTTCTTGACGAGCTGGCCTTCAGAAACTCTTGCTCTTGCACCGAAGGTAAGGAAGTATTCCTTTCTCTCCCCTGTTTCTTCGTTTGTAACAACGATGTGGGGATTACGCTTGATCTGCTCGAAGGAAACAACACCGTCGATTTCACTGAGCATAGCAAGTGTCTTGGGCTTACGTGCTTCAAAGAGCTCTTCAACACGGGGAAGACCCTGTGTGATGTCGGCACCTGATGCAACACCACCGGTGTGGAAGGTTCTCATGGTAAGCTGAGTACCCGGTTCACCGATTGACTGAGCAGCGATGATACCGACTGCTTCACCGACTGTAACAGGCTGACCTGATGCAAGGTTTGCACCGTAGCACTTGATACAAGCGCCGTGGTCTGAGTTACAGGTGAGAAGTGAGCGGATTGTGATGCGGCGGAGGGCGGAAGCCTCTTCCTTGCTCTTGCCCTCTTCGAGAGCCTTATTCATCTTAGCGGTGAGATATGCATCAATTTTTTCTGCATCCTTTTCAGTAAGCATATGGCTGTTATCCATAATAATCTCGCCGGTTGCTTCATCAACAAGATTATCAAGAAGGTATCTGCCCTTGAGTCTTTCTGAAAGTGACTCAAGAATACGGTTACCGTCCATGATATCGTAAACCTCAAGGCCTTCCTTACATCCGCAGTCCTCCTCACGGATGATAACATCCTGAGAAACGTCAACAAGACGACGGGTAAGATAACCTGAGTCAGCGGTACGAAGAGCGGTATCGGCAAGACCTTTACGCGCACCACGTGAGGAAATGAAGTATTCCTGAACGTTAAGACCTTCACGGTAGTTAGCACGGATGGGAACCTCGATGGTTTTACCTGCGGTGTTAGCGATAAGACCACGCATACCTGCAAGCTGACGAAGCTGTGATTCTGAGCCTCGGGCACCTGAGTCAAGCATCATCCAGATGGGATTTGTCTTTTCGAAGGAGCCGCTGAGAGCACCTGCAACACGGCTTGTACAAGTATCCCATGCCTTAAGAACCTGTCTTGAACGGTCCTGATTTGAAAGAAGACCTCTGTTGTACTTTCTGTTAACTTCGTCAACAATTGCTTCTGTTTCAGCAAGAATATCCTTCTTAGCTGCAGGAATTGTGGCATCGCAAACAGCAACGGTGATACCTGATTTTGTTGAATACTTATAGCCCTGATCCTTGATGTTGTCAAGAACCTCTGCAGTCTTTGCAGTTCCGTGTACCTGAATACACTTGGAAATAACCTTACCGAGAAGCTTTTTGTTTACAAGACCTTCAACCTCAAGGCGGAACATATTTTCGGGGTCATTTCTGTCAACGAAGCCTAAATCCTGAGGAACGGGATCGTTGAAGATAACCTTACCGAGAGTAGTTTCGATAATCTTTGACTTCTTTTCGCCGTCAATTTCCTTTGTCATACGAATCTTGATTCTTGAATGAAGATCGATTACACCTGAATCGTAAGCAAGTCTTGCTTCGTTGATATCGCGGAAAATCTTACCTTCACCCTTTGCACCGGGAATTTCAAGAGTAAGATAGTATGAGCCGAGAACCATGTCCTGTGTGGGAACGGCAACGGGCTTTCCGTCTGAAGGCTTAAGAAGGTTGTTAGCTGCAAGCATAAGGAAGCGTGCTTCTGCCTGAGCCTCTGCCGAAAGAGGAACGTGAACAGCCATCTGGTCACCATCGAAGTCAGCGTTGAATGCGGTACATACAAGAGGATGAAGCTTGATAGCCTTACCCTCTACGAGTACAGGCTCGAAGGCCTGAATACCGAGGCGGTGAAGTGTGGGGGCACGGTTAAGCATAACGGGATGGTCCTTGATTACAACCTCAAGTGCGTCCCATACGCATTTTTCCTGACGGTCAACAGTCTTTCTTGCAGTCTTGATGTGGGTAGCAACACCTGTTTCAACAAGTCTCTTCATAACGAAGGGCTTGAAGAGCTCAAGTGCCATTTCCTTGGGAAGACCGCACTGATAAATCTTAAGATTGGGACCAACAACGATAACCGAACGTCCTGAGTAGTCAACACGCTTACCGAGAAGGTTCTGACGGAAGCGTCCCTGCTTACCCTTGAGCATATCTGAAAGGCTCTTGAGAGGCCTGTTGTTGGGACCTGTTACGGGTCTGCCTCTTCTGCCGTTGTCGATAAGTGCGTCAACGGATTCCTGAAGCATTCTCTTTTCATTTCTGATAATAATTGAGGGAGCTCCTAATTCAAGAAGCTTCTTAAGACGGTTGTTTCTGTTGATAACACGTCTGTAAAGGTCATTAAGGTCACTTGTTGCGAAACGTCCGCCGTCAAGCTGAACCATAGGACGGATATCGGGAGGAATAACGGGAACAACGTCAAGAACCATCCACTCGGGTCTGTTGCCTGATGCCTTGAAGGCTTCAACAACCTCAAGTCTCTTGAGGATTCTTGTCTTCTTCTGTCCGCTTGCTGTTTCAAGCTGCTCGCGAAGCTCAGCGTTGAGTGCATCAATATCAATTTCCTGAAGAAGCTCCTTGATAGCCTCTGCACCCATACCTACTCTGAACTCTTCGTCGTCGTAGTAGTATTCCTTGATGTCGTCATACTGCTTTTCTGTGATAGCCTGACCCTTCTTTACGTTGGGTACTGAGCCGGGGTTGATAACTACATAAGCTGCGAAATAAAGAATTCTTTCAAGATCTCTGGGAGAGATATCGAGGATAAGTCCCATTCTTGAGGGAATACCCTTGAAATACCAGATGTGTGAAACGGGGGTAGCAAGCTCGATGTGGCCCATACGCTCACGGCGAACCTTTGCCTTTGTGATTTCAACATGGCATCTTTCGCAGACCTTACCCTTATGGCGGATTCTCTTATATCTTCCGCAATGACATTCCCAGTCCTTGAGGGGACCAAAGATCTTTTCGCAGAAAAGTCCGTCGCTTTCGGGTTTGAGTGTTCTATAGTT
>JAZSQD010000152.1:0-3432 GCA_045537815.1 Acutalibacteraceae bacterium | reverse complement strand
CAAGCAGCCAAAACGCTCTGACCGATAACGGGAGTTTTGAAGAAACCGCCGTGACCGAGGATTTTGTCAATTTCAACATTCTCTTTATCAAGAATTTCCATACCGATTTTAATTCCGCCAAATGCGGTAAAGGTCTGCACTCTCATAAAGTTTGCAAGGGAGAATTTGCTGTCAGGCTCTCTTACGAAAAGAGGCTTACCTGTTTCAAAGCCTGTAAGGAATTCACCTGAGAAATAGTTGTAGGAGAGAAGATTACCGCAGTCTTTATCTGCTTCTGCAGATTTTTTGAAAAGAGCGGTAAATAAGTCGCCCATTGAACACTCTGCGCCCATAAGGTCGAGAATCTCTTTGAAAAGATATGTCCAGGCGTTGATGTCAGATGTGCAGTTGTTGCAGTGAACCATAGCAACGGGCGCACCATCGGGAGTTGTTACCATATCAATTTCGGGATAAACCCTTGAAAGACCCTTTTCGAGAACAAGCATTGCAAATACGGAAGTACCTGCAGAAACGTTACCCGTTCTTTTTCTGACACTGTTGGTGGCGGTCATACCCGTACCTGCATCGCCTTCGCAGGGAGCAAAGGGGATGCCTGCCTGCAATTTTCCGCTTTCATCAAGCAAAAGAGCACCCTTTTCTGTCAGATAGCCTGCGTTTTCACCTGCATTCAGCACCTTGGGATAAATTTCACGAAGCTTTTTTGTGAAGCCTTCCTTTGCGGTGAGTGAATCGAAGATTGCCTCCATTTTATCATCGTAGTCAAGCTTTTCACTGTCAATGGGGAAAATACCCGATGCTTCGCCTACACCGACTGCATTGACACCTGTGAGCATATAGTGAACATAGCCTGCAAGGGTTGTTACATAAGCGATTTCAGGTACGTGAGCCTCTTTTGAAAGAATAGCCTGATAGGTGTGAGCAGAGGTCCAGCGCTGAGGAATATTGAAGCCGAGAGCCTCAGTAAGCTTTTCTGCCGCTTCGCCCGTTGTGGTGTTTCTCCATGTACGGAAGGGTACGAGTAAGTTGCCCTTCTTATCAAAAGCAAGATAACCGTGCATCATGGCTGAAATACCGATTGCACCGACCCTTAAAAGAGTGCAGCCGTATTTTTCCTTCACGTCACCTTTAAGAGCAGCATAGCTTTCTTTGAGTGCAGTATGGATTTCCTCAAGGGAGTAAGTCCAGTAGCCGCCCTCTAATTTATTCTCCCATTCATAGCTGCCCGAGGCAACAGGAAGAAAATCCTCACCGATAAGAACTGCCTTTACTCTCGTCGAGCCGAACTCGATGCCGAGAGCAGTCTTACCGTCATTTATCATAGTGATTCTGTCCATTATCTCCCCGCCTTATCTGTAATAAACCTCGTTAAGACGAAGCTCACGCTTGAAGTCGAGGATATTTGTATTCTTGCCGATAACAACAGCCTCTATACCCATAGCCTCTGCCCATGCAACCATCTGCTCAGCGGTTATGTCATAGCTGAATGCGGTGTGATGTGCGCCGCCTGCGAGAGTCCATGCCTCAACACCTGTGTAGAAGTCGGGCTTGGGTGCCCAGAAGGAGGTTGCAGTGGGAAGTGAGGGCATTTCCTTTTCTGTCTTGATGCAGTCAACCTCATTAATGATAAGACGGAAGCGGTGACCTAAGTCAACAAGTGAGCAGGCAATACCTGCGCCCTGCTTTGAGGTGAAAACAAGTCTTGCAGGGTCTTCTCTGTCGCCCATTGAAAGAGGCTTGCACTTGATTGAGATGGGGCCTTCTGCAATAGAGGGGCAGATTTCAAGCATATGTGCCTGAAGAATACCCTCCTTGCCGGGAACAAGATTATATGTATAGTCCTCAAGCATTGAGGTGCCCTTAGCGTCCTTCATACCCTCGGTCATAAGCTTCATAAGGCGTACCATGGCGGCAACCTTCCAGTCACCCTCTGCACCGAAGCCGTAGCCCTTTTCCATAAGTCTCTGAATTGCAAGGCCGGGAAGCTGCTTTAATGCACCAAGGTCACCGAAGTGAGTTACGATAGCCTGATAGTTCTTTTCCTTGAGAAAACGCTCGAAGCCAAGCTCAATCTGTGCCTGAACCTCAACGTGACGGCGGAATTCAGCCGCATCTCTGCCCTCAAGAAGAATGTTGTATTTCTCATAATATTCATCTGTAAGAGCCTTTGTATCTGAAGCGGAAACAGCATCAACTGCCTCTGCAATTTCGTTTACGGGATAAGCGTCGATTTCCCAGCCGAATTTAAGCTGAGCTTCAACCTTGTCACCTTCCGTTACGGCAACATTCCTCATATTGTCGGCAACACGCATAACTCTGATGTGTGAGGACTCAACAACACCTACTGCAGTACGCATCCACTTTGCGATTTTTTCCTGAACTGCCTTGGTTGACCAGTGACCCACAACAATTTCGCGTGAGATATTCATTCTTGAAAGAATGTGAGCATACTCTCTGTCACCGTGAGCCGACTGATTTTCGTTCATGAAATCCATATCGATTGTATCGTAGGGGATTTCCATATTATACTGTGTGTTGAAGTGAAGTAAGGGCTTTCTGAATTCCTGATGGCCTAAAATCCAGCTCTTTGCGGGAGAGAAGGTGTGCATCCATGTGATAACGCCTGCACATTCCTCGTCGTTGTTTGCCTCGTTAAAGGTTTTTCTGATGAGCTCGTTTGTGATAAGTGTAGGCTTCCATACGATTTCATAGGGCATAACACCGCTCTTGTTGAGCTCATTTACAATAATCTTCGAATGCTCTGCAACATGCTGTAAGCACTCGTCACCGTAAAGGTCCTGAGAGCCTGTGCAGAACCAGAATTTATATGCTTTCATAAGTATCTCCTCCTGAAAATAAAAATACTTTCCTATCCTGAAAATAATATCATTATTTGGGTGGGATGTCAAGGGTAAAAAGGGGCAAGGGATTAGGGACTAGTATTAAGAGTCAAGGTCCAAGGTATTAGTAGTCAGTAGCCGGTAGTCAGTAGTCAGGGGAACGCCCGATGGGCGTTTTTTTAATGCAGAATGCAGAAGCTAACAAGGCATTCTCTTACTGAAAGCTCACATTTAGCGGCTACGCGGTGCGGAATATACGGTAGGGTGAATTAAGACGTTTAGGGTGGAGATGTATTTACGGAAAGGGTACAACAGAGCGGTTTCCTTTGTATAACACATAAGTAATGCACCGCATAAAACACCCGATTGGCGGTAAAGCATACGAAGAGAAATGTTGAGCCCGAAGATAAATACATATTAATTACGGAAATACAACTGCCGAAAGGACAAAGCTTTTCTGAGAAGCAATGCGAAACCGCTTTCGGACCGATTGCACTATAGAGCATTTTGCTTCCTTTGTTGCTCAGGACAAAGTTCTGAATAGCTCCGCAGGAGCCACCTCAGCCTCGCCCTCCTTGAAAGGGAGGGTGGCGGC
>JAZSQD010000062.1:0-5868 GCA_045537815.1 Acutalibacteraceae bacterium | reverse complement strand
AGTTCTTACTGCGGGTGAAGTAAGAGTAAGTCTGTTATCGCAGTAAATTGGGCTCTTGATACCGCTTGCCCATGTGAAGGGCTGCTCGGGGCGAAGGAAAACTGCACCGATGGAAAGTAAATCTTTTGCAACAAGCTTTTTCATAGTTAATCTATCCTTTCTTTTATATAATTTATGCTTTTATAATCAGCCTACAAATTCGTTGAGGCATCTTTCATATGCGGCTACCGGATCCTCAGCTGCAGTGATAGGTCTGCCGACAACGATATAGTCAGAACCGATTCTGTTAGCCTCGGCGGGGGTCATAACACGCTTCTGGTCACCGATGTCACCGTCTGCAAAGCGTACACCGGGAGTGATTGTAAGGAATTCCTTACCGCAGGTGTCGTGTACCTTCTGAGCCTCAAGGGGTGAGCATACAACACCGTCAAGGCCTGCATCAGCGGCATTTTTAGCATAGTGCATAACAACCTTATCGATAGGCTCTTTGATAAGAAGATCGTTTTCCATGCTTTCCTGATCGGTTGAGGTAAGCTGAGTAACGGCGATAAGAAGAGGTCTTGTGCCGTCGGGTCTTGTGAGACCTTCAAGAGCGGCTTCCATCATTCTCTTTGTTCCGCCTGCGTGAAGATTTGTAATGTCAACATCAAGATTTGAAAGCACTGACATTGACTTTTTAACTGTGTTGGGGATATCGTGAAGCTTGAGGTCAAGGAAAATCTTGTGGCCTCTTGCCTTGATTTCTTGTACGAGTGAAGGACCTTCGGCATAGAAAAGCTCCATACCGATTTTAACAAAAGGCTTCTTACCCTGAAACTTATCAAGGAAATTCATAACCTCCTGCTTACTGCTGAAATCACATGCGATAATTACGTCTCTTCCCATTAGTGAGCACCTCCGATAATTTCTTTTAATGATGTGATGTTATATTTTTCCATTGCTGCCGGAAGCTCATTTATGATATCACGGCAAGCAAAGGGATTTACAAGATTTGCGGCACCGACCTCAACTGCGGTTGCACCTGCGAGCATCATTTCAATTACATCCTTTGCGCTTGAAATGCCGCCCATACCGATTACGGGTACCTTGACCTTATCATAAACCTGATAAACTGCTCTGAGAGCAACGGGCATAATTGCAGGGCCTGAGAACCCGCCCATTTTGTTAGCAATTACGGGCTTTCTTGTTTTAAGATCGATTCTCATACCGAGAAGAGTGTTTATGAGACTGATTGCATCTGCACCCGCTTCTTCGCAGGCAACTGCAATCTCGGTTATATCTGTTACATTAGGGGTGAGCTTAGCAATAACAGGTTTGCTTACAACCTTTTTAACTGCAGAAATTACATCTGCGGCATTTTTTGCATCTGTTCCGAAATTCACACCGCCCGCGTGAACGTTGGGACAGCTTATATTGATTTCAAACCAACCGATCTGATCCTCTTTATCAAGAAGAGTACAGCATTCAACATATTCATCAATAGTGAAGCCGCCTACATTTGCCATAACCTTCTTATTGAACACCTTTTTAAGCTCGGGAAGCTCGTGTTCAATAACTCCGTGTACGCCCGGATTCTGAAGACCTACAGAGTTTATCATACCGCTTGTACATTCGGCAATTCTAGGAGTAGGATTACCGAAGCGCGGCTCAAGAGTTGTACCCTTGAAGGAGAAAGATCCGAGACAGTTTATATCGTAAAGCTCAGCAAATTCATAACCGAAGCCGAAGGTTCCGCTGGCAGGAATTATCGGATTGTCAAGCTCTATTCCGCACAAATCAACCTTTGTATTTACCATATTATTTCCTCCCTTACAAGCACGGGACCATCCTTGCAGATTCTTTTATTGCCGTATTTAGTTTTACAGCTGCAGCCCATACATGCACCGAAGCCGCAACCCATTCTTTCTTCGAAGCTGTATTCACCGCTTCCGACTGCCGTTTTTTCGATAGCCTTAAACATAGGCATCGGGCCGCAGGTATAGAAGTATGTATATTCCATATCCTTCATAGCGTCCGTTACGAAGCCCTTGACGCCAACTGAGCCGTCAACTGTTGTAACTACGGTTTTTGCACCTGCTTTTTCAAAATCTTCCTTGCAGAAAATTTCGTCAGCCTTATTGAATCCGAGAATAACGGTGGGCTTTTTACCCTCGGCAATAAGTCTCTTACAAAGACCGTAAAGAGGAGGAATACCCACACCGCCGCCGATTAAGAGAGGCTTGTCTCCGCTTTTTGAAGGTGTAAATCCGTTTCCGAGGCCTACAAGTACGTCACATTCGTAGCCTACAGGCCATGCAGCCATTTTTTCAGTGCCCTCACCAACAACTTTGTATATGATTGTTACGGTACTTTCATCCCAATCAAAAACCGAAATCGGTCTTCTGAGGTAGCACCCGTCAACAGTAAGATTAACAAACTGACCCGGTGCAGTAAGTGCGGAAGTGTCACCCTCAAAAACCATACGGTAAACTGTATCCGTAAGCTTTTCATTTTTGATAACTTTATATATTCCCTGAATCATCTTCCGTTTCCTTCCTTTAAAATATCTTTTTACCGCCAACAAAGGTGTGAATTATCTTACCTTTGACCTTTTTACCCGTAAAAGGAGTTGCTCTTCCCTTGGAATAAAACTCTTCAGGGTTAATTTCATATTCGGCGTTAAGGTCTATGACCGTGAAGTCGGCACTTTCTCCTATATCTGTGCCACCGCCGATTCCGAAACGCTTTCTGGGGTTTACAGCAAGAAGCTCCACTAACTTTTCCATGGAAATGATGCCCTTGAGAACAAGCTCAGTGTAAAGAATCGGGAATGCAGTTTCTATACCGACAATGCCCATCGCACTGCCTGCAAGACCTTTACCCTTCTCTTCAGCGCTGTGAGGAGCATGGTCTGTAGCTATCATATCAATAGTACCGTCCTTTATACCCTCAATAAGAGCAAGTCGGTCTTCCTCGGAACGAAGCGGAGGATTCATTTTAAAGCGACCGTCCTCCTGCAAATCCTTATCGGAAAGAACAAGATAATGAGGTCCCGTTTCGCAGGTAATATCAACACCCTCAGCCTTAGCTTTTCTGATTATGTCAACACTTTCTTTGGTTGATATATGACAGACATGGTATGGACAGCCCGTCTTTTTTACAAGCTCAATATCTCTTGCAATCTGTGCCCACTCGCTCTCGGAGCAGATGCCCTTATGACCATGTACCTTAGCGTATTCACCGTCGTGAATGTAACCGCCTTTAAGTAAGTCGTTGACCTCGCAGTGAGCTACAATCATCTTGCCGAGTGACTTGGCTTTAAGCATTGCCTCTTCCATCATTTCATCGCTCTGGACACCTCTGCCGTCGTCGGAAAAAGCTATTATATTTTCAGCCATGGCTTCCATATCTGAAAGCTCCTCACCCTTCTGGCCTACGGTAATCGCTCCGTATGGATATACATTTATACAAGCATCATTTTCGATTATGTCAAGCTGCTTTTTAAGATTTTCTTCACTGTCGGGCACGGGATTAAGATTCGGCATTGAACAAACTGCCGTATATCCTCCGTGAGCTGATGCGAGAGTACCCGTTTTTATTGTTTCTTTATAAGAAAAACCCGGCTCACGCAAATGCACATGCACATCTGCAAAACCGGGAAAAATATAACAATCGGAAAAATCGAAAGCTTCACCGCTTTCAACAATTTCAGAAACAACAATACCGTTTTTTACGGATAACGGGAGATTAGAAAAAGCACAGTTCTGATAAATCATTTTCGCTTTGAATGTACCGTTCATGCTTTACCTCCTGATTTCATAAAAAAAGAACCCGCAAAAAGCAAGGTTCGTCACAAAGTATATGACGAAAAGCCTCGGCTGCCTTGCCGTTCAATTTCTTTCCGTATTCATTTCAAGTTATTTTATCACAGTAAAGCATAATTGTCAATGGAAAGCATAAAAAAATAACTATATTTTTATTAATATATTTATTGATTAAGAAAGAGATTTAATTTATAATATAAATCAGTAAAAAGGAGTTGAAATCAATGTCAGTATGTATCAGAGCTTATGCCAAAATCAATCTTATGCTCGATATTTTGTCAAAGCTTGAAAACGGATATCATGAAGTTTTCACCGTTATGCAATCGGTCGGTATTTTTGACGAAATAACAGTCACACTTAACAATTCAAGAAAAATATCGGTCAGCTGCAATGTAAACGCCGTTCCCGATGAAAAATCAAATATAGCTTATAAAGCGGCTGAGGTGTTTTTCAGAAACACAGGAACCGAAAACTGCGGGGTCGCTATTGAAATACAGAAAAACATACCCTATGAGGCGGGACTCGGTGGCGGAAGTGCAGATGCTGCGGCGGTTATAATTGCACTCGATAAGCTTTTTTATACAAATCTTAATGAAAAGAGCATCATTCGAATCGCCTCACAAATCGGAGCCGATGTCCCCTTCTGTGCTCTTGGCGGAACTATGCTTGGTCAATACACAGGCACTGTGCTATCCCACTTGCCCGACCTTGACAAAAAATACGTTGTTATCGTCAAGCCGTGTGAAAACATCTCAACCGAAGACGCATACTCGGCATTTGACAAGGCTGAAAGAATACGCCATCTTGACACGAAAAACATGCTCATATCAGTTATCGGAAATGATTGGAAAAAAGCAAGTGAAAAAGTGGATAATGTATTTGAACAGTTTATTGAAGTTACCGACAGAGCGGTAATAAAGGGTATTATGAGAAAGCACAGCTGTATATGCTCTTGCATGAGCGGAAGCGGACCGAGTATTTTCGGAATTTTTGAAAATGAAAAGGATGCTGAAAATTGTCGAAACGAGTTGAAAAAAGACTTTCCTGATACGTTCATCTGCACTACAACAGATAAAGGCTTGGAAATATTATAATTAAAACAGTTAATGGGGCTGCAATCAATGCAACCCCATAATTTTTATAATCTGTTAATCATGCTGAGCAAATCTACATAGTAGCCCTTGACATCGTTAACCTTGGTAAGACCGCCCTGAAGAGACATATGGTCACCGTCATATGTGGGCATTATGTTCCATACACCCTGAGTGACATTGCCTTCCTCATAATCTTTTGAAGGTGCATCAGAGGGTGCTTTGGCAGACACGGTATTTACAAGACCGTCGTTCATCTGCCAGGTTTCATCAACATAATAGCCTGCTTTTGTTGTGCCGGTATATATACCCATAACCTTTGATGAGCTTATAAACAAAGACTCCATCTTCTTTTCTACGGGAGACCAGGTACCGTCCTCATTCTGAACCGTAGCATTACATGGAACAGAGAAATAATACACATTTTCAAGTGTTTCAATCTCCTTGTTCAGAGCAAGAGCGTTATCAATATACATATCATATGAAGCGTAATCTTCAGCTGATTTTTCGCTTTCTTCCGGATTACCGTTAGCGAGACTGATCAACGATGAGAGAGCAGTCTGAATTTCTGTTTTAAGGTTTTTCAGCGGGTTATCATCTTGCGGAACATCGTTTTTGTCAACCATATATGCTGTTGTACCGTTATGAGGTGCGGCAAGTGCAACTATACTGTGAATGTAGTCTCCCTTTCCGCCTTTGAAAAATTCAGAAAGCTCAGTTTCATCGGTAGCGAGCACCTCTTCCTCACTTCCGTTTTCCATAATATGAGCAAAAAGTCTGACTGTAGCACCGCCGAAGGAATGGCCGAGAAGATTGATTTTTTCATCTGCATCCCAATTTTCTATAAGAGCTCTGCCAGTGAAATCAGTACCGTATCTTTCATGGCCGCAACGCTCACTGTGTGCTTTACCGTAATCAACAACAGTACCTGTAAGCTGAGCATACAATTCACAGGCTCTGTCCCATGCACTTGA
>JAZSQD010000129.1:0-12450 GCA_045537815.1 Acutalibacteraceae bacterium | reverse complement strand
TTTTTTACAACTTTTTTTGGCAGTTTTGCATAAACGCGGGTCTTTCAACACTCGTAGCCGGGTGTTTTTGTGTGTGTGCCCAAAAATGACACTAGATATTGTGCTGAGCTCTTCTTTTGCTAGGTTGATACTATATGTGGGGATATTAAAAAGACGATCTTTTCAGACCGTCTTTATTTTCTGAACACAAACAAATACTCGTGTGCAATTAACAAAAAGTTATATTTCACACTATTTGTTTTCCAATATCCCGTTGCTTTACAGTGAAAATTAAAATTCAATCCATTCAGTTGGTTCACAATATGGATTCACTATAGTCATCTGCTTGAATTGCACCTCTCCGGGACAAATAACAATTTCCCCTTTGCGATATTTTTCATCAGCAACGTTTAACGCTTCTTCCAAATCATTTGCTTCTATTTCAAACTCTTTTACAACTGTTTCTTCTATTGCAATAGTGTATTTCATAATCGTAAACCTCATATAATTTTTCTATATTGACCATTTCCTAAAAATTCAATAAATCCTTTATCCCTCAAAAACTGCAACTGCTGTCTTATTTTAGGTTTAATGTTGTTGTTTTGAGGATGCTTTATATGCAATTCATTCTCGAATCGATACATTTCTTCTAATGTAAATACCTTTGCTGGTATATTATTAATACAGTTCAAAACATCCATAAGCCAACCACGGCTGTTTATATCTTTTGTTTCAAGGAGATTGCTTTTTTTTACTT
Organism: Acutalibacteraceae bacterium; assembly: GCA_045537815.1. Taxonomy (GTDB): domain Bacteria; phylum Bacillota; class Clostridia; order Oscillospirales; family Acutalibacteraceae; genus UBA6857. The sequence continues at coordinate 11,714 of JAZSQD010000129.1, read as the reverse complement.
TGTTTACAACCCATTCTATATCCATTATTTCGCCATTTGATATTATATCAATTCTTCCTTGTTCAGGAATTCTGTCAATCAAAATATTGCAACCGACCCAACCTGCACGCCGTGCAGTCGGTGCTAACGGTTTTCGTTTTTCAATAATATCAGGAACAAAAAAATGTTTAGGTATTAACATAAAATCTTTCACTTTAAGCTCTCTCTTTGAATAACTCATAAAGAAAAAATCAGGATTATCGTTGCTTGTTATACGCTCAATCATCGTGCTATATGCACCATCATTTATTTTATTACCTAAAGTCCCGTTTTTACTTTTTAGTTCGTATTCATTATTACATAAAGGACAATAAAAATCTGCAACCGGACGATTATTTTCAAAGTGTTTAATGTATGTATTTCCACACCGAGGGCAATACATGTTTTGGTTTACCCAATTTTCAGTTAACACTCGTGCTATTTGTGTTCCAGAATGATAATTTTCAATAATACTGTTATCAAATGCAAGATTCATATATTTCCACTCCTTGCCCTACTGAATTACTAATTACAACTTTGGCGCCTTTGTTATGCATTTCATCTACAAATCGAGCAAGTTCAATTTGTTCTTCATCATTGAATAAGTTTTCAGTGTAAGCTGTAAAGCTTGCTGTATCAGTAATAGGTCTGTATGGAGGGTCAAAATAAACAAATGTGTTTTCATCAATGAAGTCTGCCGATTCTCTATAATCACCACATACGATAGTAACCTTCTGTAACTTCTCTGACACTGCTCGAAGATTTGCTTCATCGCATATCATAGGTTTCTTATATGAACCCATAGGTACATTAAACAAACCTTTTTTGTTAACTCTGAACAGGCCATTGAAACAAGTTTTATTTAAGAATATCATTAACGCGGCTTTCTCTATATTTACATTCTCGTTTCCGTTGACTTTCAAATCATTGAAACGCTCACGCTTTTTCATATAGTAATCTTTTCGTGCATCGGTATCTAACGGGATAAATTCATTTTTCATACCATAAAGCATTTCAATCAAAGTATCAATATCATCGCGAATTATACGATATGTATTTATAAGTTCAGCATTAATATCACTAATATAAATCTGCTCTAAATCATATTTACTTAAAACATCAAATAATACTGCACCACCGCCAACGAATGGTTCAGCATATTTGGTAATTTTATCACTATCAAACGGATAGTAGCGTTCTATTTCTTTAAGGAGCTGACCCTTTCCGCCTGCCCACTTCAAGAAAGGTTTGACTGTTTTCTCTTCACTTTTATTATATCTAGCGCTTCTTGCATCAATAGGCTTTTCGGCAGTTGAAGGGATAATCCACATGTTGCCAACCATCATAGCTTCCGATATTCTTTTTTCAGAACAAAGAACAGCTACTCTTCTTTGAGAAATTCCCCATTTATCTGCTGCTTCTTTTGCGGACATATAATTCACGGCTACACCTCCTCAAGCTATGAAAATATTATATTCCAAATCTCGAATAATAGCAATACCATTTTGTTTCTATTCACACTATATTCAATAATTCATGCTTACAAAAACGATTGCTCTTTTTCATTGTTAAACCAACATCAACTTGCCCGGGCTGTTACCTCCCCTCTTGCTGTTACCTTCCCCGGGTCACGTAAAAAAAGAGAACAGATATGTCTGCTCTCTTTTACGTTTATATATGTTTGCAGTCAGGTTATTTCAGCTCAAAGCAACAGACAGGGCGTTGAACGAAACACGGCTTTCCTTCCGAACTCAGACATACGAGTGCTCTACTCTTGCCACCACATTGATGGTCTTATCCTTTTCCTTAAATTTTGCTCTGACATTATCAAGTATCTGACCGTCACTAAGGCTTCTGTCCTCAGCAGGCACTACCAGATCAAAAAGAAGGTTGGTGTGTGTCGGGCCCTGGACCATTCTGAAATCGTGGAAGCCGTACTTCTCATCGCAGGCCTTTATTATCTCACGGGTCAGCTCCTTATATCTTTCAACAATTTCATCACCCAATACTATCGGGTCCATATGTATACATACAAGAATCCCTAGCTCTTCATAAAGCTTGAATTCAATGTTGTCAACAATATCGTGAATCTCAATAAAGTCAACATCAGCAGGCACCTCGGCGTGCACCGAAGCAATTCTTCTGCCGGGGCCGTAGTCATGAATAATAAGGTCGTGGATGCCGACTATATTTTCGTTGCAGACGATTATTTTTTCGATTTTTTCCACTATCTCCTTTGTAGGAGGCTCACCGAGAAGCGGTCCCATTATATCCTTGACAATCCCTGCGCCTGCAAGAGCAATGATAACCGAAACGCCTATACCCATTGCGCCGTCAATCATATAAAAGCCTGTAAAGTGGCCGATAACAAGAGCCGCCATTGTCGCCGCAGTTGACAGTGCATCGTTTATACAGTCTTTCTTGACAGCTTTCATATTGATATTGCCCGTTACGGAAAAAAGCACGTGATTGAAATATGCAAGGCCAAGCTTCATAACAATGGCTGCAGCAAGCACCACAATATACACTGCGCTGAAATTCATAGGCTGAGGGTCAATAATTTTTTGAAGTGAGCTTTTCGCAAGCTCAAAAGCCATAAGAAATATCAGAAAGGCAACCACGAGAGCAGAAATATATTCTATTCTGCCATGACCGAAGGGGTGGTCCTTATCAACGGGCTTATTAGCAAGCTTTGCCCCTGCGACAGAAACAACATTCGAGCCTGCATCGGAAAGGTTGTTAACCGCATCCGCAGTGATTGAAACAGAGTTTGTGAGTGAGCCGAGTATAAACTTAAAAACACACAGTATGATATTGCATATTATTCCGACCACACCGCCGATAACTCCGTATTGCTCTCTTCTTTTATGCTCGTCGGAATATTTTCCGCTGACATAGCCTTCAACTATCTTTCTTATCATTTTATCACCCTAAAATCATTATACTATATTATATGCAGAAACATATGTTAACAGATTAACCCTCGGTTAGTCAACCGTAACATTAAAATATTGCAGTATAACGCAAAAGCGACATACCTCACGCAGGGAAGTATGCCGCAATTTTTTATCTTTCCTCCCGGAAGTAATGAAGGCCGAGGGAAGCAGGAGGCTGATGCTCCCTTTTCTTTCTTACGCTGGTGAAAACAAGAACAATGATTGTAACCGCATAAGGAAGCATTTTGATAAGCTCTGTGCCCGCAGATGTAAGACCGTGCAGCTGAGCGGGAAGAATATAGAGACCGCCGAAAAGAATTGAGCCGAGGATTGCCGAGCGAGGCTTCCAGATTGCAAAAATAACAAGAGCAATCGCAAGCCAGCCTCTGTCACCGAAGCCGTTGTTTGTCCACGCACCGCCTGTATAGTCCATAACAAAATAAAGACCGCCCAGACCTGCAATCGCACTGCCGATGATTGTTGCGATATATTTGTAATTTGTTACGCTGATGCCTGCTGCGTCGGCTGTAGCCGGTGACTCACCGACCGCTCTGAGATTGAGACCGATTCTCGTCTTTGTGAGCACAACCGCAGTAGTGAGAGCGATTATCAGAGCAACATAAGCGAGGAAGCCGTAGGAAAGGAAGGCTTCACCGAAGGCGCCGAACTTATCGGCAAAGGGAAGTGTTGTTTTGAAATAGTTGCCCGTTGTAATAAGTGAGATTCCTGTTCCGTTCTGACCGAGCAGCTGCGGAAGTGAGCCGCCGAAGAAGTTACCCACACCGATACCGAAGGTTGTGAGCGCAAGACCCGTAACATTCTGATTGGAACGAAGGGTAATTGTAAGAAAGCTGTATATAAGACCCATCAGGGCAGAACCTAAAAGGCAGGTAACCACAGGAACAAGGACACAAAGGAAAGCGTTTGAAGTATCTCCGTACATTTCGTAGAAAAAAGAGCCGATAACACCTGAAATACCGCCGATATACATTATGCCCGGGATGCCGAGATTAAGATTACCGCTTTTTTCGGTGATGATTTCACCCGTTGAGCCAAAAAGGAGAGGAATACCCTGGATTACTGCCTGTTTAAAAAACTGCGCAATAGCAAAAATCATTTTCCTGCCTCCTTTGCATGCTTTTTACGAAAATCAATTCTGTAATTGATGAAAAATTCACTGCCGATGATAAAGAAGATGATAATACCTGACAGGATCTCGGCAACGCTCTGATTGAGACCGAAGGAGGTAGCAATCTGACCCGCTCCGATTTCAAGGAAGGAAATAATAAAGGATGTGAACATCATAACAAAGGGGTTGAACTGTGCAAGCCAGGAAACCATAATCGCGGTAAAGCCGTCACCGCCCGCAGTTTCAGTTGAAATGGAGTGGTCGGTGCCCGCAACGAGAAGGAAGCCTGCGATACCGCAGATGGCACCTGAGATAGCCATTGTTCTGATGATAACCTTTTTAACGTTAATGCCGATATATCTTGCTGTGTTCTCACTTTCGCCGACAACTGAAATTTCATAGCCGTGCTTGGAATGCTTGAGATAAATATAAACAAGCACGGTAATAACAAGCACAACAATAATATTTATAACATACTTCTGACCGAAAAGCTCGGGGAGCCAGCCGATTTTGGTCTGACGGTTGATAACGCCCACAACCTGAGAGCCCGAGGGCACCCAGACCGCAATCATAAATGCAGTCAGCTGAATTGCGATGTAGTTCATCATCAGCGTAAAAAGAGTTTCGTTGGTGTTAAAATATGCCTTGAATATTGCAGGAATAATACCCCACATCATACCCGCAAGCACTGCGGTGATTGCCATGGCGATAATTACCCCTGTTGAAGCAGACGAAATTTCTGCCGCAGACATACCCGTTGTGACGGGAGTTAGATATTTCATACACGCTGCAGCGGCAAGACCGCCGATAATAACCTGTCCCTCTGCACCGATATTCCAAAACTTCATTTTAAAAGCAGGAGTAACGGCAAGGGAGATGCAAAGAAGGATTGCTACGGACTGAAGCATTTTAAAAACCTTTTTGCTGTCGCCGAAGGAGCCCTCTATCATTTCTGCAAAAAACTCTATAGGGTTAACATCGGTAAGAAGAACAATAACCAATGAGCAGACTATGAGAGAAACCGCAACCGCACCCAGACGGACCGCCCAGGTTTTCCACGCTGCCATGCCGTCCTTCTTTTTGATTCTGAAAAGAGGCTCGTGCACCTTTGTTTTACTTGCCATCTGAGTCACCTCCCATTGTCATAAGAACACCGAGTTCTTCCTTGTTTGTGTTTCTTGCGTCGACAGTGCCTGAAATACCGCCGCCGCTAATAACCATAATTCTGTCGCAAAGCTCAATGAGAACGTCAAGATCTTCGCCGACAAAAATAATCGATGCACCCTTTTCCTTCTGCTCATTGAGAAGATTATATATAAGGTATGATGAGTTGATATCGAGACCTCTTACCGGGTAAGCAACCATAAGCACCGTCGGTGCCGATGCAATTTCACGGCCGACGAGAACCTTCTGAACGTTACCGCCCGAAAGCTTACGAACGGGGGTTGTTGCACCGGGGGTTACAACTCCCAGCTCCTTTATGATTCTTTCTGCAAGGTCCTTAGGTGCCTTTCTTTCAAGAAAAGCGGATTTACCCTTACGGTAGCTTCTGAGCATCATATTGTCAATAATGTCCATATTGCCCACAAGCCCCATACCGAGTCTGTCCTCGGGAACGAAGGAAAGTCTGACACCAAGATTTCTTATCTGCATGGGAGTCTTGTTTCTCAGGTCCTCTGTTTTTTCGGTTTCAGGGTCAATATAAAGAATATCTCCGCTTTCAAGCTTCTGCAGACCTGCAATCGCCTCAAGCAACTCTCTCTGACCGCTGCCCGAAATACCCGCAATGCCGAGAATTTCACCTGACTTGGCAGTAAAGGAAACGTCCTTAAGAACGAAATGTCCCTCTCTGTTACGGCAGTTGACGTTTTTAACGATAAGGCGGTCAACGGTATTCACAGGCTCAGTTCTGTCAATATTGAGAGATATCTTTTTTCCCACCATCATCTGTGTGAGTGTTGAAACATCTGCCTGGCTTGTATTAACCGTGCCGATATATTCACCCTTGCGCAGAACGGAAACCCTGTCAGAAACCTCCATAACCTCACCCAACTTATGAGTGATGATAATTATTGACTTACCGTGTTCGCGCATATTTTTAAGCACGGTGAAAAGTCTTTTGATTTCCTGAGGGGTAAGAACGGCGGTGGGCTCATCAAGAATAAGTATATCTGCGCCTCTGTAAAGCACCTTAACGATTTCTACGGTCTGCTTTTCGGAAACAGACATTTCATAAATCTTTTTATTAAGGTCAATATTGAAGCCGAACTTATCACAGGTCTGCTGAATTTCAGCCTTGGCCTGCTTCATATCAAATTTTCCGTCACTGATACCGAGAACGATATTCTCAGTGGCGGTGAAAACATCAACAAGCTTGAAATGCTGATGAATCATACCGATTTTATAGTCATATGCATCTCTGGGCGAACGGATGGTTACCTCTTTTCCGTCAATAAAAATCTTTCCCTCGTCGGGATAGTAAATGCCGGAAATCATATTCATGAGAGTGGTTTTACCGCTTCCGTTTTCGCCTAAAATAGCAAGAATCTCACCTTTATTGACAGTGAGATTGACATTACTGTTTGCCACTATTGAGCCGAAGCGCTTGGTTATGCCTTCGAGCTTTATGGCAGGAGCTTTGTTTTCCATAGACCTTCCTCCTGTTAAAATTCAGATTTTAGTCCTTAAAGATATCTGCAATCTCTGTAAACACCTTTAAGGATTAAAACAAAAATCTCGGGCGGAGCAAATATATGCTTCGCCCGAGACAATTCATTTCTGATTACTGGGGAGCTGTAACGCCGTCGATGATGATATCAAAGTAAGGAGCACTTCTGTAGTATGATTCTGCAAATTCGCCTTCAACGATAGCTTCTGTATCAGGTGTGAATGCATCGTCAGTGATAACATCAGCTGTGTAGGTTGCGAGCTTTTCGCCGTTTACTGTGAAGTTTTCTGTGCTGTAAACATTGAGCTCGCCCTTCTTAAACTTTTCAATAGCAGCATCGATAGCAGCCTGTGTGCCTTCTGCAGCTACATCTTCATTAAGAGCGGTAAGAGCAACTGAGCCTGTAGCGATTGTGCCGCACCAGTCAGCGGGGATAGCCTTATCAGCAGCTACTGACTTAACGATAAACTTGAAGTAAGGAGTCCAGTCAATCTTTGATGAAATAAGAGCTGTTGTGGGGCCGAGGTTGGTTGTATCAACGTTGTAAGCAACATTGGGAACACCCTTTTCTTCACAAGCCTTGGGAGCGCCTTCTGAGTCAGCGTGCTGGCTGATAAGTGCGCAGCCTTCTTTGATGAGAGCAAGAGCAGCTTCCTTTTCGGCAGCGATATCAAACCATGAGTTTGTATATTTAACTGTCATTGTAGCTGTTTCGCAAACGCTCTTTGCACCAAGATAGAATGATGTGTAGCCTGACTTAACTTCTGCATAGGGGTAAGCACCAACATAACCGATCTTTGCCTGGTCAGCAGTGATCTTGCCGTCAGCGATCATTTCGTTAAGCTTCATACCTGCAGCGATACCTGCAAGATAACGGCCTTCGTAGATAGCAGCAAATGCGTTGTGGTAGTTAGCGATGCCTGCTGTCTTTGCATAAGTACCTGTTGCGTGGCAGAATTCAACGCCTTCGTTTTCTTCAGCAACGGTCATAACGAATGTTTCGTGACCGAAGGAGTTAGCGAAGATGATGTCGCAGCCGTCAGCAACGAGCTCTTCAGCAGCAGTTGTGCAAGCGTCACTCTCGGGGATGTTTGTCTTGATTACGAGCTCAAAGCCGAGAGCTTCCTGAGCAGCCTTAGCAGCGTCGATGAAGTTCTTGTCATAGGTTGAGTTCTCGTCGTGAAGACAGATAAGGCCGAGCTTGATGTCTTTACAGTCTACATCGAGGTCTTCGAGAGTTTCTGCAGGGTCGAGAGGAGTAGCAACGGGAGTGTTGTTTTCAACCTGGCCTGCATCTGTGTTTGTGTTTGCGTCTGTGTTTGTCTTGTCCCCGCCGCAAGCTGCGAATGTAAGAAGCATGAGAGCAGCAAGAACAATTGCAAGAAGTTTTTTCATGTTTTTTGCCTCCATGATTTTTTATTTTAACCGATTCTCAATCGGTTATTTACTTAAAACAACAATTTATCTCTGAGTAAAGGTCACGCCGTTTTCGTCCATTGATTCCACAATAGCAAGAGACTCAACTCTTACGCCCTTTTCCATAACTCTTTTCGCACCGTTCTGGAATCCCTTTTCGATAGCGATTGCACAGCCTGCAACCTTGGCACCCGCCTGTTCACACAGGTCAATGAGCCCTAAAAGAGCGTTTCCTTCGGCAAGAAAGTCATCAACGATAAGCACCGTATCACCTTCACCCAGGAAGTTTTTTGAAACGATAACCTCATAATCAACTCCGTGAGTGAAGGAAGCCACAACCGTCTTATAAACATCGGCGGCAATATTCTTTGTCTTTGTCTTTTTTGCAAAGAGCACGGGACAATCAAAAAACTGCGCCGTTATACAAGCTATACCTATACCTGATGCTTCAATGGTAAGAATTTTGTTAACTCCGCAGTCGTTATATAATCTTTTAATCTCCTCACCCATTTTGTTGAGAAGCTTTACATCTATTCTGTGATTGAGGAAAGAATCCACCTTGAGTATATTACCGGGAAAAATCTGTCCGTCTGTAATAATTCTCTCTTCAAGAAGCTTCATATCGGCCCATTCCTCCCTAAGTAACTTTACTAAATCATTTTAACAAAATGCAACATTTTTTTCAAGTAAGAGCAGCATTAAAGTTGCAAGAAAAAAACACACTGTCTTTGGTCATTTTTCACAAAGCAAAAAGCCGTCGGAAGAAACTCCTGACGGCTGTAGTTGTTTATCTGTAATTTATTTCTGCTTTGAATATTTAAGTCTGTAAATAACATTCATAAGAATGCTGTCGATTTTACCGATAGGCTTGGTTTCACCGAAGAGCTCGCCTGCAAGAATCGACTTACAGTTCTTATCCATAACCATTTCTGCTGCAGAGGCCTCATCCTTGTTTGAGCCTACGCAAACAGCACCGTTATCCTTGAGAAGAAGAGCATTCTTGCCCTTGCCGCCAAGCTTCTTGGCAGTCTTCTTTGCTGATTTTACGGTATAGTTGGGGTCAAATTCAGCACAGTTAACGGTAACACCGACAATCTGAGCGAAGTCGTCGAGAAGAGGCTTGATTGTCTTGCCGATTTTTGATGCGGCAACAATAGCTTCCTTTTCCGAATGAATGATTGCATTAACATCGTCACGTCTGTTGTAAATTGCCTTATGAAGGTCAGCCTCTGAGGGATACTTATCACCTGTGATAAGCTCGTCGTGACAGGGGCAGAGACCTACGGTTGCAACAACCTGTCCTTCCTTATCGGAAAGAATTGCAACGTCGTCGATTTTTACACTGTCATAAGCAGTGAGCTTTGCGGCGGGCATATCCGCTCTCTTCTTGAGGCTTACAACATAGTCATAAACATCTGAGAATGCATTTGTTGCCTTATCTGTAAGTGATTCATACTTATTATATATGAAATCTGCGCAGATCTTTTCAACCTCGTTTGCAACCCTGAAAGCATCGTCATAGTCTGTACCGAGACAAACTGCACCGTGGCTCTTCATAATAACTGCCTTTGAGTCTGAACGCTTAAGAGCGGCAACAACACCTTCACGAAGCTTGCCTGTACCGGGAAGACCGTAGGAGCTGACGGGAATGTTGTCACCTACGATTTCCTTGCTTTCGCCTGTGATGTTATTGATATCACAGCCCATAGCTGAAACGATTGAGGCGTTTGCCTGATGAGTGTGTATAACAAAATTAACCTCGGGGCGAAGGATATAGCACTGAGCGTGAAGACCCTTTTCGCTTGAGGGCTTGATATCGCCTTCATATGTAAGGTCATAAAGGTTAACTGTTACGATATCGTCGGGAGTAAGGGAGATATAGTCTCTGCCTGAGGGAGTGATAACAAACTGTGTGTCACTGATACGGCAGCTTACGTTACCCCATGTACGTGCGATAAGACCTGTTTCAACAAGCTTTTTACCTGCTTCAACAACTATTTTTTTAGCTTCTAAAATATCCATCTGTATCACCTCATATAAGTTGACACAAGGCAGGCAAGCTGCCCGCCCTGTGAATTACGGTTTAATTATTCAACAACAGCGATGTTTGCGAATACTTTGTCGAAACGTGCAAGTGCGTCGTCGATCATTTCTTCTGTATAAGCTGCTGAAGTGTAAAGTCTTGAGCCTGCAAGAGTTACAAGGCCCTCTGCCATGTAAGCAGCACCCATATGGGTCATTTCAGCCTTACGCTTGCTTGTTTCCTTAATGATGCCGGGGATTTCCCAAGGCTTCATCCAGTCAAGAGCGAAGTGCATTGTAGCAACAGTTTCCATATGGCAGATTGAGCCCTGGTTGAATGCTACGAAGGGAAGGTTATACTTGTCGATAATCTGGTTGAGACCTGCTGTAAGTCTGTCACCCATGATACCTGCCTTCTGGCAAGCGTTCTGCTTATCGATTTCTTCAAGAGTATAGTAACCTGCTACGCAGGAGATGGGAGTAGCTGCAAGAGTACCGCCGCAGAATGCCTTCTTGATCTTCATGCCGCTTGCATCAAGACCTGCACCCATGTACTGCATATATTCTCTCTTACCGCCGATACCGCCTGCACCGGGATAGCCGCCTGCGATAACCTTACCGAAGATTGTAAGGTCGGGCTCAACACCGTAGTAGCCCTGAGCACCTGCCATACCTACGCGGAAGCCTGTAACAACCTCATCGAAGATAAGGAGTGCGCCGTACTTACGGCAAAGTCTTTCAACGCCCTTGTTGAATTCGAAATCAAGAGGACGTGTACCGCTTTCGGGACCAACGGGCTCAATGAATACTGCTGCAGTACCGCCGTTGAGCTGGTTTCTGCGAAGCTTCTTTTCAAGGTCGTTAAGGTCATTGGGGAAGAATTCCTGTGTATCTCTCATAAGACGCATGGGAACACCGCTTGCCTGAGTGAACTTTGAGCCGGGAACACGGATACCGTAGCCAAGCTGATCTGACCAACCGTGGTATGCGCCGCCCATCTTGAGGATGTGCTTTTTCTTTGTAGCAAGTCTTGCAACACGGCAAGCTACCATACAAGCCTCAGTACCTGAACCGAGCATACGGAACATATCTACTGTGGGAACTGAATCTGAAATCTTCTTAGCGAGCTTGTATTCGAACTCGTGGAAAAGACCTGTTGAAGGACCGCAGGTCTTAAGAAGGTCGATAACCTGGTCACGTACCTCAGGAGGATTGGAGCCGAGAACTGTGGGGCCGCCTGCCTGAAGGAAGTCATAGTATTCGTTTCCGTCGATATCATAGAGCTTTGCGCCCTCTGCCTTTGTGAAAACAAGGGGGAACGGATAGTTGAAAGCAAGATTGTGCTGAACGCCGCCGGGAATAACCTGCTTTGCTTCTTCAATCATTGCCTTTGACTTTGCGCACTTCTTATCAAAATATTCTGTTTCGTAGTTCTTGAGAGCCTCGGGGCTGATTGAATAAATAGGCTTTTTGATAAGTTCATCGAGCTGCTTCTGGACAGCCTGAGCGTCGGGATAATTGATAA
>JAZSQD010000008.1:0-12798 GCA_045537815.1 Acutalibacteraceae bacterium | reverse complement strand
CCTCTGGTGCAGCCTCCCATTATCAAGCTTTGCACCACAAAGAAGGAACGCCTTATCCGTATGGATAACACTCAGGGTAAACAGCCCTCAAAGCTCACAAAGATTCTTTTCCCCATCGTTGTTACAATCATTGTCGGTCTTGTTGCTCCCGATGCGGTTGCTCTTATCGGCTTCCTTATGTTCGGTAACCTTATGCGTGAATGCGGTGTGCTCAACTCTCTTTCAGAAACTGCACAGAAGGTACTGGCAAACCTTATCACAATTTTCCTCGGCATTACAATCGCAGCACGTATGCGCGCAGAGGAATTCCTTACCCTTGATACCCTGCTTATCATCGGTCTCGGTCTTTTCGCTTTCATTTTCGATACCTTCGCAGGTGTTATGCTCGCAAAGTTTATGAACCTTTTCTCAAAGAAGAAGATCAATCCCATGATCGGTGCCGCAGGTATTTCAGCATTCCCCATGGCAGCCCGTGTTGTTCATAAAATGGGTCTCGAGGAAGACAATCAGAACTTCCTTCTTATGCACTCAATAGGTGTTAATGTTTCAGGACAGATTGCTTCGGTTATCGCCGGCGGTCTTATCCTCTCATTCTTCAGATAATCAGGGAGGTAAAAATTATGAACTTTACTATTGATTTTCAGGCTTTCCTTGACTCACTTCCCCTTATGGGTAACGGTATGCTGGGTATTTTCGTTGTAACTGCAGTTATTGTTGTTTTCGTTAATGCTCTTAACAACATACCTGAAAAAAAGGAAAAATAATTCTTACGGGGCTATCGTTCCGATGGCCCTTTGTTTTTTATAATCTTCATATGAAACGGAGGAATTTCAATGATTTCCTTAGCTGTTAAAATGCCCTTAAGTGAAGCATTTGCGGTTTCCTTAATAGGTATTTCAGTGGTTATGATTACCCTTGCTGTTATCGCCTGTCTGATAATTCTCGTCTCAAAGGCAGTCAGAAGCTTTGAAGCAGCATTGAAAAAAGAAAGCAACGAAATAAATACAACTGCACCTGTCATGAGCTCTTTGCCCGAAAGCAAAACTGAGCTTGTGGGTGTGGAGGATAAGGAAGCGGCGGTTATTATGGCAATCGTTTCCGATAAAAGCGGTATTCCCTTGGAAAGACTCAGCTTCAAATCTATAAAGCTTATGGAAGACGAAAAGAAAGGAGACAGATAATATGATTACAGATGTACTTAACGGCCTCTGGGAAGCATCAGGCTTTTATGCACTTTTTGCAGACGGCACCTTCCTGTGGCAGAATCTTGTTATGATTCTCGTTTCCTTTGTGCTTCTCTTTTTTGCAATCGCAAAGAAGTGTGAGCCCCTTCTTCTTGTGCCTATCGCCTTCGGTATTCTTCTTGCAAACCTTCCCGGTGCAGGGCTTATGGATGACCCCACCGGTCTCATGGATACATCAAACATTATTGAAGGTGCCCATTGGTATGACACAGGTGTTTTAAGGCTGATATATGCAGGCGTTAAGTCAAGTATTTTCCCCTGTATTATCTTCCTTGGCATAGGCTGCATGACCGACTTCGGTCCTCTTCTTTCCAATCCTATGTCACTTATTCTCGGTGCGGCAGCTCAGCTCGGTATTTATGTTGCTTTTGTTATTGCCATCCTTCTCGGCTTTGAGCCCAACGAGGCAGCATCAATCGCAATCATCGGCGGTGCCGACGGCCCGACGGCTATTTTCCTTACGGGTAAGCTCGCTTCCCATCTGTTAGGCCCCATCGCCGTTGCCGCATATTCCTATATGGCGCTTATTCCCTTCATTCAGCCGCTTATCATGAAGGCTTTTACAACAAAAAAGGAACGCACAGTTGAAATGAAGCAGCTGCGCAAGGTTTCAAAGACGGAAAAAATCATTTTCCCTGTTGTTGCTCTTGTTATCTGCGCCTTCATCCTTCGTTCTGTTGCTCCTCTTTTAGGCTTCCTTATGCTCGGTAATCTTTTCAAGGAGTGCGGTGTTGTTGACAGACTTTCCGACACAGCTCAGAATGCTCTTATGAACATAGTTACCATTATGCTCGGTCTCACAGTCGGCGCAACAGCAAACGGTCAGACCTTCCTTCAGTGGGGTACAATCAAAATTGTTGTTCTTGGTCTTGTTGCCTTTGCATTCTCAACCGTGGGCGGTCTGCTTCTCGGCAAGCTTCTTTACATCATCACTAAGGGTAAGGTTAACCCCCTCATCGGTGCTGCAGGTGTTTCCGCGGTTCCTATGGCAGCCCGTGTTGCTCAGAATGAAGGCAGAAAGTATAACCCCAAAAACTTCCTTCTTATGCACGCTATGGGTCCCAACGTTGCAGGTGTTATAGGCTCCGCAGTTGCGGCAGGCTTCCTTCTTGCTATGTTTAGTTAAAAAATGCATACCGCTGTATATTTATGAGATGCTCACAGATTGCAGCGGTATTTTTATGTTTAACTGTAAATAACAAAATGATGAACAAGATGTTAACAATTATGCAATGCTGTTGACTGATTTTGACAAAAATGTTAAAGTAGTGTTGTAGTTGAAACACTACTTAATATTTTGTATATTTTTCGTTTTCATAGTTACCTCATTCAAATTACTGCAAAAATACCGATGCTTTCGCATCGGTATTTTTGCATAAAAAAACATAATCCGCCAATACTTATAATAACTGTAAAAGAAAGGCGGAAATGCTATGGAAGAAAATCAGAGCACCGTATTATTAAAAAAATGTCAGGCGGGAGCAAGAACCGCAATAAACTCAATTAAAGAGGTGCTTGACGATGTGGCAAGTGCGGCTTTGCGTGATGAGCTGGTAAATTATCTCAACAAGCACGAATACATCGACAATGAAATCGGCGCCTGCCTCGACAGAGCAGGGCAGGAGGGCAAGGACCCGTCGGTTATGGCAAAAATTATGTCATGGATGAAAATCAATGTTCGGCTACTAGAAAGTCCCAAGGATAAAACGGTGGCAAAGCTTATGCTTGAGGGGTGCAATATGGGTATCAGTCAGCTCAGTGAATATCTCAACACCTTTAAGGATGCAGATGCAAGGTCAAGAGAAATCACCGAAAGACTTCTGACCACCGAAGAGGAAATGGGGACAATGCTCCGTAAGTATCTGTAAAAGGGCAATAAAAAAAGTCCCCGACGGGACAGACTAAAAAATGAAGCAAAAATAGAAATAACCCCCGGACCGATGTTTCTTCACACATCTTTTCTGGTCGGGGGATTATTTCTGTGAACTCTTGATATCTAACATCTTTTTATCCTCTCTTTCTACAGAATGGAGACCTTTTTTCTTTCCCTTGCCTTCTTTAAATTTTTTCTCTATATCTTCAGCAAAGAAATGAAGGTCCTTTTTGTTGCTTCTCTTAAAGGTTATTTTTCAGTAAAAGTTTTTTAGTTTGTCTTTCTGACTTGTTTTTTGTTTCGGTAAAAATTTGGTTAATTTTTTTCTTTCTTTTTTGTTTTAACCTTTCAGAAGAAGCTTTTGGTTTTTACCTGTACATTGGTATCACCTTTCCCTTTCTGTGACTATAATATAACATAAAAAATCGGGAATTGCAATATCCTGTTTGTACAAATTTAACTTAAGTTTTTCAGATAAAAAGTAGAAACTGTGGAAAATGACGAAAAACAATTGACATTCTTTTAAGAGTTTGATATGATAGGTATGTTGGGCGTCTTGTACGCTCTTTTTTTACGGCTAAAAGCCCTTTTGTGCCGCTTAAGGCAGACTTCGGATTTGACTTGAGAGGACGGATATGCTATAATATATAAAATTAAACTTTTACGGAAAGGTTCCGATTTATATAAAAACCTCAGTCGGCTTATATTCACAAGGGAGGCTTTATGAAGGATATATTTCAGAGCGAGCTGCTTATCGGTATAAGGGATAAGCTAACCGCTCTTTCGGATAAATTGCAAAAAATTACAATATTTAACAGAACACCGGGTAAAAAGGTCATAATAATCGGCTTTGCGGTGATAATTTTTGCCCTGGCTCTTTTTTCTGCTGTTGCTCTTATAGATGTCAACTCAGACTCAGGCGATGAAACCACCACCGTGCTTGAAGAAATTGACACGGCGGTGCTCGGCTTAACCGACGTAAAACCCATCAAGGCTGATTTCCTTTTTGCTCTGACTGATTCGGAAAAAAAGCAGCTTGTATCAGCGATGGTTGTCAGCTTCGACTCGCAGAATGCGACGGCAAGCTATTATTTTCTTCCCACAGGGGGGGCGGTGTCGGTCAGCGGCATTTATGACAGCTTAAGCGGACACCTTGAAAGCGGAGGAACGACTCAGCTCATCCTCGCTGCAAGTGAATACACGGGTGTCGAGTTTGATCGTTATGCTGTCGTTACCGAAAGTGCTTTCGGAAGCCTTATAGAAAAGCTTGGCGAAACCACGGTGAATATTGAAACCAGGGTCAGCTATGAACATAAGGGTGTCAGCTTTATTATTGAAGAGGGGACACAGACCCTTACGCCCGATATGCTTCTTAAATATTTTATTTATCTTTTGAGTGACACACAAAATAACGGAAAAAAGATAGCCGACCTTATAATAGGTATGGTGGAAAAAATCACCTCCTCTGAGGATGATGCAGTTCTTGAATCAGATTTCTGTTCCGCTCTCGGCTTTTTTGAAACAAGTATAAGTGCTCTTGATTTTACCAATAATAAAGAAACAATCAAGGCGATAGGTCTTATGAATCTTTCTCAGAGAGCTTTTCAGGTTGACCCTGAGGCTATGACTGATAAATAAACAATAATACCGGGAAGATGTTATTACGGCATCCTCCCGGTAGTTTTATTTTGCAAAGATATCTTTAAAAATCTCAAGATCGGATATTTTTATAGCCTTGCTTACGCGGATTGTTATGAATTTTTTGTTAACAGAGCTGCTTCGGAGTACAAATTGAAACGAAATGTAACAAATCTTACAGTCGGATAAAAATTATACATTGACTTAATTTTTTCATAAGGTTATAATTCATTACAGATTTTAAAAAGAAGCAAAAGGAGCCGACTTATGAATTTCATACCCAGAATCCCTATTCAGAATTATCTCACAATGCCTTATGATGAGTCCTGCTACGATTATCTTCTTGCGAGCTATAAAAGAATATCACGTGACCTCGGTGACGATTATACCGCTTTTGTTACACCGGTAGGCCCTGTTGAGTCCGAAACAGGAATGAAAAGACTTTTCAGTGATATTGAAAAGGTTGCTTCCTTCATCGACTCAATTGGCATTAAGAAGGGTGACGTTATGACAGCCTTCCTTCCCACCTGCGGACACGCCTTCATAGCTTTCTATTCACTTATAAAGCTGGGTGTTATTGCAAACTTTGTTCATCCTCTTACTACTCCCGCTCAGCTTGAGGAAATTATGGTACACACCGGCAGTAAGGCAGTGTTTATGCTTGACCTTTTCGCAGGTCCCTACAGCAGTATTATTGAGAAGTACCCCACTATTGTCTGCTCCACCTCGGATTTCTGCGACGGTATTGCTTATCAGTACGCGAAGGCTAATGAGCAGCAGAATGCAAAGGTGCCCGATCACAAAAACGTATACATATATAAAGATATTCTTGCAATGGAGCTTCCTGAGGTGCCTTCCGTTGTGGCTCCCTATAAGGATGATGCAATCTATCTTCACGGCGGCGGAACTACCGGTAAGAGCAAGACGATCATTCACTCAAACTACTCACTTAACTTCCTTGCATATGCGATGTACGCTCTTGACCCTGAGCATGATTATGAGGATGCATATTCAATCTGCGCTCTTCCCTGCTTCCACGCCTACGGTCTCGGCGTAGCAATGCACTATGCTCTGTGTAACGCATACAGACCCATTATGATAGCGAAGTTTGACCCTGCACAGGTCAATGAGCTCATCAGAAAATACCGTGTGCTTGAATTTCTCGGTGTTCCCAAGATGTTCCAGAAGATGATAGAAGAGGAAAACTTTGAAAACGAGGGAGTAAAGAACCTTATGGTTGTTTCAGCGGGCGGCGACTTTGTCAGCGATGAATTCGTAAGTCTTTTTAACGCAAAGCTGAAAAAGCTCGGCTCAAAAGCAAAGATGTGCAGAGGCTACGGGCTTACGGAGATGTGTGCCGTATGTACAACAAATACAGGTATTCCCGATTATAAAAATACAACTGTCGGACGTCCCGTTTACGGAACTACCGTTGAAATATGGGATGAGGACTGCAACAGACTCGAAGCCGGTGAAATCGGTGAGGTCGCAGTAACCGGTGAAACAATGATGAACAGATATCTTCCCGATGATGTGATAAAGGATACGGGTATATACATTGATAAAAACGGCAGAAGGTGGATAAGAACAGGCGACGTAGGCTTCATAGATGCTGACGGACACCTTGTTTTCACAAGCCGTATCAAGAGAATTATCATTATTGCAGGCTACAATATTTATCCCGCAACAATAGAAGAAAAGGTTGTCGCTCTCGACTATATCAGTGAGGTATGCGCCTGCCAGGGCTATGATGATAACGGTAAGCCCTGTGTTAAGCTTGTTGTTTCTCCGGCTGATGCAAACGCTGACGCAGACGAAACAAAGGAAAAGCTTGCGAAATTCTGCAGGGCAAATCTCGAGGGCTACTCAGTTCCCAGAAAGATTGTAATCATGGATGCTCTTCCCAGAACAAAGATGGATAAGATTGATTTCTTAAAGCTTTCTGACCCTCTTCCCCGCAAATAATATAATCAAAGGTGTTGTATGATTTATGCAACGCCTTGATTTTATTGTTTTTAATTTGTTAACTATTTTTATATTGCTTTATAAAACCCGTTATGATAAGATTATTAAGAAGTTATAAAGAATTATTAAAGCCAAGGAGAAATATTTATGAAAAAGCATATTCCTAATATGATTTCATGCATCAGAATCATCGGAGCAATAATCCTTCTTTTATTCTTCGATGAGTTTTCAACACCCTTCCTTATCATTTACGGTATCAGCGCCGCAACAGATGCTCTTGACGGATACTTCGCAAGAAAGTTTGATTGTTGCAGTATGCTCGGTGTTACACTTGACACGATCGGCGATCTTCTTATCGGTCTTGCTCCCGTTAAGGTTCTTATCTGGCAAAAGCTTATTACTCCCTGGTTCCTTATTATGATAGGTGTTGCAATCCTCTTCTTCCTTTGCTCCGCTATCCTTTCACAGATAAAGTTCAAGAAGTTTACCTTCCCTCACACATATTTTGATAAGCTTCTCGGTGTATGTGTAGCAGGCTCACCCTATCTTTTCCACCTTGTTCCCATTCACGTTCTTTTCATTATTGTAGGAACAGTGTTCTGCCTTTGCGGATTTGAGAATCTTCTTATTATGATAAGACTCAAGGAAGCAAAGCCCTTTGTAGCTTCTGTTTTCCACGCAGGTAAATAAAGCACGATATCCATTGCCGTATCCTCGGATACGGCATTTTTTGTTTTCTCAATTAATTTACGAAAAAATATGCTGAAAGTGTTGTTTTTTTGATTTTTCCGTGGTAAAATTATTAAGAAGTATTAAGAAACATTAAAAAACATTAAAGATATCATGAATAAGGAGATGTAGATGTGAAAAAATATCTTGCAAATATCATAACCTCAAGCCGTATCCTCGGTGCGATAGTTTTATTTATGTGCAACGACTTCAACAATCTTTACCTCGGATTTTATATTTATTGCGGTTTTACCGATTTCATAGACGGACCTGTTGCAAGAAAAACAGGGAGCTCCAGCTCTCTCGGTGCGGCTCTTGACACTATCGGTGATGTGCTGACTTATCTTTCATTTGTTAAAATCCTCATCTTAAAGAATATGATACCCGGGTGGCTTCTTATCTGGCTGGGTGTAATGATTGTGTTCGGCTTCGTTGCCGCTTTCTTTGCAAAACACAAGTTCAATAAATTCTATCTTCCTCACACCTATCTCGGCAAAACCCTCGGAGCATTTATCTTTGTGCTTCCCGTTGCTATTCACTTTAACTTCGGTGAGCCCTGGATGGTTATTGTCTGCTCTGTAATGACTCTTGTGCTTTTGGAAATCGCATACATCCAGATCAAAAATGAAACAGCAGAGGATTTCGTTCCCACAATTTTCCACTGTAATAAGAAATAACAATGTCTGATTAAGGGCGCTGTATCTCACGGTACGGCGTTCTTTTTTTGTTTTTTATCAGGGGAGGTTGGAAGGCTATCGGGTTTTCCACATTATCTTGTGGCGTTGCGGAAAACCGAACACAAGAGTAGCGCACATGAATGTGAAAAGAGGGAAAAAACACAAAAAAACATTGACAAAAAGGGTAAAAGTAATATATAATGTTACCTTGCAAGTTATGACTTGTTGTAAGTTGGCGAATATAATCCGAAATAGTTTTTTTGAATTCATATTTTTGCCAACCTATTGTTAAATACTTGCAAATCTCACTTTAAAAGCGTCGGAATATTGCGTTCACTACTTTTACTCCTGCAATAATCCCGTTTTATATCAACATTACATTATAATAAAGGAGGTAAAACGCAATGAAAAGAACTTATCAACCCAAGAAGCGCCACAGAAAGATGGAACACGGCTTCCGTAAGAGAATGGCAACAAAGAACGGCCGTAAGGTTCTCGCTCGCCGTCGTGCAAAGGGCAGAAAGCAGCTCACATACTAATTGGTGAAAACAACAGCTCTGCGTAAATAATCGCAGAAAGTTCAGCTTAGTTGGGATTTGATTTTTTGCAAAACTATATTTCGATAAATGAGAATAGTGATTTCCGCCGTGTTTATTACAGGGGGAAGTCCTGTGCCAGACCTGCACTGGTTGTTTATGCAATGAAAAACCGTGTGGGAGTTTGTCGCGTCGGAATTACCGTAAGCAAAAAAATCGGCAACGCAGTTGAACGCAATCGCTCCCGTAGAATTATCAGAGCCGCATTTCAGTCAGTTATGGGTAAAGAGGAGCTCAAGGGCAGCTACGATTTTGTTTTTGTGGCAAGAACAAAGACAAAATATCTCAAATCAACTCAGGTTGAGAAGGCTATGACGGAATGTCTTAAAGAGGTGGGTGTCATATTATGAAAAGGTTTATGCTCGCCGCTATCAGATTTTACCGTAAGCATATTTCTCCCTTGCTTCCGCCCATGTGCAGGTATTATCCCACCTGCTCCTGCTACGCAATAGAAGCAATCGAAACCCACGGAGCCTTCAAGGGCTTCTTTCTGGCGTTGTTCAGGCTGCTTCGCTGCAATCAGCTTTTTCCCGGTGGCTACGACCCCGTACCGCCTAAAAAAGAAAAGAAGAAATAAGGTTCTTATATTTTCAGGGAATAATTTTACGGAGGATAACTCAAAATGACTATCTTATATCAGATTTTCGGTTTCCTTTTCAGAATCTTTTTTGATTTTGTAAGAAACTACGGTGTGGCTCTTTTGCTTTTTACCCTGTTCTTCCGTCTTATTCTGCTTCCTTCAACAATCAAGCAGCAGAAGTCTTCCGCTAAGACAATGCGTCTTCAGCCCAAGCTCAGAAGAATCAGAGAAAAGTATCAGGACTACAATCCCCAGGAAAGACAGCAGAAGATTCAGCAGGAAACAAGCGCACTCTATCAGCGTGAGGGCACCTCACCCATGGGCGGCGGATGTCTTCCTCTTCTTATCCAGATGCCTATTCTTTTCGGTCTTTACGGTGTTATCAGACAGCCTCTTACCTATGTCCTTGATATTTCAAGCGAGGTTGTTACAGCACTCACAACCGCAGCTCAGGAAATCGGTGTTCTCAGTGACAATGCAAATGCTTATGCAGAGAGCATCATCATCACAAATCTTCAGAAGATTCTTGACAGCGGCAGCAGTGCTCTCGAGGGCATCAGCTCCGAAATTTTTGACACCATCAGAGGTTTCGATTTCAGAATTTTCGGTATCGACCTTGGTCTTATCCCTAGGGAAATCTACGATGCAAGCGGTATCAATGCAGGTACAATCCTGATTATCGCAATTCCCGTTCTTGCAGCTCTTTCCTCACTTCTCACAAGCGTTATTTCACAGATCAGACAGAAAAAGGCTAACCCCAATATGGAAAACCAGCAGATGATGGGCTGTATGATGATTACAATGCCCCTTTTCTCAGGCTATATCGCATGGGGCTTCCCTGTCGGTATGGGTATGTACTGGATTCTTTCCAGCCTTATTGCCTTTGTCCAGACCCTTGTTCTCGGACACATTTATTCCCCCAGAAAGACCATAGCAAGAGATATGGTCGAAGAAACCGTTTATCGCCGCTCTTATGAAAGAACCAAGAGAATTGCAGCGGAAAGAACGGTCGGAGAAGAATAATCCATATACTATAATATAAACCAAACAGACGGTGGTGATAACAAAAATGATACATGAAGCTATAGCTACAGGTGCAACCATCGAAGAAGCACAGGAAAATGCAAGAAAAGCCCTCGGCGCTCCCGAGTCGGCAGATGTAAGAACAGAGATTCTTGCAATGCCCACAAAGAAGGTGTTAGGTCTTTTCGGCGGTTCACCTGCAAAGGCAAGAGCATATTATGAAACTCCCGATGCTCCCGTTGCCCCCGCAAAGGAAAAGGCAGAAAAGCCCGCTCCCAAAAAGGAGGCAAAGAAGTCAGCTCCTACCAAGGCTCCCGAGGTAAAAAAGGAAGCCGAGAAGGAAGAGAAGGCTGAAGAGACATCAGAGAAGGTTAATATAGCAGACAGCAAGAGCCTCACCGCTGCAGCCGAATATCTTAAGAAGGTACTCACAGGTATGGGTGTTGCAAAGGTTGAAGCAGAAGCTTTCCGCACTAAGGATAATGAAATCGTTATCGAGCTTGACTGCGGCGAGGATTACGGAATTGTAATCGGCAGACGCGGTGAAAATCTCGACGCTATTCAGTATCTTACAAGACTTGTTGCCAACAAGTATAAGACTTCTGACGAATATTCAAGAATTTCCGTCAACGTAGGCAACTACCGCGAAAAGAGAAAGAATACTCTCAGAGAGCTCGCAAGAAAGAATGCGGAAAAGGTGCTCAAGTATGGCAGAAATGTCACATTCGAGCCTATGAATCCCTATGAACGCCGTATCATTCACACAACTATTCAGGAAATCGAGGGTGTTACCTCACATTCCGTTGGTGCAGATGCAGGCAGAAGAGTTGTAATTACACTCGCTGAAGGTACCAGAGCCACTCATCCCTCCAAGGATAACAGAAGAGGCGGCAGAGGCGGTTACGGCAACCGTAATCAGAGAGGCAGAGGCAACAACCGTTCTGCAAGCGTAGAGGCCCCCGCAAGAGCACCCAGAACAGATGCAGGCGCGGAGAAGGTTTCTCTTTACGGCAAAATCAACTGATAATTAAAATTCACTCAATGTCTTCGGATGTTGAGTGTTTTTTGTTCACGGAAAAGACACAAACGAGAAACAATTTGTTGATAAAAACCGTAAACGGTAGGATTATCATTATTATATAGAATATATTCAATGAAAAGGAGACAGAAAACGATGGAAAACATAACTGCACTTTTTACAAATCTTGTTGCAATCTTCCACAGGCTTATGGAAATAGTTCTTACTCTTTGTCTTGGCTTCGGCTTTATCACCGGCCCCTCAACCGACAGCCCCATCGAGTTCCAAAATCCCGATGACTGCCGTATGTCCTTTGTTGCTCTCGCCGACACCCACGTAAGAGACACAAAGATAAACAATTTTTACCTTGAGAGCGGACTTCAGGATATGGCAAACGCAAAGAGTGAATTTGACGGTCTTGTTATAGCCGGCGACCTTTCTGAGTTCGGTGATTCTTATTCATATGAGGTTCTTTGGGAAGAGCTTGAAGAAAGCATCTTTGCCGATAAGGCAATCCTTCTTGCTGCGGGTAACCACGATATCCGTCTTGCTTATGAAAAGCAGACGGCTCTGATTATGAGCAAGGCAAGTGAATATCTCGATATCGAAATCGACAAGCCCTATTATTCCTATGACCTTGAGGGCTACACCTTCGTTGTGCTCGGCTCAGATACCTGGCAGCTTGAAAAGGCAGTTATTTCTGAGGCACAGCTTGACTTCCTTGACAGTGAGCTTGCAAGGGGCACAGAAGAGGGCAAGCCTGTGTTTGTTATCTGTCATCAGCCTCTTGCCGATACCCACGGTCTTCCTGAGGTGTGGGAAAACGGTGACCTGGGTCAGGATTCAGACGATGTGCTTGAAGTGCTCACAAGGTATGAAAATGTATTTTTCATAAACGGCCACCTTCACGACGGTGTGTACGAAAACAGTCTTGAGGTGCTTGACGAAGAAAAGGGTGTTTATTCAATCAATCTTCCCGCCTACGGCAGAGAGAACGATTACGGCAGCTTCCTTCAGTCAGGTCTCGGCGCTTACGTTGAGGTTTATGATGACAGTGTTGTGTTCACAGCCCGTGATTTCTGCGCAGGTGAAAATCTTGAGGGTATGACATATACCTTTGAGCTGAAATAATCTGACTGTAAACATATATAAACGTAAAAGAGAGCAGACATATCTGTTCTCTTTTTTACGTGACCCGGGGAAGGTTACGGCAAAGAGGGAATGTAACAGCCCGGGGAAGTTTTTGCTGTCTGTCGGTTTTTACCCTACATATAAATGAGTCAGAGACGCAGGAGCGTCCTCTATGTCAACACACCCACATATAGTATCAACCTAGCAAAAGAAGAGCTCAGCACAATATCTAGTGTCATTTTTGGGCACACACACAAAAACACCCGGCTACGAGTGTTGAAAGACCCGCGTTTATGCAAAACTGCCAAAAAAAGTTGTAAAAAA
>JAZSQD010000119.1:0-5504 GCA_045537815.1 Acutalibacteraceae bacterium | reverse complement strand
AATCAGATGTAAATGAGGTTTTAATATGGCCGCAAAAGTATATACCTTTCATATTTCCTACGAAGGATTAGAAGATAAGATATGGCGAAATATTGCTGTTTCATCAAATTACCGATTGGATCAACTTGGCTACGCTGTTTTAGCTGCGTTTGACACGATGGCATATCATCTGTTTGAATTTCATTATAAAGATGGTCGGTTTGAAATTCCGGGTGAAGATGCAGACGAAGAGCAAATTGATATGGCGGTTTTCAAACTGCATCAGCTGGATCTTAAAATAGGCGACCGTCTTCGTATGGATTATGACTTTGGCACAACCCAAACCTTTTGGATAGAGCTTATCGGTGTCGAAGATATGGAACGGGGTCAAGGCAGAAGATATCCGTATATAGTAGAAGGTGCAGGGTGCGGTATTATCGACGATATGTCTTCTGAAGACCTGCAAGAACTTATAGAGCAAATCGATAAAACCGGCAAAACCGAGGAACCTATTTATTATAATAACCGAATGATGCCGTGGGATTACCGTTGGTTCGATCTCGATAATATAAACGCTTTGTTTAAAGGTGAAATCGAGATAATTGAAGACGGATATGCACCTTTTTGGTTTGATTGATAATTCCGGTAAATTGCAACGCTTCGTTCGGTGCGGTTAAAATGTATCACTTATGGTAGTTCTTTTCAGATTTGAGTACTCACCTGAGGGTGGGTACTTTTTTATTATATTTTATGATCATAAAAGCAGACGGTCCATACGAACCGTCTGTAAATTTTTATTCCTCATCCTTCAGATTTTCAAACATTTCTCTGAGCGTGGGGCTGTTTTTCGTAAGTTTTTTGATGCTTAAATCCTGAGCTTTGTCGTTTGCAAGTCGCAGGTTCCTTTCAGAGCCGATAAGAGATGCCTTAACCTTCTGAAGCTGGTCAATCGACTTGTCAATTTCCGATATAGCTTCCTGAAATTTGCGGCTTGCAAGCTCATAGTTTTTAGCAAAGCCCTCTTTAAACACATTCATGTTATTTTCAAAATTAATTATATCAAGCTGCTGATTTTTGACAACCTGTAGCTCCTGTTGATATTTCAGCGAGTTAAGCGCAGCGTTTCTCAGCAGTGAAATAATAGGAATAAAGAACTGAGGTCTTACAACGTACATCTTGGGATATTTGTAGGAAACATCAACAATACCGTTGTTATAAAGCTCGTTATCCGTCTCAAGCATTGAAACAAGAACGGCATATTCACAGCCCTTTTCTGTTCTGTCCTTATCAAGCTCCTTAAAGAAATGCTCATTTTTATGCTTGGTAGCCGTTGTTTCATTTTCATTTTTCATCTCAAACATTATCGAAATGAATTCCGTGCCGTCATCTGCACACTCTCTGAAAATAAAATCACCCTTACTGCCTGTTCTGGCATCATTATCTTTTTCGAAATAAGCGTTGGGAAAGGCAGTCATTCTGATGGTGTTAAACTGAGTAAGGCAGTGCTGTTCAAGGCTTTCACCAACCATTTTTGTTGACTGACGCGCCTTAAAATCCTTGTAATAGGCAATCTGCTCATCCTTGTCCTTTAACTGCTCCTCATATTTCTCTTTAAGAGCAGTTTCTTTTAATTTACTCTCTGTTTCCTTGGTTGTGAGCTTACCCTTCAGCTCGGTGATTTCATTTGTTTTTTCAGAAAGCTCCTTCTCCTTTTTCTGCTCAACCTCGGTGATTGCAAGCTTCTTTTCGGTTTCGCTTGCCATAATTTTTGCCTTTAACCGGTCGATTTCTTTTTCTTTGTCGGCAAGCTCTTTTTCCTTTCTTTGCTCAGCATCGGTAACTGCAAGCTTCTTTTCGGTATCATTTGCGCTGATTTTTGCTTTCAGCTCAGCTATCTGCCTGTCTTTATCGGCAATTACGTTTTCTTTCTCGGCGATTGCATCGGCTTGCTCCTTTTCTTTTTCCATACGGGCAATCTGCAAATCGCTTTTGTGCATTGACTCGAGTTCTTTTGAACGGCGGTCAAGCTCTTTTCTGAATTCCTCATCGCGCACCTGCTGAACTATAGCCGCAAACCCTGATTCATCAACCTGAAAAACCTCACCGCAATTAGGACATCTGATATCCTGCATATTTCTTACTTCCCCTTTAATTTAAATATAATGCTTCTCCGTTTACAGTTAAATCATAACATCAATTTTCTCAATACCGTAATATTTCATAAGGCTTACGGCTTCTTCGGTGATAAACTCGCCGCTGACGACAATGGGTATTGCCGGCGGGCATGACACCGTGGGCACGGCACATATTCTGCCTGCCGAAGCAGCAACATTGACGGTCTCATATTCTGAAAAAACCGCTTCTCTGATGCTTTTGATTTTTACGCCCGTTTCAAAGGCTGTCGGAGTTTTTTTTGTATCCCCTCTTATATCACATTCCACCGATGAAAGAGCCTCATGTACCCTTGTATAGTCAGATTCCGGGTTTTCGCAGGTGAACATAAGTACAAGACTGCTTTCATCACACATTTCAGGCTCAATTCCACTTTCTTTAAGAGCCTTTCTGACTTTGGCGGCACTTATTCCTGATTTCTCAAGGTCAACAACTATCTTCAACGGCTCACCGTCAGTAACGCAAAGACCTTTAGCTTTCAAATCAGATTTAAGTAAGTTTATTTTTTTTATTGCAGACCTGAGGTTGTCTCTGTAATTCTCATCAAGATATCTGTTACACATGTCAAGTGATTGCATAATCAGATATGATGGGCTTGTAGACCCCATAACCGACATCATACCTTCTGCCGCTTTTGCATATTTTTCTGCCTTATGTGATAAGTGCAGATAGGCTCCGCCGGTCAGCACGGGCAGAGTCTTATGAGCTGAATCGCAGCAAATATACGCTCCGTTATTGATAGGATGCAGTGATTCATCAAGAAAGGCAAGGTATGCTCCGTGAGCGTTATCGACTATCAAAGGTATGGAATATTTATCACAAACCTCCGCAAGACTTTTTACGTCAGTCGTTCTGCCGAGATAGTCGGGAGTAGTAACATAAACCGCATCGGGAAGAATATCCATTGAGCCAAGCTTATTATGAAGAGTATCGGCATCAATAACGCAGGAACAAAAGTTGCTATCTTCTGACGAATACATCCACTCAACATCAATATCAGCTATTGCACAGCCGTAGATGAAGGCTTTGTGCACATTTCTCGCCGCAAGAATAAGCGTTTTCCTGCTATTATTTCTGCGGTAAAGAGCTATAAGACCCAGCATTGCTTTTATGCACAAGGAAGAGCCTTCTACGGAATAAAAGGTACGGTAAGAAGAAAAGAGTGAAGAAGCATTATTTTCGCTCTCTCTGATTATACCCTTTGCTCCGTAAAGCACGTCTGCACCTTCAATCTCGGTAATGTCGTATTTTTCAACACCGAGAGAGCCGACACCCTTATGACCCGGCATATGAAGCCTTACACCGTTATCCTCTGCATACTTAACTGCAAAATCCCTAATGGGCGTGTTCATTCTTCTGCCTCCGCAACCTTCATCATAACGGCACATTCGATACGTTTCTTAAATAACTCACAGCCGTATTTATAAACACCCATAACACTGCCTGTTGCGTGATAGGAGTTAGCGGCACAACCGCCTGAGCAATAAAGCTTCGCCCAACAATCCTTACACTCTTGTCTTGCATAAGCGTTGCAGTATCTGAATTCATCCTGAATTGCAGTATTGGTCACACCGTCACAAATATTACCGAGCAGGTATTTTTCATCGCCTACAAACTGATGGCAGGGATAAAGGTCACCCCAGGGAGTAACTGCCATATATTCTGTACCTGAGCCGCAGCCTGTGATTCTCTTATAAATACAGGGACCGTTTTTAAGGTCAAGCATATAGTGATAGAAGGTAAAACCGTCCCCCGCTTTCTTGCGGCGCACCATTTCCTTTGCAAGTATTTCATACTGCTCGAAAAGCACGGGAAGGTCTTCTTCTGTGAGTGCATAGGGGTCATCGGGAGGACATACAACCGGTTCCATGCTGAGCTCCTTGAAGCCGAGGTCAGCCATATGGAAAATATCCTTTGTAAAATCTATATTGTTGTGGGTAAAGGTTCCGCGCATATAATAATTCTTTCCGTCACGCATCTCAACAAGCTTTTTGAACTTGGGAAGAATCTTATCATAGCTTCCGTTACCGTTATAGTCAACTCTGAAATGGTCGTGGATTTCCTTTCTTCCGTCAAGAGAAAGGACGACATTGCTCATTTCTTTATTGAGATATTCAATTATTTCGTCATCAAGAAGAACACCGTTGGTAGTAAGGGTGAATCTAAAGTTTTTATTGTGCTCTTTTTCAACCTTACGGGCATACTCAACAAGCTGCTTTACAACCTCAAAATTCATAAGAGGCTCACCGCCGAAGAAGTCAACCTCGAGGTTTCTTCTTGAGCCGGAATTTGCAATAAGGAAATCAAAAGCCTGCTTACCTGTTTCAAAAGACATCAATGCTCTTTCTCCCTGATATTTACCCTGACTTGCAAAGCAATAGGAGCAATTAAGGTTACAGCTGTGAGCAATATGAAGACACATCGCCTTAATGACCTTTGTGTTGTTTTTGTAATCGAAGGCAAGGTTTTCGTAAGCATCCTCAGTGAAAAGCTTCCCCTGCTCTTTAAGTGTCTTCACATCATCAATGCACTCAAGAATTTCATCCTTTGTAATGTCCGGGCTGTCTTTATATTTATTAAGCATCGCGGAAACAATATCCTCTGAACTGCTGCTTTCATACATTTCAATAATATCATAAGCAACCTCATCAACAACGTGCACAGATCCGCTGCAGGTATCAAGAACTATATTGTAACCGTTTAATTTATACTGATGTACCATTTTATATCCTCACAAAGTAAAACGCCACCTGAGAGGCAGCGTTCGTTTTAGCTTTAATTATTTGTTGTTTTCACACTGCTGATTTGCAACACCGCAAGATGTCTTGCAAGCTGACTGGCATGATGTCTGGCATTCGCCGCAACCGCCGTTAGCAACTGAGTTTTTCATATCTCTTGTTTCGATTGTCTTGATTCTGCTCATTTTATTATCCTCCATAAAGCATAAAATTATCGTGATAATAATAACATACACACAATTAAAAGTCAATATCTTTACAACAAAAAGAACGGCACCGAGGTACCGTTCTTTTATATCACAGTTTATAATTACTGAGCGATTGTTGTATACATGAAGTACTTGTAACCAAGAGGATTGGAGAAGAAGCCTTCAACACGTGAATCGAGCATGTAAATATCTGTGTAGTAATAGATAGGTGTAAGGCAGCCTGTAGCCATGAGCATATCTTCAGCGATGTGCATAAGAGCATAACGTGTGTCGTTATTTGTGCACTTCTTGATTTCTGAGATAAGAACATCATAGGTTTCTGCCCATGTTCTGTCAGCAACCTTGTATTCAATACCGTAAGGAGTAAGATCGAGGTCATACATCTTAAGGTTCTTGTGAGCACCCT
>JAZSQD010000042.1:0-4273 GCA_045537815.1 Acutalibacteraceae bacterium | reverse complement strand
ATCCAGCCCCACACAAAGTTCAAGGGCCAGGTTTACGTTCTTAACAAGGATGAAGGTGGTAGACATACTCCTTTCTTCAACAACTACCGTCCTCAGTTCTACTTCAGAACAACTGACGTTACAGGCGTTATCTCTCTTCCCGAAGGAACAGAAATGTGTATGCCCGGTGACAACGTTGATATGGACGTTGAACTTATCACTCCCATCGCTATCGAAGTAGGTCTTCGTTTCGCTATCCGTGAAGGCGGCCGTACAGTTGGTTCAGGCGTTGTTATCGCTATCAACGAATAATCGATAAACGATATTTTACTCTTATAAAGAATCCCCGTGTACCCGAAAGGGTATACGGGGTATTTTTTGTAATGAGTATTAATTATGATTTATCATTGTAGGGGCGGGGTTTCCCCGCCCGTTCAAAAGGGATGTTTTTTATGAAAGTTACAAAATTTATATAACGGGAGGGGC
Organism: Acutalibacteraceae bacterium; assembly: GCA_045537815.1. Taxonomy (GTDB): domain Bacteria; phylum Bacillota; class Clostridia; order Oscillospirales; family Acutalibacteraceae; genus UBA6857. Next base: position 3,808 of record JAZSQD010000042.1, on the reverse strand, counting down.
GACCCCTCCCCTACGATTCAAACGGTAAATTATGCCGATAAATTTTAATTTAGTGAAAATTCACAGCAGCATTTTTAGAAGAACCAGGAGTATTACCCCCGGAATACCGCCGATGGCGCTGATTGTGAGAGTATACGGATTCAGTGGCATGCCGCAGGGACTGAAAAGTGACATAATGAGGTCACAGCAGAAAAGTGCAGACAGACCCGACATAACGGACAGAAGGATTTTCCCGAGGCTCAGTCTTCTCAGCATAAGTATTACAAGAATAATTCCCGAAGAAATCAGAAGAATAAAAAGCAGATTCATAATATCACCGTTAAATTTTATGCTTGTACCGATTAATAAATGTATATTGAAGCCCTGATTCGATAATTTTTTTCGTTAAAGCGATATATACTATTGTAAGAGGTGATATGATGGAAAGTCATTCAAAAACTTACGAGCAGTTCTGCTGGGTAAAGGGTAAGAATATTGTTATGGAGGAAACGGTTTTTCATAACGGGCTCAGGCGTGTTATCTGCACGAGCATTTATGAGTGTGAAAACAAGGGAGGCTGCAGGAACAAGAGTCTGAAAAGGATGTGGGGCGGTGAAAAGACTGATGATACTTTACAATGTGAAGAATTGACTAACGGAGAATAATTTGATATAATTTATTACAGCTCGTTTTTCGGGCTGTAATTTTTTTGAAAGGAACGGCATAATGCCGGTTATCGATATGGAAATTTTATCACTATATCCTACACTTAAGGAAACAATCTGGGGCGGAAGAGCTCTTATTGATGATTACGGCTTTGAAACAGACGGTGATAATGCAGCTGAAGCATGGCTTCTTTCCTGCCACAAGGACGGCCCCAGCTTTGTTATCGGCGGTGAATATAACGGCAAGACTCTTGCAGAGGTAATTGAGGCAGAGGGGAGAGAGATTCTCGGTACCAATAACAAGGATATCCGTGATTTTCCCGTGCTTATAAAGATAATTGATGCAAGGGACAAGCTTTCCGTTCAGGTGCATCCCGATGATGATTATGCCTATAAATATGAAAACGAAAACGGCAAGACCGAGGCATGGTACGTGCTTAAGTGTGATGAGGGAGCTTCTCTTATCTACGGTGTAAATCACGATATGGCGCGGGAGGAGTTTGCTGCTGCTATAGAAAACGGCACGCTTTTAGAGGACGTGAACGTAGTTCCCGTAAAGCCCGGTGACGTTGTTTTTATCCCCTCCGGAATGCTTCATGCAATCGGTGAGGGAATCCTTCTTGCAGAGGTTCAGCAGAGCTCAAATTCCACCTACCGTGTATTTGACTATATGCGCCGTGACAAGAACGGAAATCTCCGAGAGCTTCACGTAAAGAAGGCTGTTGACGTTATGAATCTGAGTGTTACCGACGTCAATTTTGCTGCAGAGGGGGCACCCGAAAAAACAGGGGATGCCGTTAAAACCTATCTTACAGGCTGTCAGTATTTCAAAATGACGAAGGTTGAGCTTGACGGTGCTTACACCGATACTGCAGATGAAACCTCCTTCGTATCTCTTCTTGTGCTTGACGGTGAAGGAAAAATCACCTCTGCTGACGGTGAAATTGCCCTTAAGAAGGGCTCAAGCATATTCATTCCTGCCGCAAAGGGTGAGTATACCGTATCGGGTAAGCTCGAAATACTTGAAACGAGAACGTAATTATGTCACAGCTAAGTTGTCAGAATTTAAGACTTTCGTATGCACAGCGCGATATTTTAATAAACGCTACCTTTGATATTGCAAAGGGAGATAAAATCGGTCTTATCGGCTCCAACGGATGCGGAAAAACCACTCTTTTCAAGGCTCTGTGCGGTGAGCTTGAACCCGCTGAGGGCAGAGTTATAAAGGCAAATTTAACGGAAATAGGCATTGTTCAGCAGCACGCCTGCCAGGGAAGTGTGCTTTCTGTTTACGATGAGCTTCTGACTGTTTTTTCGCACCTTTTCAAGCTGGAGGAGGAGCTTGAGGCTCTTCACAGAAAGGTTGAATTAACCGAGGGCAAGGTGCCTGAATATCTTGAAAGGCAGGCTTCCCTTACTGAGGAATATCAGAACAAGGGTGGGCTTACCTTCAGAAACAGAGCGCATTCATGCCTTATGGGGCTTGGCTTTACCGCAGAGGAGGAAAGGCTCCCCGTGACGGCACTTTCGGGCGGACAGAGAACAAAGCTGAGCCTCGGAAAGCTGCTTCTCAGCGAGCCTGATATTATGCTTCTTGACGAGCCCACAAACCATCTTGATATAAAGAGCGTGGAATGGCTCGAGGATTTTATAAACAAGCTTACTTGCTCTGTAATAATCGTGTCCCATGACCGTTATTTCCTTGATAAAACCACGAGCCGTACACTTGAGATTTCCGCTAAAAAGCTTTATCAGGGCAGGGGATCGTATTCCGAGTATATGAAGGCTAAGGAATTGCGTCTTGAATCCGATCGCCGTGAATACGAAAAGGCTCAGATTGAAATCAAAAGAATAGAAAAAATGATTGAACAGCAGAAGCAGTTCAATCAGGAACGCAACTATATTACGATTGCAAGCAAGGAAAAGCAGATTGAGAGAATAAGGGCCGCAATGCCCGAAATTCCTCCGAAGGAGCGCACGGTAAAGCTTCGCTTTGCCGAATGTGTCAGAGCGGGTGATGAGGTGCTTACTGCCGAGAATCTTGCAAAATCCTATGACGGAAAAACGCTTTTCAGCGGTGTATCAATTAAGATGTACCGCGGTGAAAAGGTGTTTATTTTAGGGCCTAACGGATGCGGAAAAACCACACTTTTAGGGCTTATTACCGATAAAATCCCCAAGGACGAGGGGCTTTCCCGCTTCGGCTACAACGTAAGCGTGGGATATTTTGAGCAGACCCAGAAGACACTTATGTCGGACAAAACCGTGCTTCAGGAGCTGTATGACCGCTTCCCCGGGAAGACAATATCGGAGCTCAGGGGCTATCTCGGTGCATTCAATTTTAAGGATGACGATATCGAGAAGCTTATGCAGGATTTATCGGGCGGTGAGAGGGCAAGAATTGCACTTCTTATACTTATTCTTAAAAAGCCCAATTTCCTTATTCTTGACGAACCTACGAACCACCTCGATTTTCAGTCAAGAGAGGTGCTTGAGGAGGCACTCACGGAGTATGACGGCACTATACTCTGCGTTTCCCATGACCGTTATTTTGTAAACCGTCTTGCCTCGCGAATTCTTTATTTTGACGGGGCGTCTGTTTCGTCCTATGACGGAAATTATGACGATTATCTGGCGGTTATTGCTGGTAAGCCCCGGACGGCTTCTGCTGAAAAGGCACCTAAAAAGGTGAATGATTATAAGCTGAGAAAAGAGCTTGAAAGCCAGGAAAGAAAGAGAAAAACAAGGCTTTCAAGGCTGGAAAAGGAGCTTGAGGAGGCGCAGACTAAGAGAGATGAATTAAATGAGCTTCTCTCTACCCCCGAAACGGCGGCAGATTTTCAGAGGGTAATGGAACTGACCGCTGAGCTTCAGAAAATAAACGAGGCCATTGAGGAAATGGAAACCGAGTGGCTTGAATTGTCGGAATAAATGCATCTGCAACCGCCGGTTGACACATTTTAAGCCCGGGTTGATAGACAAAAAGAAAAGAATATGCTATATTTCAGATGACAGATACAATTTGTCATCTGAAATTTTTTTGCATCGGAGGAGATAGAATGAACTTAGGTGAAAGAATATATGAGCTGAGAAGCAGGGCAGGGCTTTCCCAGGGAGAGCTTGCAGACAGACTTGATGTTTCAGGGCAGGCGGTTTCAAAAAGG
>JAZSQD010000167.1:0-36175 GCA_045537815.1 Acutalibacteraceae bacterium | reverse complement strand
GTAGTAAGGGGCGAAAAACATGGCTCCATCGGCAGAATTATAGCCGAATGTAAAGACAAGGGTATAGTAGTAAAAGAGGTTGACAAAAAGAAGCTGGACTTTATGTGCGGTCAGGGCAACCATCAGGGTGTTGCCGCCTATGCCGCCGCTCACAAATATGCTGAAATAGAGGATATTTTTGCCCTGGCAGAAGAAAGAGGCGAAGAGCCCTTTATCATCATCTGTGACGAAATCGAAGACCCCCACAACTTAGGCGCAATAATCCGTACTGCAGAAACGACAGGCGTTCACGGTATTATCATCCCCAAAAGAAGAAACGCTTCCCTTTCCTATGCGGTCGGCAAAACCAGCGCAGGTGCAATAGAATATGTGCCCGTAGCAAGAGTAGGTAACCTCGCCTCAACAATCGACGACCTTAAAAAAAGAGGTCTCTGGGTTTATACCGCCGATATGGACGGACAGAACTGGTGCGAAACCGATTTTTCGGGCGGTGTTGCTCTCATTGTCGGCTCAGAGGGCAACGGCGTCAGCCGTCTTATAAGAGAAAAAAGTGACTTTGTTGTTTCTCTGCCGATGCGCGGTAAAATAACCTCCCTCAACGCTTCGGTTGCCGCAGGCATTCTTATGTATGAAGTAGCAAGACAGCGTCTCAAAATCAAAGCAAAATAAGGAAAGGAAAAAGTAATATGTCAGACAATAACAAAGGCATATCCCCCTTCAAGGACCCCGCTTTCCTGAAAGGCTCAGACAAAACCCGCAGAGCAAATGTCTCTGATGACGATATAAAAGAATTCAGAAAGGCCTTCAGCGACGAAGAGGATGTAAAGAAATTCACCCCCTCTTCAACCAAAAAGTCCCGGCCCGCTCCCGAGAAAAAATCGGACGATGACCTTTACGCCGTGCAGAGTGTGGATATTGACGCCATTATGGAAAGTCTTTCGGGAGTTCCCGCAAAGGAAGACGGAAAAGCCGCTTCACCAGTAAAGAAAGATAAAAAGCTTCAGGAAGTACAGGACGGTAAAACACGGAGCTTTTCTCTCTCAAGCTCCGTCAAGAAAAAAATTTCCGAAACCGTCAGAGTGCCCGGAGAGGAAAAAAAACATAAAAAAGAACGTGCGCGTTCTTGTCAAAAGCAAGCAGTCTGACCGTCATATTCTTGACACGGTTTCAGACGAAGAAGAAAAGACCAATATCATTGATGTTCTTTCATCGGTCAAAAACGAAAATATCTTTGACGCCGTCGACAAAGCAGTAACCAAGGGAGGCAACAGCCCTCTGATTGCCGAAGCGATAGAAACCCGTAACAGAAACGAAAAGAAAAAGCGGGACCGTCAGGCTATTCTCACGGGAAAAGCTCTGAGAGCATCTCTTATCAAGAAAAACGCTACCCGTAAAATTCAGCTTATTTTCGTTCTCGCTCTGTTTTTCCTGAGCCTTATTCTGTCGGTTCTTCCACTTTTCTATTCTGAGGGTAATCTTCTTGAGTTTATGTTCGGAAAAGGCGGATTGGTTTTCAGCGTATTGAATATTATCCTTCTCATCCCCCTTATTTCCGTCTTTTATAAAAACTATCTGAGCGGCATAAAAAGCATAAGAAATCTCACCCTTAACGGCGATTTCGCACTTCTCACCGTTACTCTCTTTGTGCTTCTTCACGATATTTCCGTGCTTTTTCTCGGCACGGCAGGCTCGCCCGGAACAAAATTTTACACCTGCTTTGCAGCTTTTGCCGCAGGCACCGTATGTATAACCGATTATTTCAACACACGGACAGCCCTCGGCTCACTTACAACGGTTATGAAAAGCAAGAACCTTCAGAGTGTTCAGCCCGTTTCTCTTAAAAAGGACGCCGCTTCTCTTTCAAAGGGTATCACGGATTCCGATGAGCCTCTTGTTCTTTACAGCACCGATGTTGAAATGGGAGACAGCCTCACCGCAGAGGTAGGTCCCAGACATAACGAAAGCAGATTTTATACCTATTCATTTCTTGCCGTTGTTGCAGTCGCCTTTATTCTCTATGTCTTCTCTTTCATAGTCAATAAAAATGCAACTCTTTCTCTCGGCATTCTTCTGAGCACTGTTTGTCTTTGCAGTCCCCTCACAGGCAGAGCCGCCTGTTCACTTCTCAATTATGTTTCAAACCGTCAGCTTAACAGAGAGGGTGCCGCGGCAACTCACAACGAGGGCATCCACCTTGTAGGCAACGCTCACTGTGTAACAATGGATGTTTCAGATGTTTTTACCGCCGATGTTTCTGCCTTCAGGCTTGTACCGGGTATGCTTATGAAACAGAACGATGCGGCAACCGTAGCTGCGGCTGTGCTTATAAACGCCGACACCCTCCCGGGCAGAAGCTTCAAGGATTTTGTCAGACAGACAGGAGTCGAGCTTCCGCTGACAGAAAATGTGCAATATGAAGAAAAGCTTGGCTTTTCCGCATGGGTATCAGGCAAAAGAGTGCTTATAGGCAACAGAGAAATGCTCATTCAGCACAGTATCCCCGCACCCGACGAAAGAGAAGAAAAGCTTTATGCAGGTAATAAATTTGTTATGTATCTTGTCATTGAGGGCAGACTTACCGCCTCCTTCCTTGTCAATTACAGAACTCTTTCATCTGTCAAGCAGTTCTCGGCAGACTTCAATAAAACAGGGCTTGTTCTTATGCTAACCTGCAAGGAGCCTTATCTCGACCATAAGGAAATCGCAAAGCGTCTCTATCTTGAAAGCGCGGCAGTAAAAATTCTTTCAGGCAAAAACGAAGCTCTTGTGGAATCCTACAGAAAGGAGCGCATCACCGACCTTAACGGCGGTCTTGTTTGCGCCAAGGCAGGACGCGGACTTCTCAGTGTTGTTGTCAATGCTTACAATCTTTATACAAGAGATAAATTCCTGTTCAACCTTCATATCGCAGGTCAGATTCTTGCCGTTTGTCTTACTGTGCTTTCGTGCATTTTAAATCTTTCTCTGTTTATGAGCCCCGCACTGATTATTATATTCAAGCTTTTATGGAGCCTTTGCGCTTATATGATAACAACAGGCAAAGCCAAAAAAATCAAGTAAAGGAAGTATATATTATGGCAGAAAACATCATTACTGTTGCAGGCCTTAAAAAATCCTACGGCAGCAAGCTCGTTCTCGATGATATCAATATGAAGATACCTGCAGGCTCAGTGGTTGGTCTTCTCGGCCCCAACGGCTGCGGCAAAACAACCCTGCTCAAAATCCTTGCAGGTCTTATCAAGGATTACAGCGGAACCGTGAAAATCAACAATGACGAAATCGGCGTTGAAACCAAGGAGGTTGTTGCCTTCCTTCCCGATTCATCCTATCTCCCCGGTTGGATGACACCCACCGACGCCATCAATTATTTTGCAGATTTCTATAAGGATTTTGACAAGCAAAAGGCAGTAAAAATGGCAACTGACTTTAACCTTGACCTTAAGCAGAAGCTCAAAACCATGTCAAAGGGTCAGCAGGAAAAGCTCTGCCTTATTCTTGTTCTCTGCAGGCAGGCGAAGCTCTATATTCTCGACGAGCCTCTCGGCGGTCTTGATCCCTCTTCAAGAGCCATCATCCTCGACCTTATTATGAATAACTATGCCCAAAACTCAACTATAGTTATATCCACACATCTTATCAATGATGTTGAAAGAATATTTAACAGAGTTCTTATGATAAGCCAGGGTAAGCTTCTGGTCAACTCTCACGTTGACGAGCTGAGAAAGCACGGCAAAACAGTTCAGGAAGTATTTTTGGAGGTGTTCCCTTATGTTTGGTAAACTTTTAAAGCACGAGCTCAGACATACCGCAAGATATCATTTCGTCATTCTTGCCGTCAGCCTTATTGCATCGGCAGTTATGGGTGTTTCGCTTCTTTTTGACACTCAGGGAATGTTCTCCCTTGCAATTCTTCCTCTTGCCCTTGTTGCGTTTGCAGTTATAATCGTTTCTCTTGTTTCGGTTATCAGAAACTTTTATGACACAATTTTTTCAAGACAGGGCTATCTCACCATGACTCTCCCCGTCAAGGGCAGTCAGCTTCTCATTTCCAAGGTACTTGTTTCATTTTTTTGGATTGTAGTAAGCTATATCGCCGCTTTCCTTCCCTTCTTTTTCATCTTCTTACACATTAAAAAGCAGGTCGAGGATTTTGACGAGGCAATCGCTCTTATGATTGAGGAATTCGTTGCAGCTATGCCTTCGGGCGGCTCAGTTGTCTCCCTTCTCCTTTTCCTTGTTTTCACTACACTTTGCTCACTTCTGACATATGTAGGCTACATTTATTTTTCCGTAACCGTAGCCAACACCAGAGCTCTTCAGAGCCATCCCAAGCTTTTCGGTGCTCTTGTTTTCGGTGCCGTTCACTTTGTTTCGGGCATTATCGTAACCCTCACCGAAAAGGTTGCACCCTTAAGCTTCGGCATAAACGACGACGGTGCTTATCTTTCATTTAAAACAGCTCAGGAAATGCGCAGTTTCATCGAGCCCTACCTTCTTAACGAATACTTTGTAAAATCCGTTATAGCCGTTGCTCTTCTTTTTGTTACAGGCTATATAATCGAGCATAAAATCAACATCAAATAAGCTCTTTTTCAGGAGGCACAACTTATGAATACACCCATCCACGGCTATAATGAGTGGCAAAACCGGGCAGAAATCACAGGTATAAACCGTCTGCCCTCAAGGGCTACCTTTATCCCCTACGATTCACTTGATAAAGCAAAAAAATGCGAACGTACACAAAGCGAAAGATACCTTGACCTTTGCGGTCAGTGGAAGTTCCGTATTTATAACTCTTACAGAGATATTGAAGAGGGCTTTTTTGCAGAAGATTTTGACTGCACCGAGTGGGATAAAATCCCCGTACCTTCCAGTTGGCAGATGCAGGGCTACGATTACCCCATCTATGCCAATGTGCAGTACCCATGGGAAAAAATTCAGGAGCCGACTCCTCCCGAAGCACCTACAGACTACAATCCCGTCGGCTGCTATATAAGAATTTTTTCTCTTTCAAAGGATGCCGCTTCAAAGCGTGTTGTTATCGCCTTTGAGGGTGCTGAAGCCGCTTACTATCTCTATATCAACGGTCAGAGAATCGCCTACAGCGAAGGAACCTTCCGCCACAGTGAGTTTGATATCACAGATTATATCCGCGAGGGAGAAAACACCCTTGCCGTTGAGGTTTACCGTTGGTGTACCGCTTCGTGGCTTGAGGACCAGGACTTTTTCCGTCTGTCAGGTATTTACAGACCTGTATATATTTACACAACTGAAAAGCAGTATATAAAGGACTTCACCGTAAAGGCCGAGCCTGACACCAACAGCTATAAATGGGGTACTCTTACTGCAGATGTGCTTCTCGGAAGCAGTGAGGATTATGCCGAAACAGAGCTCACCGTTTATGATATGAAGGGCGACGTGGTTGCAACCGACAGTGTTTCCACCGACGGTGCAGAGGCGGTGCAGCTTAAAACCATGCTTCCCTTTATCAATCTCTGGAGCGCAGAAACCCCCTATCTTTACACTGTTGTTATCACTCTCAGAGATAAATACGGCAGAAATACCGAATTTGTAAGCTGTAAGCAAGGCTTCAGACATATAGAAATCAAGGACAGCGTTCTTTACTATAACGGCAAGAGACTTCTTCTCAAGGGTACAAACCGTCACGAGTTTTCCTGCGATACGGGCAGAGCAGTATCAAGAGAGCTTATGATAAAGGATATTGAGATTATGAAAAAGCACAATATCAATGCTGTGCGTACCTCTCACTATCCTAATCATCCCGACTGGTACGACCTTTGTGACGAATACGGTCTTTATGTGATTGACGAAAACAATCTCGAAAGCCACGGTACACGCTTTATGGGTGACATCACTCCTCTTATGCCCGACGGTATGGAGCTGTGGACCCCCTCCTGCATGGACAGAATCGAATCTCTTTATCAGAGAGATAAAAACCATCCCTCGGTAATTATATGGTCTCTCGGTAACGAATGCAGTGCAGGTGAAAACTTCCGCAAGATGTATAAATATCTTCACGAAACCGATCCCTCCCGTCCCGTACATTACGAATCAATATGGAACAAGTCAGGTGAGGCTCCCGAGTACAGTGACGTAACCGACGTTTATTCCCAGATGTATCCCTCTCCTTGGAATCTCGAAAGAGATATGCAAAAATATACGGACAAGCCCTGGATGCTTTGCGAATTTTCACACGCTATGGGCAATTCCTGCGGTGCAAACGGCAAGTATCTCGACCTTATGGATAAATACAAGGGCTTCTTCGGCGTCTTTGTATGGGACTTCGTTGACCAAGGCGTACGTATCGCTAAAGAGGACGGTACTTCATTCATCGGCTACGGCGGTGACAGCGGCGAAATCACCCACGACGGCACCTTCTGCGCAAACGGTCTTGTTTTTGCCGACAGAGAGCTTACTCCCGGCATAAAAGAAATGAAGCGTCTTTATCAGAATATACGCATCAAGGCTGTAAACGCTTCAAAGGGTACTCTTGAAATCACCAACGATTTCCTTTTCACCGACCTCAACAGCTTTAACCTTCACTTCCAGCAGGTGAGCAGAAACAAGGTTATCGGCAGCGGTGATATGATTGTTGACCTTGGACCTGGCGAAACAAAGAAAATTCAGCTCGAGCTTTCCGAAACACCCAAAACCGAGTGGTATCTCAACATTATTTTTGAAACAAGAGAAAGCTCAAAATGGGCAAAGGCGGGTCACACCGTTGCAAGAGAACAGTTTATCATAAACGAATTCAAGCTTTCCAAAACCGACCTTCGCGGCAATGAAATGAACCTTAAAATCAACTACGGCTCTGTTATCGCGGCAGGCGGTGACCTTGAGGTTGCCTTCTCAAGACGTAACGGTGCTCTTTATTCAATAAGAAAGAACGGTAAGGAGCTTCTTAAGGGTGAGGTTATGCATAACTTCTGGCGTGCACTCACCGATAACGACAGAGGCAACAGGCAGGAGGTACGCTGTGCCGTATGGAAAAAGGCAGGCAAATACACAGGTCAGGGAATTGATATGAAGAGCATAAGCTGTGACGGTAAGTCGGTTAAGCTTGCAGTTGATTTCTCAGTACCCACTGCTCCCTCGTCAAAGGGCAGAATAGAATACATCATCACCTCAAAGGGTATTCATATAGACTACCACTTCAAGGCGGAAGAGGGTCTTCCCGAAATCCCCGAGATTTCACTTATATTCCCTCTTGAAAGAACGGATTATACTTACCTCGAATATCTCGGCAAGGGACCTCACGAAAACTATATCGACAGAGCAGTAAGTGCAGACCTCGGTCTTTACAAAACTAATATTGACTCTCTCTTTGTTAACTATCAGAAGCCTCAGGAACACGGCGAAAGAACAAAGGTGCGCTATGCCAAGCTTTCGGGAAACGGCAAAATCACCTTTGAAGCAGACAGGGAAATGGAATTCAACGCCTGCCCCTGGACTGCAGATGAGCTCGAAAATGCAGGTCACATCCACGAGCTGCCGGAAAGCGACACTCTTTATGTGAGAGCGATCGCAAGACAGATGGGTGTGGGCGGCTATGACAGTTGGGGCGCACACACCTGTGATGAGTATAAGAATTTTGCAGGTGAGGAGTACAGTTACGGCTTCAGCGTGATTATAGAGTAATCTCGTTCACACGATATGCTTCACTCTGTGAAGCAAGAAAAGAAAAGAAAGGAATGAAAAATATGAAAAAAGCAGGCGAGCCCTTAGCAATGTTCTTTGCAGTATCTTTTCTCATTTCATTAAGATTTACCATCAAGCGTATGGTAAAGAAATATTCCGGAGTTAAACTGTAATGGATAAAAAAACAGATAAAAAGAGCTTTTCTCCGCGCAAAAAGCAAGGCTCAGCACCTAAAAAAGCGGGCAAGGGTAACGCTTGTCCTCTTTATAAAAAGTGCGGCGGCTGTCAGCTCCAGAATATGACCTATGAGGAACAGCTTTCCTTCAAGCAGGCAAAGGCTATCCGTACTCTCGGCCGCTTCGGTCACGTGGAGGAAATCATCGGTATGAGTGAGCCCGTCCACTACCGCAACAAGGTTCAGGCGGCCTTCGGCACCACAAGAGGCGGTATGATAGTCTCAGGAGTGTATCAATCCTCAAGTCATAATATCGTGCTTGTTGACGAATGTATGCTCGAGGATAAAACCGCCGATAAAATCATCGTTGACATAAGACATATGCTCCCCCGATACAAGCTCACCGCCTACAACGAGGATACGGGGAAGGGCTTTCTTCGTCATGTACTCGTAAAGAGAAGCTTTGCAACGGGCGAAACTATGGTCGTACTTGTTACGGGACATCATCTTTTCCCAGCAAAGAAGGAATTTCTCAGAGAGCTTCTTAAAAAGCACAAAGAAATCACCACAGTGATATGGAATATCAACGGCGGCAAGACAAGTCTCGTACTCGGCGACAGAGAGGAAATCCTTTACGGAAACGGCTATATTGAGGATATCCTCTGTGGCAAGAGATTCCGCATTTCGGCAAAATCCTTCTATCAGATTAACCCCTCTCAGACCGAAAAGCTTTACGGTACGGCAATAGATTTTGCTGACCTTAAGGGCAAAGAAACCGTACTCGATGCCTACTGCGGCACGGGTACAATCGGTATAGTTGCATCTGACAAGGCAAAGCAGGTCATCGGTGTTGAATTAAACAACGATGCGGTAAAGGATGCGATTTACAACGCAAGGCTCAACAAGGCTGATAACATCCGCTTTTTCTGTGCCGATGCAGGTAAATTTATGGTAGCTATGGCTGAGGAAAAAGAAAAGGTCGACGTTGTGCTTATGGACCCGCCCAGAGCAGGCAGTGACCTTAACTTCCTTAAGAGTGTTGTCACCCTCGCCCCAGAAAAGGTTGTTTATATTTCCTGCAACATTGAAACTCAGGCAAGAGATCTGGGCTTCCTTTGCAAGAACGGATATAAAGTAAGAAAGATTCAGCCCGTGGATATGTTTCCGCACACTGCACATATAGAGTGTGTTTGTTTGCTGACGCTAAAATAATTTCGAGGTAATCAACATGATAGATATTACTGTCTGGATAAATAACTTCATGCAGACATTAAATGAAACTTTCAAAAACCGTATATGGTTTGTAGGCTTGCAGGGCAGCTATGCTCGGGGTGAAGCCACAGAAACAAGCGATATTGATGTTGTCGTGATATTAGATGAATTATCCTTTGCAGATATTCACACTTACAACTCAATGCTCGACAGCTTACCTGACAGAGAACTGATTTGCGGTTTTTTCGCAGGGAAAGACGAGCTTTTAAGCTGGGAGCCTTCAGATCTTTTTCAGTTCTGTCATGATACGGTGCCCATAAAGGGAAGTATTGACGAATTACTGTCAGTGACAGACGAAGCAGCCGTTGACAGAGCAATAAAAACAGGCGTATGCAACATATATCACGGATGCGTTCACAATATGCTTTATGAAAAAAGCGAAGACATTCTCAGAGGATTGTATAAGTCTGCATCCTTTGTTGTTCAGGCAATTGTCTATAAAGAAACCGGACACTATATAAGCAGACAAAAAGATTTACTTCAAACCGTTTCAACTGATGAAAAGGTTATCGTTGAAGCCTTTTTAACCGTTAAAAACGGCGGTAATATTGATTTTGATAAAATGTCCAAGGACTTGTTTGAATGGTCAAAAAAGCGGATTGCTAAAATAAATTAACTACTCAATCAAAAGGAGGCTACCCCTATGAAGAAAACAAAAAAATTACTCAGCTTAATTCTCTGCATTATCCTTTGTCTGCAGCTCGGCTCTATGTGTTTTGCGGCAGAAGCAAACACAGACTACACCATTGTAAATCCCTATAAGGATGTTATATGGAGCGGTGACAATGCCTGGGGCGCTTACAAGGGCTCTCTGCACTCACACTCAACCTACAGTGACGCCGACGAAACTCTTTCCGTTATGGTCAAGGAGGCTTACAGACAGAATTACGATTTTCTTGCCGTTTCCGACCACGGTATTACAGGCACAGACTGGGATAAGGCTCCCTTTATGCACCCTCTTTACACCTATCAGCCCATTATCGGCAATCCCTTCGAGCATCTGACAACCGAGGAATACGAGGCTATAAAAAACGGCACCTATGAAAACAGAGGCAAAAAGATGGTACCTGTTCTCGGTGCGAACGAATTCAACAACCTCTCACTTTCAAAAAACCACGTCAACGGTCATTTCCTTGACTCCTGGGAGGGTAACGGCTTCCCCGGTGCCGAAAATGAAAGAGGCTTTGAGCAGGCAATAAGATACATCCACGAGCACGGCGGTCTTTCTTATATAAACCATCCCGGTGACTGGCTTGAAACAAATGCAAACCCCGATGCGGTAAACGATATCGAAAATATCAGCTTTTTCGGTAACCTTATTCTCAAATATGACAGCTGCCTGGGTATTGAAATACTCAACGAAAAGAACGGCCCCACAGGCTATGACAGAATTCTGTGGGATAATCTGCTTATGTACTGCCTTCCCTACGGCAGAAACATTATCGGCTTCAGCAACAGTGATGCTCACAACACAAAAACCGTCGACTCCTCCTTCAGCGTATTTATGATGGAAGAGAATAATGCAGAAAACATCAAGGCAACTATGCAGAACGGTGCTTTCTTCGGTATAACAAGAAACCTTCGTGCAAACGACAAAATAGGCCCTTATGAACCAATCGATGCTATGAATTCAGGCCTCCCCTACCCGATGTTTACCGATATTTCAGTTAAAGAGCACAGTGTTACGGTGTCGGCATCAGACAGTAAAACTCTTCAGTGGATTGCAAACGGTAAGGTTATTGCAACTGCTGATGTTTCTGACGGAAAGCCTGTTACTCTTAACCTTGATGAAATCGAGGGCGCTGAGGACTTCCTTTACATAAGAGCAGAGCTTTTCGGTGACGGCGGACTTTGCTGCTCCCAGGCTTTTGTAATTGACAGAGGTGATGAGCCTCTCGAATATAACGAGGCTTATACCATAGCATCCTTTTTTGAGGATATTGTTTATTTCTTTAAGAGCTCAAAATTCTGGGCGATTATTGTTGAAGTATCGAGGCTGATGAAATAAGAAACAGCGAGGCTATATATCCCTACGGGATACGGTTATTAAAAAGGAGATTTATATGAACGGACTTACAAGACGTGAAAGAGAAGTAACAGATTTAAACGAAATCATAAAAATACTCGATAAAGCCAAGATTGTCCGTATAGGTATGGTTGACGACGGTGAAGCCTATGTTGTACCTATGAATTACGGCTACACCATGGAAGAAGGCAAGCTGACCTTATGGCTTCACGGCTCAAAAAAAGGCAGAAAGCTTGATGTCATGAGAAAAAATCCCCGTGTGTTTTTTGAAATAGATTGCGACATAATTCCCTTTGAGGGTGATATTGCCTGCCGTTACGGTACAACCTACGCCTCAATAATGGGCAGAGGCACTGCAGTAATAACAGAAGACACCGAAGAAAAAAAGCAGGGGCTTTCCGTGCTTATGAAAACCCAGACCGGTAAGGATTTTACCTTTGACGATAAAATGGTGTCAATTGTAAGTGTTATCCGCATCGACGTGTCAGACTTCACTGCTAAAAGAAGACCTCATCCTTTGAATGAAAGATAAATTAAATCCCGGTGTCCGCTAAGAACACCGGGATTCCTTTTATTGAGCATCTGTTATAAGTCTTTTGTTTTCGTCTGAAGCATCCTCTTCTCTGTCATAAATACCGTAGTAAATATCTTCCGCTCGGTCTTCATCAATACTGTAATCAATTTCTGAGGCAAGCTCTGCTATCTTTTCTTTTATCTCGTCCATTTTAAGCTCTTCAATAAGCTCGGTCCGGTAACGGTAAAACTCGTCCTCCTCGGTTGTGGCAATCTTTTCTCTCTGAACAAGATAAAGAACGGTGCCGCAATCTATAATACCCGCCTTAGTGTGAGAAATTTCTCCCAGAGTCTCATAAAACTCCTTGGTATACATCGGGCTTCCGATTCTGACAAGGTTTATTCCGAGATTTTCGGTAACAATTATCTGCTGAGTTTCGTTATATCTTACATTGATTTCGTCAATGGTTGCCGTTCCCCCGTTTATTTCGTCACGGTATTCCCTGAAGGTGGCAAGAAGAGCTTTCTTTTCGTCCTGATTCATCGGTACTGTTTCACCGAGATTATTAACCTTTGAAAGAGGCGCGGCGATTACCCTGAAGCCTACATAAAGGTCAACAAATTCTTCCTTGAGGTCATCCTCGTCTATAGGCTCCAATCCGTCAGCTCCGTAGTAATACTCTACGATTCTTTTCAGGCGGTATTCGTGAGTGACTGCAAGAGTAATATCGGGCTTTGTGATTCCCTTTTCTGTGTAATGTGTGCGATAAAGGCTCCAGAGGGTTTCCACCTGAGAAGCCGCCGCTCTCTTCCCTTCGGTTGTGAGACTCAATCCGTTTTCCTTAAGAAAATTTTCCGCCGCAACGTATTGCTTGCAGCACTCTGCCGCAGCATTCACCGCCGCCTCATCATCGTCCGCATCAATACCGTAGCTTTCCGGGTAAGAAACCACTGTGTCAAGATAATAGGAAAAAAGACCTTCCGTTATGCTTTGTCCGCCGATGCTCAGGAAAACGTCACTCTTTCCGCAGCCGCTGAAAGCCAGAAGTAATATTGTTATTATGAGGCTGTATGCCGTAATTCTTTTCTTCATTTCAGATTTCTCCTTTTAAGATTGGGTTTATTATACACCATATCTTTATTTTTGTCTATAACCGCTTATAATTTGTCATTATGCACAAAAGTTTTTCAGCCTTTCCTATTGACTTATTTTGCCTTTGCTGATATAATTCTTAACTGTCGCAGTATGTGCGGCAATTCCTTGCTCCATACAAGGATATGGGGCCAGAGACCATAAGGAGGTAGAAAAACATGAACAATTACGAATCAATGTTTGTATTTTCAGTTGCAAAGGGTGAGGAAGCTACTACTGCTCTTGTAGAGAAGTTCAAGGCTCTCATCGAAGCAAACGGTACACTCAATGCATGTGAGCCCTTTGGCGCAAACGGCGGCGTTCGTACACTTGCTTATGAGATTGAGGACCAGACTCAGGGTGCTTACATTCTCATGACATACGCTGCAAAGCCCGAACTCCCTGCTGAAATCGAGCGTATCGCAGGCATCACAGACGGTGTTCTTCGCGTTCTCACAATCAGAAAGTAAGGAGGAGCTATCATGCTTAACTGCGTAACTCTTATGGGTCGCCTTGTTGCAGACCCCGAACTCCGCACCACAAGCACAGGTAAATCCGTCGCAACTTTCAGAATCGCCGTTGAACGTTCCTATGCTAAGGCAGGCGAACAGAGACAGGCAGATTTCATCACAATCGTAGCTTGGGAAAGCACAGCAAACTTTGTTTGCAGATACTTCTCAAAGGGTTCAATGATCGCTGTTCAGGGCTCTATCCAGACCCGTCAGTATGAAGACAACAGCGGAGCTAAGAGAACTGCTTTTGAGGTTCTTGCAAGAGAAGTAAGCTTCTGTGGCTCAAAGGCTGAAACAGGTACAGTTGCTCCCGCAGCTCCCGCAGCAGCCCCCACATATCAAAACGCTGTTCCCGGCGACTTTGAAGAAATCACAGACGACGAAGATTTGCCCTTCTAATTCCGAAGCAATTTAAAAATACTAACAGGAGGTAATAACTCATGGCATACGAGAAAGGCGCAAACCGCGCTAACAGAAAGTCACGTAAGAAGGTTTGTGCATTCTGTGTAGAAAAGGTTGAAGAAATCGACTACAAGGATGTTCAGAAGCTCCGCAAGTTCACTTCAGACAGAGCTAAGATCCTTCCCCGCAGAGTAACAGGCACATGCGCACGTCATCAGCGTGCTCTTACAACAGCTATCAAGCGTGCCCGTCAGGTTGCTCTTATGGCTTACACAGCTGACTAATTAAAATAAACAGCCACCCGTCAGACGGGTGGCTTTTCACATGCAGGCATAGCCCTCTATTCCTCGCAGGACGCGTCAACGCGTAAGTTTAACTGCCAACCGCGTTTTGATTAGTCGAAAACTTCTAAAGTGATGCTTGATTTTCACTACTCAAAATTTTTTATATTTTGTTTTTATCACTAAAGTATAATCCATTATTATATTATTTTTTTAATAAAAATACCGCAGATTCATCATCTGCGGTACTGTTGTTTTTTAGAAGCCGAATATCTCTGCAAAGTATTCAAAGATTCTGTTGAGTCTTTCGAAGATTGATTCGATAAGATTCCAGAAGGTCATACGCTGTGTAAGGTCTTCTTCACTGTAAACAGCTATGTAAGTGATTGTTGTTCCTTCATCAGCTGCAGTAGGCTTGGGTAATGTTCCCTGATAGTAGATGTCTTCTGCATCGCCTTCCTTCATCCAACCCTTGAAGATGTAGCGGGTTGTATCTGTATCAGCTTTTGAGGGGTTTTCAATCTGGGAGCCGAGGATTGTGCCGGGTGCGACCATCATATCATAAAGCACATTGTCGCCGTCCTTGAAAATCACGTGTACTGTTGCGGCTGATTCTGTTTCGCCCTCTGCAAATGCCATAACACCTACCATTGAGAATATCATAAGCATTGAAAGAAGAACTGATAATACTTTTTTCATATTAATTTCCTCCGTTTCTGTTATTGGTGAGTATTATACTCCACTTTTACAATCTGATTATAAATCAAAATCCTTGCTTTGTCAATAATTTATTAAATTTTTTGACTTTGTAACTTTTCTGCTATCATTTTCTGCTTCTGAGCTGCTCTTTCAAAATGTGTCCGATGGCAACGGGGCCTCTCGTAACATATTTGAAAAGATTACCGGAAAGGCCAGTAAGCACCGGATTTTTCAGATCCTTTTCATCTATTCCGTCTGTCTTTGCCTGACGGAATAACACATTATCTTTTTCAAAAGCCTTTACAATATCACTTTCACCTGAAACAACACCGCCGTCGCAGAAAGCACAGATTTCACCCCTTTGACTTTCGGTGAGCTCTTTTCCGTCATAGGGGAATAATGCCATAACCGCAGTTTCACTGCAGCCGTTATATGAGGGTGCTATGGATTTGCCCTGCGCAGCAACGAGTGTATAAACATTGAGAATCTGATCCTTTGCTCTGCCCCAATGATGACGCTGAGGTCCGTAATATGTGCCGAAAGGATTCATACGCACTCTGCCGTTTTCTTCAAGACGCATAGGACAATGTGCCATTGAATTAAGCACCTGACGTGCATTAGCGAGGATAATACCGCCCTTTTCGTCATAAAGGCCCGTAAAACCTCCCGTAAGCTGATGATTGAAGGAGGCAATCTTCTTATTCCTTTCGTCGCACTCACTGAAGGATGCGGTTCTGAAGGAGGATACATCATCCATAAAGTTACGCTTGATAACCTTTATGTCACCGTCAAGGCAGGGGCTCAGCTGGAAGGGCACAGCTTCAAGCCATTTCATATCGCTGTATCTGCCGAGTGCCGAATTTTCTGTTGATATAGAGGTGTTCTCAGGGGTATAGGGATAATTCACCGTTGTTCTGACAAAAATACCGTCGGAAAAGGGCACCTTAAAAAAGTCATACAAAAAGCTTCCGCCCTCTTCCTCACCGGGCAGATGAATTTTACCCCTTACTCTAACGCCCTCACCCTCACCTGCCACATCAAGAGCCGAGGCTGAGGTATCGGAAAAGGAATATTTCTTTTTGCCGTAGGTTATGAAGCTCTGAAGGAATTCGTCATCACCGATTTTTCTGCCGTCGCAGTAAACCGAGGAAATTTTGCCCGAGGGTGAGAACATAAGACAAAGTCGGTCGTTTTTGAGCTGATTTCTGAAGCTCTTCTCTGCCGTCACACCGTCGGTATCAAGTGCTATTTTGTAGCTCTTTTTAACCTTACGGAATTTCATCATAAGATAAACCGAGCTGTTATCGTCACTCAGCGACACCGCCGTAAAGCTTTCAAGGTCGGGAGATGTTACATTAAGCTTTCTTATATCGGGAAGCTTCTTTTTAATTTCAAGCTGAACGCAGACAAGAGCATTGCCCGAGGTATTATGTACAGTTAATGCTTCAGCATTACCGAGGGCGGCTCTTTCCTTTTCCGTAACGGATTTGGCAAGAGTAAGAGCCGTTTTTTCTCGCTGAATGTTAAGCACGGGTGTTGCAAGACCGAAGTGGGTGGTGGAAAGAAGAATTACCCTGTCATCAAAGGAGGGTGACTCCTTATCTCTTTTTGCAGTGACCTTTGCCATTGCCCTGGCTCTTTCAAGACTTGTCCATATCTGTCTGTTAAAGGGCTTTTCTGCCCATGAGGCATAACCGGTGAAATTACCGTCCGCAGTATCCTGAGTGAATTCTATGCTGCCCACAGGCTCATGGGTGTTAAGATATCCGCCGGGGGTATCAAAAACTATGTAATCAAGGTCTGCTATCTCTTCAACAAGACCGTGTATTCCGTCGGTGTTGGCAACCTTACCCGTTATCCTTCCAAGGTCAATGGTTTCCCAGAAAATTGCATCCGCATCCATATTGACAAAAATGAAAAGGTCTCTGTTTATTTCACCGCTTAGCTGCTTTTTGCGAAGCTCCTTCACCCAGGCTCTCATACAGCCCGCATCACAGATATCAGGGTTACTGTAGGTGGGAATAACCGTTATGCTTTCACCCTTGTAGGTATATGTAACGGGATTAAAGCCCATTTCATCGGGAAGCTCGGGGATAATTGTACGGAAGGCATCAAAGGGCACACAGCTGTAATAAAGGCACAGAGCTCTGACCCCCAGCTTATTATAGAGACTGACCTGCGAAGGCGTGAACATAACCTCCTGAGGCCGGACTATTTTTTCGCACTTGCCGAAAATATCCTTAAGACCGCTGCCGTCCTTATTTGTCACGGAAAGCTCTATGCTCGCCTCAAACTCATCCTCGGTCATGGCTGAAAGCGCACCGTTGTTATAGCCCATTATTATGTTTTCGTCACCGTATTTATCCACGCGGTCCTTCATCTTTTCGATAATATCAGGAGCATAAACGGGAAGAATTTTCTGAAGTGAAAAGAAATTTTCCGTATCCCAAGTACCCTTTACGGGAATTCCTCTTTCATTGAAATCTGTAAGGACATCAAGAATTTTTCTTATAATGCGTATATCGGAGCCGAAGCCCAGATTGTCGTTGGTGTCACCTCTGTAGGAATGGTAGCAGTTAACGTGAAAGCCGAAAGCCACGTGTATTTTGTTTTCTTTCATGGCACAAAATCCTCCGTATTTTTCCTTTGCATAATATTATATCACCCTTTGATTTACATGTAAACCCGAATATTTTTCATTTTAATAGTGACAACCGCGTTTTTTTATGTTATACTGTATTATTGTATAAAGTTATAAAAATATTTTTTAAAGGAGTCTGTCCCATGAGTTATTTGAAAGACAACCTTCAGACAGTATTAAGCGGTATTTCTGCAGAGCTTGAAAAATTCGGCTTCACGGAAAATGCCGATTTCAGAAAAGAAGAGGATTCTTCCGTCAGCACTGTTTTCACAGGTGAAAAGGGTGCGGTGAAATTTGAATACGACGGCAAAATCATTGCTATGTATCAGGGTGAAAACGAAGAAAGCACCACAAAGAAAATTGCCGCTTCCCTTATGGAAGAAAACGCAGACCTCAAGGATATAAAATATATCATCAACGAATTTTCCGACACTCTTACGGGTAAGTTTTCCGTCAAGACATCAGTTTATAAAAAGAACACTGCAAAAGCTGCCGCTCAGACTGTTTCCAAAAACGCAGTCAAAAACGGTTCAAGCTATGATGCAAACACTCTTGCAAGCAAGCTCTGTCTCGTATTCCCCGAGCTTCGCCCTTATTACAAGGATAATCTTGAAAGATACGGCGAGTTCCTCGGTGAAGAATTCTTTGAAAAATACGGCACCGCAAAGGTTATCGCCGCAATCAAGGAAAACAACCCTCAGACAATGAAAAAGCTTTTCCAGATCCTCAACGAAATTTATGAGGACGGCACAAACGACACTCAGAGCCTTATTGCCGTTACAATTCTCGGTGAGCTTAACAACGATCAGATTCTGCTTGCCCGCTGTGTTGACTATATGAGCGAAACAATGGCTCCCCCCGTTATCGAGGTCAATAAATATCTTGCCTCTGCAGCAGGCAAAAAGGCAAAGAAGCTTCTTGCAAATCCCCCCGCTTACAAGCCAAAGAAGCAGAAAAAGCC
This sequence comes from Acutalibacteraceae bacterium, assembly GCA_045537815.1. Lineage (GTDB taxonomy): Bacteria > Bacillota > Clostridia > Oscillospirales > Acutalibacteraceae > UBA6857. The sequence goes on along the minus strand of JAZSQD010000167.1, from coordinate 17,902 downwards.
GGGCATGTTTGCTCAGGCTATGGCACAAAACGGCGGCATGCCTCCCATGTAATAATAAAACGGAGATGATTTTATGTCATTGATAGAAAAAGCCATAGGTCTTTTCTGGCTCAACACCAAAAAGCAGGATGATAAACGTATTGCCACCCTTTCAATCCCCGAGGGAGTTACTGAGGTTAATAACCTCCCCTATCTTGATGACGGTCACGGCTATCATCTGCTTGATGCCTACTATCCCGAAAACACAGAGGGTAAGCTTCCCGTTATCATTGATGTGCACGGCGGCGGTTGGGCTTACGGTGACAAGGAGCTCAACAAAATTTACTGCCTCACCCTTGCAAAAAAGGGCTATGTGGTTTTCAATATGAGCTACCGTCTTTATCCTGAGGTCACTGCACACGAGCAGCTTCAGGATATCCGCCACGCTCTTTATTGGATTAAGGAGCATCTTTCCGATTTTCCCTGTGACGAAAATAACATTTACCTCACAGGCGACTCTGCGGGCGGTATGCTTGCAGCCTTCACCTCTATGCTTTCGCAAAGCAGTGAGGTCAGATACATTTTCGGCATAGAGGATGCCGGCTTACGCTTCAATGCAGTAGCCCTTACAAGCCCCGTTGCATATATGGACGATAAATTCCCCATGAATTTTTACACCAACATTATGCTAGGCAAAGCCTTCCGCCAAGAAAAATGGGCGTCATATGTCAACTTTGACAAGCTTTTACCCCTTGGGAAGATGCCCCCCACCTTCCTTCTCACCTCTTCGGGAGATTTCCTTGCAAGAGAGCAGACCTTAAGGTGCGCAAAGGACATCAAGGAGCAGGGCACAGATGTTCAGCTTATGGATTTCTGCAAATTCGAAGGCTCCGACCTGCCTCACGTTTTCCCCATACTTTATCCCGAAAGCGAGGCTGCACAGAGAGCTATCGATGAAATGCTCCGCTTCTTTAAGAAGTACGCCCGATAATCTGAACCTGAAAGGGCAGCCCGGTGCTGTCCTTTTTTCACAGGAGATTTATTATGAAAACTCTTTTTCAGTTGTTTATTATATTTGCCCGCATCGGCGGATTCACCTTCGGCGGCGGCTATGCAATGCTCCCTATGATGCAAAGAGAGCTTGTTGAAAAGAAAAACTGGGTTTCAAATGATGATCTTATGGATTATTTTGCCATAGGTCAGTGCACCCCGGGCATTATAGCTGTCAACACCGCAACCTTTGTCGGCTATAAAACCAAGGGCATTTCAGGTGCGATTTTTGCCACTCTGGGCATCATAACACCCTCTATGCTTATCGTGGGTACAATCGCCGCTTTTATCAGCAATTTTCAGGACCTTGAGATCGTTCAGCATGCCTTCGGCGGAATCAGAGCCGCCGTTGTAGCACTCATTCTCAGCGCCATACTCAAGCTCGCTAAAAAAAGCATAGTCGATATCGCAACCCTGATAATTTTTCTTGCCGTAACCGCTCTTTCGGTCTTCACCGACCTTTCTCCCGTTATTTTTGTGCTTGTTGCGGCTGCTTGCGGTCTTATTTTAAAGCTCAGCAAAGAAAAGAAGGCATCCGGTAAAAAGGAGGCTGAGGACAAATGACAGAGCTTCTTTTACTATACGCGGAAATGTTTGTCCGTTTTTTCTGTGTCGGTCTTTTTTCCGTCGGCGGCGGACTTGCAACACTCCCCTTCCTTGCCGATATGGGCGATGTAACAGGCTGGTTCAGCTCTGCCGATATTTCAAATATGGTTGCTATTTCGGAATCAACCCCCGGACCTCTCGGCATTAATATGGCAACCTATATAGGCTTTCAGGTCGCAGGTGATTACGGCACCGTTTTCGCCATCCTCGGCAGTGTAATAGCCTCACTCGGCGTTGTGACACCGTCTGTCATAATAATATTGATTATTTCAAAAATACTCAATCGCTTCAAGGATTCAAAATATGTTAAATATGCTTTTTACGGCCTTCGTGCCGCTTCCCTCGGTCTTGTTACCTCTGCACTTATTTCCGTTGCCAAAATCGCCTTTTTCGGTGCAGACACCATCCTTTCAGCAGATAATTTTCTCACAGTGCTTAACCTGCCCGTGGTTATACTGAGCATATTTATATTCATCCTCGCCTATAAGGTTAAAAAGCTTCATCCGATTATACTTATCGTTTTCGCCGCAGCCATAGGCATAATATTCAAGTTCTGATAAAAAGGCCGTTTTTTCCCATAAGAAGAAGCGGTCTGAAAATTTTTTAAGGTATTTTCATTTTACTGTCGCTTTTGTCATTTTTTGACCGTATATATAAATGAAAGGACTCGGAGGTACTCTCAGATGACAGATAAAAAGCTTTTGCAGGAGCTGAAACGGGACAAGGACAAGGGTCTCGGACTGCTGATTGATACATACAGCGGTTATGTTTATAAAATAGTGGCCTCCGTGATTCTCTCGGTGGGTACAAAAGAGGATGCGGAAGAATGTACTTCTGATGTTTTCCTTACGTTTTATAACCGCATTGATGAAATAGACCTGTCAAAGGGCACTATAAAGGGTTATATCGGTATTATGGCAAAAAGAAAAGCCATTGACCTTTACCGCAAGCTTGAAAGAGAAGCAAAGTCTCTTTCAGATGAGGATATTGAGCTTACAGATGAAAGCAAAAGACTTTCCTATGAGGATAAGCAAATGCTTTATAAGGCAGTTAAGGACCTGGGCGAGCCTGATACCTCGATTGTAACCAGACGTTACTTTCTCGGTGAAAGTGCAAAGGAAATTGCACAGTCTCTCGGGAATATCAGTGAAAAGGCAGTTCAGAAAAGACTTGAACGCAGCATAAAGAAATTAAGAACGGTTTTAGGAGGTGTTTACGGTGAATGAGCTTGAATTAATGTTTTCTCAGCTTGAGGTCGAGCAGATAAGCGACCTTACCGAAAGCATCGGCGCCGCCCCTGACGAAGCCCTGAGTGAAAAAATCAGAAAAAAAGCGGGTGTAAAATCAAAGGCAAATATCATCCGCCCTGACTTTTTCAGACTCATCGCCGCTGCCGCCTGTCTTGTGCTTGTTTTCTGCTCAGGTGTTTTCCTTTCAAAAAATTCCCTGATACCCGCAGAGCAGCCCACAGAAACAACCTCTCCCCTGCAGACCGACTCTTCATCCCAGAGCTATGAGCTTTCTTTAGTCAAAGCAATCGTATCGGGCAATGACGGTTTGATTATGTCTCTTATCGAAAATGCGGCGGCTCTGTCTTCAGAGATCATGAGCATAGCCGTTGAATATTCCGAATATCTTTCCTATGAAAGTCTTCAGAGCATCGGCCTTGCAGTCTATGAAAAGCTCGGCTCAACAGGTCTTGACTCTCTTCTCGAATGCACCCTGCTCGGCAACTCTCAAAAGGCTCTCGAGGAGCTTGAGAAAAGAGAAAATCTGCTTATGACACCCACAGAAAAGCTCTCCTTCTTCTTTTCCGTTGCCTTTTGTGACAGTAAGGTTGTGGAATATTTCCTCACTCACGGCTACGGCACGGAGCTTACCGATGAAAAAGGAGAAAGCACCTTTGAAATCGCCCGTAATTACAACAACAGTGAAACTCTCAACCTTCTTGAAAATTATGAAAAAACCGCTTAGAAGCGGTTTAAATAAATAACATTGATTAATTGGAGTGATAACTATGAACAAAAAGCTTATTTCAGTTTTATCCATCCTTGTTTCTCTTTGTTGCGTAGGTGCTATTGCGGTTTCCGCCGTCACCACTGCAACACAGGAGCCTCAGGGACAGCCCCTTGTAAGTGAAAAGGTATATTTCGCTTACTCAAACAGCGGTAGCACCAAGGGAGCCACAGCCTTCCGTCTTGACAACACCTTCTCTTCCTTCGGCACATCGGCAGAAAACTTAAAGCTCTGCACACTTAATGCCGACGGAACATACACCACTGTTACCGAAATTTCAAAAGAGAATGTAGGCGTCTGGTTCTACGGCAAGACTGAGTATTCCCACGCAACAAGCGACGACACCAAAAATCTTTTTGGCGGACTGAGCGGTATAGGAATAACCTTTGACAGTGAAAAGGTTAATGTTGTGCTTAAATTCGCCGGTGTCACCCTTTCACGCACAAATTCCTATTATGTCTACATTCCCCAGAACTATTTCGCTGATGAAAACGGTGTAGGTAACGTTGCAGGCTACATCTCAATCCCTGCCGATAAGGTAAAGAGCTACACAGGCAACCCCTCGGAGGATATTTACATTGCAACTGAGGGTCTTTACGACGCCGCACTTTTCGGTGTTGAAAGCGTCGGAGGTCTTTTCTGATAAAATACGGTTCTATCCGGCGGACATCTCAGGGTGTCCGCCGTTTTTTTGCTTTTTATATACAAAATATAGTAGTTTATTTTGATATATTTATTGTATTTTGTGTTCATATTTGATATAATAACATATAAATGTTCTGTCAGGAGGGATTTGTGTGAATATCGGTGCTTCATCCGCTTGCTTTTACCCTCTTGAAACAGAAAAATCCTTTGAGAAAATATGTGAAATGGGATTTTCTCACTGTGAGATTTTCTTTAACTCATATTCTGAGCTGAGTCCCGAATTTATAAGAGAAATCATAAAAATCAAGGATTATTACGGTGTTACGGTCACCTCACTGCACTCATACCGTTCTTTTTCCGAGGGCTACGATTTCTTTTCAAAATATAAGAGACGTTTTTATGATGCCGCAGAGGATTACAAAAGATTTTTTGAAGCCTCAGCAGAGCTCGGCGCAAAATATATTGTTATGCACGGCGCAAAGCATAAATCCGAAATACCTCTCGATGAATATGCGGAGCGTTTCGGTGAGCTTGATACTGTGGCTCAGAGCTTCGACTGTAACGTCGCGCACGAAAATGTGGTTGATTTTGTTTCTGCCCGACCTGATTTTATGAAATTTATGAAGGATTGCCTCGGCGACCACTTCAAAGCCGTTTTGGATGTTAAGCAGGCAAGACGCGCAGGCTTTGACCCTAAGGAGTTTATAAATATCCTCGGCGAAAATATCGTCCACGTACATCTCAGCGACTTTGACAAGGAACAGGATTGCATCGCCCCATCGGAAAACGGTCTCTTTGACTTTGCAGAGCTTTTCACCGCCCTGAGAGAGAATGGCTTCAGCGGCGACGGAGTCGTGGAGCTTTATTCCGACAGCTATAAAGACAGCGGAGAAATTATTTCTGCTGCAGAATATCTCGGAAAAATTGCAGATAAAGTGTTTAATCAGACAGCGTTCTGAATAAAATAAAGGAAAGAGGTTATAACAATGAAATGTCCTTTTTGCAGCTACGAAGAAAGTAAGGTAATTGATTCAAGGCCCACAGACGAGGGTGAAAAAATCCGACGCAGACGTGAATGTATTTCCTGCGGAAAGCGCTTCACCACCTATGAAATCATCGAAAGTGTGCCCATTATCGTTGTTAAAAAAGATAAATCCCGTCAGGCTTTTGACCGTGTAAAGCTCTTTAACGGTATGCTCCGTGCTTGTGAAAAAAGACCGGTTTCCATTGAGCAGATTGATAAGGTTGTTTCTGAAATCGAGGCAGAGCTTCAGAACTCCCTTGACAGAGAGGTAACCTCTGTAAGAATCGGCGAGCTTGTTATGGATAAGCTCAAGGAGCTCGACGAGGTTGCTTATGTCCGTTTTGCTTCCGTTTACCGTCAGTTTAAGGATATCAATACCTTTATGGATGAGCTGCACAAGCTTCTCGGAGAAAAATAACTAAGAGGTTTTTATATGATTTATAAAAATTTTGCCGACCTTACAGGTCATACACCGCTTTTTGAGGCCTCCCTTTTTTCAGAAAAAGAGGGGCTTTCCTCACATCTGCTCACAAAGCTCGAGTGCTTTAACCCCGCAGGCTCAGTCAAAGACAGAGTCGCCGTTAATATGCTTCTTAAAGCAAAGGAAAAGGGCCTTATCACAGAGGGCGCAACAATAATCGAGCCTACCAGCGGCAACACGGGTATAGGTCTTGCTGCCGCAGCGGTTTCTATGGGCTTTCGTGCCGTACTTGTTATGCCCGACACAATGAGTGTTGAAAGACAGAAGCTTCTCAAGGCTTACGGTGCTCAGATAGTTCTCACCGAGGGGGCAAAGGGTATGCTCGGCTCTATTGAAAAGGCGAAAGAGCTGTGGGAAAGTACACCTAACAGCTTTATCCCCTCGCAGTTTGATAATGCCGATAATCCCGAAGCCCACTATCTTACCACGGGTCCTGAAATCTGGAATGACACCGAGGGTAAGGTCGATGTTTTCGTTGCCTGCATCGGCACAGGCGGCACAATAAGCGGCACTGCAAAATATCTTAAAGAAAAAAATCCCGATATAAAAATCATCGGTGTTGAGCCTTATGATTCCCCTCTTATCACAAAGGGAATTGCAGGTCCTCACGGTATTCAGGGTATAGGTGCAAATTTTATCCCCGACAATCTGAGTCTTTCTCTTATCGACGAGGTTATTACCGTAAAAACCGAGGACGCCTTTACAATGTGCCGCTCCTTTGCACACACAGAAGGTCTTCTTGTCGGTATCTCGTCAGGTGCAGCACTAAAGGGGGCAACAGAAATCGCCTTGCGTGAGCAGTACAAAGGCAAAATAATAGTTGCTCTTCTCCCCGACTCGGGCGAAAGATATATGAGCGTAAATCTCTTTGAATAAGCCTTTCCTGAGTAATCAGGGAATACTCTTTATAAAAAACATCCGGAACTCATTACAGATGAATTCCGGATTTCTTTATATTATACTGAAAAGCAATTCTACTGCCTTCTCTGTTGTCTGCTCCGTAAGCGAGGAATAGTTGATAACAACCTTATGCTGACTGTCCCCTTTTTCGCCGTAGTAATAATCACTAAGACAGCTTATCCTTATTCCCTTCTCCTCTGCCCTCTCCTTCAGCACTCTGTCGGGCAGGTCCGTCTTTATTTCAAGAATAAAATGCAGTCCCGAATCCGCTTCCCTGATTTTTACCTTGTTGTAGCAGGGATGCTTTTTTATACATTGCATTATTGCATCCCGCCTTGCTCTGTAAAATGTACGCATTCGGTTAATGTGCTTTTCAAAATGACCTTTTTCAATAAACCCTGCAAGAGTATATTGCTCAAAGGTAGATACTGTACAGGAATAAAAGCCAAGCTCACGGGAATATTTTTTCTCAAGCTCAGACGGCAACACCGCATAGCTTATTCTTATGGTAGGCGTAAGGCTTTTTGAGAAGGTGTTGATGTAAATCACACGGCCTTCACCGTCAATGCTCTGCAAGGGAGGTACGGGTCTTCCCGAAAGTCGGAACTCACTGTCGTAGTCATCCTCAATAATATATCCGCCTCTCTTTTTTGCCCAAGAGAGAAGCTCGTATCTTTTACCTATAGGAGTAACTCCCCCCGTAGGGAAGTGATGTGAGGGTGAAATATGCAACACGTCAGCACCGGACTCTTCGAGAGCATCAATATCAACACAGTCCTTTTCATATGGTATGGGAACAAAACCGACACCGTTTGCAGAATATATTCTGCCTATTTTTCTGTATCCCGGGTTCTCAAGAGCATACCTTTTATCCCTGCCTAAAAGCTGAATAATAATGCCGTAAAGATACTCGGTACCCGCACCTACAATGATTCTGTCAGGGCTGACGGACATACCTCTGAACTGAAAAAGGTAATCGGAAATAGCTTTCCTGAGCTCATATACACCGCGTGAAGGTGAGGCAACCAACAGTTTTCCGCAGTCCTCGGTAAGGGTCTGCCTCGTGAGCCGCGACCAAGTCACAAAGGGAAAGCTGTTTTTTGCTGTATAGTTGGCGGTAAAATCCGCAAAAAACTCCTTTTCTCCCCTTTCCTTTTCCGACGGAGCAGGTGCTTTTTTTCCGTCGAAGGAGATTTCTTCACCGATTTCCGACACGAAAAAGCCGCTTCTCGCCTTTGAATATATATATCCCTCCGCCACAAGCTGACTGTATGCGGTTTCAACGGTAACTGTGCTGATGTTCAGATTTTCCGCCAATACTCTTTTTGACGGCAGCCTTTCTCCCGCCGCAAGTCTACCCGAAAGAATATCCTCTTTTATTCTGTTGTAAAGAAATTCGTAGAGACTTTCGCCCTTACGTTCTGAAAAAGAGTATGTCAGCATAACACCGCCCCAATCTGACCTTATAAATTATTTGTTTTTTGGATATTTAAATATGGTCAAATATAAGTATAATGTAAAACAGTTGATTTGTAAATACAAAATAATATAAAAGGCGGTACATATTATGAAAAGAATCGTAACTGTTCAGGATATTTCCTGCGTGGGTAAATGCTCACTTACCGTTGCTCTGCCCATCATTTCAGCTATGGGTATCGAAGCAGCTATTATTCCCACTGCGGTTTTATCAACCCACACCATGTTCAGCGGCTTTACCGTTAAAGATCTTACCGATCAGATAAAGCCCATCACCGACCACTGGAAAAACGAAGGCATCACCTTTGACGCTATGTACACAGGCTATCTCGGCTCCTTTGAGCAGATTGACCTTATGAAGGAAATGGCTGACAGCTTCTGCAATGAAGGCAATCTCCTCTTTGTTGACCCTGCAATGGCTGACAACGGCAAGCTTTACCCCGCTTTTGACGAAGCCTTCGCAAAATATATGGCAACTCTTTGTGCAAAGGCAGACATTATCGTACCTAACATAACCGAGGCCTGCTTTATGCTCGGTGAAGAGTACAAGGAAAAGTATGAAGAAAGCTATGTAAAAAATCTTCTCAAAAAGCTCACCGACCTCGGTGCAAAGATTGCAATTCTCACAGGTGTTTCCTTTGAGGAAGGCACAACAGGCGTCATGGGCTATGACTCGGTAAATAACGAGTATTACCACTACACCCATAAAAAGCAAAAAAGAAGCTACCACGGCACAGGCGACATTTTCTCAAGCACCTGCCTTGGCGGTATTGTGAGAGGACTTGACTGGAAGGATGCGGCAAGAATTGCGGCCGACTACACAAGCGAGAGCATCCGCCTTACAATCGAAGACCCCAAGGGTAATGATTACGGAGTTAACTTTGAAGAGGCAGTGCCGTATTTGCTTGAGAGCCTTAAATAAGATAGAAGATGAAGGTGAGACAGGGGACATTCTCTGTCTCACTTGTTTTATAAAACCAAAATGAAGCTCAAAGGCAGAGGACCGTCCCCTGTCTTTGACGGATACCACCTTTTTCTCCCGAAACCGTCACACCCCCGTCACCTCGTTGACGCTCCCTCTATCAGAGGGAACTACCTTTCAGGAGAGGCTTTTTGTTGTTGAAAAAAATATATAATATTAGAAATATAAATATTTTTCTATCTTCAAGGACAGCATAGCGTTTTTTTACGTCTTACTTAGTGAAACCGGTTTTAATAAAAAGAAAAGAGACAAAAAGATGTCAAAACGATATGCAGGCTTAACAGCTCTTAAAGATGCTACTATGTCTTTTGACGATGTGTTGCTATATTATTCGGATATCCCTTTTCCCTATTTTATTATGAAAACCATTGAAAAAAGAAAGAAGGAAAAAACTATGGCAAGAATAACCAATCAAGCATTTATAGACTTAAGAAACTTCAGTCCGGAAGCATTAAAAAAAATAAAATCAATAACGAATGTTGCTTTGGTAATGCTTCCCGAAAAGCCTACTCCAGAGTTTTCAGAGGCTTATGCGGCAATCAAAAAGTTTAATATAGCCAGTGAAACTAACATTTCCGGCAATGCTTGTATTTTTAACGGCATGTCAGTTCTGAGCAAGGACGATATTGCCGATAACAGTCTCATTATATGCAACGGTCTTGCGGTTATAAGAGATATACCTAAAGAAAAGAACATAAAAGTTATTGTAAACGGTATGCTGATTAAATCTCCCTCCGCTTTTTTGGAGATTGTTAAAATCAACGGAACAACCTATGCTGTTGATGATGATGCGAAGCTGGTAAAGACAAGTTCAAAACTGATAATTGATAAGAATTTTATCAACAATTTAAGCGATAAAACTGCTATAATTAACTGCGGAAAAATATATATTGAAAATGAAGTTACCGAAGAAATGCTTAAATCAAAGGGTGTTGTTTTCTATGATATAGCACAAATTATAGCAAAAAAAGAGCTTCACGGTTATATTCAGGCAAACGGCAACAATGTAAAAAAAATATGCACTTGCGAAGAAAACGCAGAAGTAAAAGATAAGGGAAAGAAAAGATTTTTCAGGTGGAAATAAAATGGAAAAGCATCCCTCTGAATTATTTGACGAGCTGTGGGATAAATATTACAAGAAAATTTACTCCTACTTTCGCCGTCATTTTGAAGAGCAGACAGCTGAGGATTTGTGTCAGCAGACCTACCTGAATGCATGGCGGTACATATCGGTTTACGAACACAGTAATATAAAGCAAAATAAAGCGTGGCTTTTTTCTGTTGCAAAAAACGCAAAAAACGATCATCTTCGTTATGTTCAGCTTCACAGTATGAATTTCAAATACGAAAGCCTATATGAAACAGACGTTACAGTTGAAATCAATATTGATGAAAGTATTGCCATACAAAAAGCCTTTGCAAGGCTAAGCGAGGAAGAAAAACAGCTCCTTTCAATGGCTCAGTATCTGACAAGCAAGGAAATAGGCTCGGTTCTCGGCATTTCTGCTTCAGCAGTCAGAAACAGAATACAAAAAGCGAAGCAGCATCTCAAAAAAGCTCTTGAAGATTTAGAAGTAAATGTTTAAACAGAGCCAAGAGGATAATCCCCTTGGCTCTTCTTCTCACCTCAGATAATACTCCACCAGCCGCTCCCATGTCAGCTTGTCAACCTCGCCCGTTTCCTCGGTTCTTATCACTCTTTGCCACTGTCTGACGCTTTTTTCTGTCTCGGCGTCAAATTCATCGTCCACAGTAATAAGGGCAAAATTGCCGTAATTTCGCCCTAAATAAAGTAGCATAGTTTTAAGGTGATAAACTGCATCATCCTTATCGCCACGCCTTAATGGCAGCTTCTCTTTATCAATAAGCGTCGTCTCCGAAACGGCAAACACCGCCCTGTCGTTTTCTTTTACAATTTCTGTCCAGGTTTCGTATCCGATAATACCGTCTTGCGTAAGTCCCTGCTTTCTTTGAAAGGCAAGGACTGTTTTTTCTGTCTCCTCGCCGTAAATCCCGTCGGGGACGAGAAGAGGTATTTCCCCGAAGGCTCTGGCTATGTTTCTGAGATAACCCTGAGCCTCGAATATCGCTTCCTGTTTTTCTGTCATATCGTCACTCCCTTCTTAATTCATACCCGGGATACTGCCCTTCGACTCTCTGCTGACCTTCACGAAGAGTGCTGTAAACATCGGCTACGGTATTCCATGTCCTCTCGTCCGCCTGACCTGTGGGGTTGAGAGCAAAAATCCGCTGAAATGCCTGCACGGCATTCTGTGTGGCAGTATCAAAGGTGCTGCTCACGGCGATTGAGGGTATATCGTAAAAATAGTCGGAAATATACGAAAGGTAGCTTCTGAGTGTCCGCACCGAGGGGCCCACGTCTCCTCTTCTGAGTATTACCCCCGGGAAGGGCTCGGTACTGACTCTTTCGCCCCTGTTCTGTGCCGTCAGATAATCGATTACACCCGCATAAGCTTGATAAAGACTTTCCCACGTCCTTCTGTCGACCGCACCGGTCACGGGTAAGCCCTTATATTGCTGAAAGGCGGACACGGCATTTGCAGTTGCTTGCCCGTAAGTGCCGTCAACGGTGATTTCGGGCAAAAAATCCACAAACCGCGAAAGAAGCACAAGGAAATATTGAAGTGAAACAACCTGACCGCCTTGGTCCCCCTGAGATAAATCTCCCTCAAACTGAAGCGGCAGATTTTCATAGCCCACACCTTCACCCTCAAGCTCGGCAAGCCTTGTTACCGCATCAAAGATATATATAATTTTATACCAGGTCGCTTTCCCTATAACTCCGTCAGCCGTCAGACCGAATATGCGCTGAAAGGCCTTGACGGAGTTTTCCGTGTTTTCATCAAAACGACCCGTTACCGCCACAATTTTCGGTATTGCGGGATAGTTTACCGATATACGGTTGAGATAGAGCTGCATCCTTCTGACATTTTCGCTGAGGTCTCCCGTCCGCAAGGGTATGCCGGGATAAGAAGGTATGTTATCGGCAACAGGGGCATTGACAACAATCTCGATACTGTCTCCGTAGTAATATTTAAGTATATCAACATCGCTGTAGCCCCTCTCGGCAAGGCTCTGACTCCCCCACTGGGAAAGCCCGTCGCAGGTCACCGTCGTTCCGTTGCAATACTGAGCGAAAAGCGGATTGAGATTACCCTGCTCACGCAGATAGTCATTGAAAAGCTCATCCACAATTTCACTTATGTTGGCATAAATGTTTCTGCCGTTTATAAACTTCTGATCATAGGCAGTATTGTTTGTTATGTCATAATCATAGCCCATAGCCCTGTACCACTCGGTATAGACCCGGTTAAGAGCAAAGGAAATCTGCGCAAGAATGTTTGCTCTTATGGCACTTTCATCCCAGGTTGAAAAAATCTCAGACGAAGCCACATTTTTGATATAGTCGGCAAAGGGCACCTCTACATTCTGTGCATTGCTTCCCGGCGAACCGAGATGCACCCTGATTTTTTCGGGAATAACGGGTACTGCCATCAGGTTATCCCCTCACTTTCGGGTGTCAGCTCCGTTTCAAGAACTATGTCAGAGCCGCCCACTGCGGAAACAAGAAGATTTTCCTTGCGTGTAAAGCCCTCTGCAAAAACATCGGCTGTGTAATCTATGCTCTGCTCGTCGCTCAGCGGCTCAAGCGAGTTCCTTTCAGGGTATGCCTCTATTTTTATTTTTGCCGTCTCGCCGTTTTTGTCGGTAACAAGAAAAGCATAAAGAATGTCGTTTTTATAAACAGTTACTCCTGCTTTTTCAATGGGATAGGCTTCTCCGCCCGTGAAAACTCTCGCACGGAAGTATGCAAAGTTTTCCATATCCTCCTCAGCGGGTATTTCTGTTACTTCACCGCTGCTTTCATCGTTTAAAGGTATGCTTTCTTCATTTTCGTCCGCTTCCTCCTGCGGAAAAGTAACCCCGTTCAGAGCTTCTCTTTCTGCGTTAATCGGCTGAGCAGACTTTTCCTTTATTACAAGCGCCTCTGTGTTGTGTCTTCTCGCAAAATTCATAAGCTCGTCGGAATATTCCTTTATCATTTCATCAAAACTGTTATCCATATTCTCACTCCTTTAATATATTCTATTTTAAAAGAGCCCCGGATATGAAAAAAGAACTGTCATAAGGGGATCACCCTCAAGACAGTTCAAAAATAAATTATTAATCTCTTAATATGGTGCTTTGCTCAACAAGCATTGTGCTATAGATAAAAAGCACATCCTGATTTGTAAATTCAACAAACTGTGAAAGATATGAAGGCGACATATATCTTGTATCCACCAGTGTGATTTCACTGTATCCGCTCAGGAGCAACGGTGTAAGACTGCTGCCGAAAGAATCGCGGAAAACCACCAACCTCTTGCCCTCCTCACCCTTGGGGTTAGTTATTTTCAGGAAGGGTGTAGCACCTGAAAGGAAAATATCATATCTGTCCAAAGCCGAAAGCTTTTCCATATTATATACGGGAGCTGTGCTGTCGGTTTCCATATTGTATACATCAGAAGCGTTTATCTCATCATTTTCAAGACAGATTATTTCGTCGCAGTCGAGAGACAGAGCTGACTGACCGTAATAAACGCCGTAAAAATCCGTTACACTTTTCTCAGTATAATCCGACACAGGCTCCATGCCCATTTTTTCACGGATGTAATTTGCAACGCCGATAATTTTTTCCTGACGCCAATGGGTATCCGTTGTGTAATAATCGTCAAGTGTAAGCTTATCTCTGATTTCAATTTCCTGCATATTCTGCAGTCTGTTGTGAAGAACCGAATACACATATTCATAGTCATATGAGGGATATCCGTTCTTTTCGGCAAGGAAATAGTTTTTATCGGGAATAATGCTGTAATAAACCTTGCAGTCGGTGTCTTTGAGAAATGCGCCGTAAACCGAATTGAGCTTTTCTGCAAAGGTTTCAATCTGCTTGTCTGTTATCTTTCCCTTATATTCGCTTGCGTGACCCTCAGCAATATAAATGCCGTTGTTGTCCTTCTGATTATAAACATCAAAGAGGACCCTGGCTTTGATTCTGCGGTAGGTATCTCTCATAGGAAACTGATCGGCAACATAGGTTTCAAAATCTCTCATAAACTTACCGCTCATAAGATTTTCATAGCTAATCTCAGGGAACTGTGCAAGCTTCCGTCTTTCCCATTGAGAAACCTCATCGGGGCCTTTTGCAGCCAGCCACACCGCCGAGCCGCCGACAATAAAGCAAAAAACAAGGGTGGTAATGATATATCTTATTCTTTTCATAAATCTACCCCCTTAAAATCTGAAATACAGGAAGGGATTGAATGAGCCGTCAACAAGATATGCCGTTGAAATAACAAGCACAACCGCTATAAATACAGGCTCAAGCACAGCCACTACTCTGTTGTTTTCATATTTTCTTGCAAGATTTCTGATAACCGGTGTTGCAGCAAAAAGAGCCACAAGAAGCACCACCGCATATGACCTGAGATTATACAGAGTCTGAGAGGTTATAAAGGGAAGGTCTGTTGCACCGAACATTATTCTCAGGTCGTTCCAAGCCTGTGTAAAGGTGGTTGCATTGAAAAGCACAAAGGAAATAATAACGGCAAAAACAACATAAAAATGCTGAATAAATGAGGGGGCCTTTTTAAGAGCCTTGCCGAAAACAAATTTTTCAAGAATAAGGAGCACACCGAAGTAAACGCCCCAGCTCATAAAGGTCCAGCCTGCACCGTGCCATATACCCGTAAGAGCCCAGACAATAAGAATATTTAAGATGTTACGCGCCGTTCCCTTGCGATTGCCGCCTAAGGGAATATAGACATAGTCTCTGAACCATGAGCCGAGTGACATATGCCATCTGCGCCAGAACTCGGTAATGCTTTTTGAAATATAGGGGTAGTCGAAATTCTCAAGGAAACGGAAGCCGAAAATTTTACCCATACCAATAGCCATATCACTGTAAGCCGAAAAATCGAAATAAATCTGAAGTGAATAGGAAACAGCATAAATCCAGGCAAAAAGAACACCGGGCTCTGCGCTTTCACGGTAAGCAGTGCAAAGTGTACCGAGAAGGTTTGCAATAAGCACCTTTTTTCCGAGACCTACAACAAATCTTCTGATGCCCTGTGAAATCTTTTCGAGACTGTGTGTTCTCCCGGTAAGATCCTCGGCAACAGTGGTGTATCTGACAATGGGGCCCGCAATAAGCTGAGGGAAAAGCACAATATATGCCGCAAGGTTTATCCAGTTTTTCTGGGCGGGAGTATCGCCTCTGTAAACATCGACAACATAGCTCAATGCCTGGAAGGTGTAAAAGCTGATACCGATAGGCAAAGCCAATTTTAAAAGAGGTATATCTGCCCCTGTCAGAGCGCCGACTGAACCGAGAATGAAATCTGCGTATTTAAAAATACCGAGAAAAATAAGCGGAACCGCTACTGATATTACCAGCAGCGGTTTTGCAAAACGTGTTTCTCTGAGTTTTTCAGTCAGCAATCCCGCAATGTAACAGAAGGTGATGGTCACAAGCATAAGCACGGTGTACTTCGGCTCACCCCACCAATAAAAACCGAGGGAGAAAATCAGAAGAACCGTGTTTTTAAGCTTTTTCGGCACTATGAAGTAAACCGCCAGCACCAAGGGCAAAAAAACATATAAAAACGGAATTGATGAAAAAACCATATCTTAAATTATTTTGTAAGAGTTTCGCCTGTAAGAGCGCCTGCTTCCTTAGCGAAAGCGTCAACCATCTTTGCGTCAAGGTCAGCGTAAAGGTCTGTTGCTGCCATGCAAAGAATTACAAGGTCGCCTGTTGAAGCAACTGTAAGCTGATCAGCCTCAACGCAAACCCACTTTCTTGTGTTGATGCCTTCGAACATAGCCTTCTTAACAGCTTCAACGTCTGCACCCTCAGCTGTTCTTGCGATAACAAGAGAATATGCCTGAGCACCGATCATTGACTCTGAGAAGTATGCTTCCTTAAGAACTGAAGCGTCTGTAAGACCTGTGTAAGCCACAAGAGCATCAGCATCTGTAAGATCTACGGGCATACCTGCTGTGTCAGCGGGGAATTCTACAGGGTTAGCTTCGTAAAGCTTGGGAATGATGTCTGTGATTGCCTTTTCAACTGTTGTTGCAGCTGTTGTTTCTACTGCATCTGTGGAAGTTGCATCTGTGGGAGTCTTGTCACCGCCGCAAGCTGCGAAGCAAACAAGTACGGTTACAAGTGCAAGTGCGATTGCTAAAAGTTTTTTCATTGGTTTATCCTCCAAAAATTATTCTTGTGTAAAAACACACCAGATAAAGTTATACAATATTATTGTCATCTGTTTGAAAACAAACTGTTAACAATATAAGAAATAACAAAAGTTTTACCTTTCATACAACAAATATTCTGTTTTTGTTCTTTTATTTGTTTCTTTCTGCCTTTTTCGCCGTCTTTTCGAGCAAGGTCTTACGGACATAAGCATACCTTCGCTCATAATATCGGAAACCTCCGTTGACGATTAAAATCTTTATATTTATCATTCCCTTGCTTCGGATTAGAGAAATGATTCCGCCGAGGGACACGGTTTTGTAATTTAAAATTATAAATATACACCGAAAGAATCAGGGGTAATAAAACAACAAACCGACAGCTGATGATTGTATCAATCTGTCGGTTAAGTTATGTGTTTACAGCTTAAAATAGCAACAGTTCGATAAATTGGAATTTGTGTATTCTGTTTATAAATCCCATTCAAACTTGTTCCAATGTTCTTTTTCCTTTGACAGCAGTTCTTTAACTTTGGGGACAATTGCCCCAGCAAACGCAACAGTATTTTCATGAGAAAAATATAGCGCCCAAGAAAAATCCTTATCGGTATAAATCATTTCAAGACCACCATATTCAACTAATTCAGCAGTTTCGATACAATTCGGAGGTCTGAAATCATTTTCTCCATGGCTATACAGATGTGTTTGAGGAAGACCTATCATCTGTTCAAACTGTTTTATGTATGGCTCAAAATAGTCTAACATGATAAAAAACTTTTCTGAAACCTCTTTAGGCTCATCACCAACAAGCGGAAACCAATATGATGTGTTCACATATCCCCAAACTGAACAGAATTTATCCTGCAAAGCAGTAGCTTCCGAACCAACAATTATTCGCTCATACGGAATATTCACCACGGCAAGTTTTTCTTCTGATAGAATTTCTTCTAAAAAATCACGAAATTCTTGATTTATCTTTTCAACAATATAATTCACCAAACTATTCTGAGGATTTAAAATAGAATCTTCATAATGTATATCGATAAGATTCAACACCTCTCTTTTAAAATCCTTTTTACCTTCAAACGGTTTATCTGTGAGGGTCAACAACTTAAACTCAAGTTCATATGCAAGTTGATAACCTACATACAAAACACCTCTTTTTTCTTGGTACGCTCTTTGATATATATCAGCTTTATTTTCACACCATAATTTTAAATGGTTGATTAAATTGTTGAACATCATAAAACACCTCATAAATACTAATTTGTCGAGATGATTATATCACACTGAAAAATCCTTGTCAAAAAATTATTCACCAGCGAAGCGACTTCAATATTCATTATCTATTTGAAAATTCGCTCTTGCACCAAATGAATAATGAATGATGAATATTGAAAAATGGAAAGTTGTATAGTAAAAAAGGACTGTTCAAAGAGTGAAAATGTTGGTAAAATATTTTCAGGAGAGTGAACAGAATGAA
>JAZSQD010000052.1:0-4831 GCA_045537815.1 Acutalibacteraceae bacterium | reverse complement strand
TCTGTTTCCATAAGTCAACTCCTCTTTACAATCTATATTATACACCAAAAAAACTTTTCCGTCAATCTATATTTAGTATTTTTATTTATCTACAATACTAAACCTTGACAAATTGCGAAAATGGTGTTATAATGTAATTTGTGATAATTTATTTTGATTTTCCGGAGGGCTAAAGTGGCAACGGGGACTGTTAAAAAGAGAGAATACGGTGATCAGAGTATAAAAAGCCTGAAGGGTGCGGACCGTGTTAGAAAAAGACCGGCGGTTATTTTCGGCTCCAACGGTATTGCAGGCTGTGAGCATTCCGTTTTTGAAATTCTTTCCAACTCTATCGACGAAGCAAGAGAGGGCTACGGCGATAAGATTATTGTAACCCGTTATTCCGACGGCTCCTTTGAAATTCAGGACTTCGGACGAGGTATTCCCGTGGGCTACAATCAGAAATATGACAAGGAAAACTGGGAAATCATTTTCTGTGAGATGTACGGCGGCGGTAAATATAACACCAACTCCAGCGGCAGCTATGAGTATTCTCTCGGCCTTAACGGTCTCGGTCTTTGTGCCACTCAGTATGCAAGTGAATATATGGATGCCGAAATCAAAAAGGACGGCATGAAGTATAATCTGCATTTTGAAAAGGGCGAAAACATAGGCGGTCTTCAGAGCGAGCCCTATGCAAAAAGAGACACCGGTACAAAAATCAGATGGAAGCCTGACCTTGAGGTTTTTACCGATATCAATATTTCTCTTGAATATTTTCAGAATATTATGCAGAAGCAGGCTATCGTCAACCCGAGGGTGCGCTTTGAATTAAAGAATCAGATCAAGGGCGGCTTTGAAACCTTTGTTTATTACTATGAAAACGGCATCAGCGATTACGTTAAGGAAATTGCAGGCGAGGATTCTCTTACATCCGTTCAGTTCTGGAACACCGAAAGAAGCGGTAAGGACCGTGATGACCTGCCCGAATATAAAGTAAGACTCAACGTGGCTCTTACATTCTCAAACAAAAAGCAGCTTATAGAATACTATCACAACTCAAGCTTCCTTGAATTCGGCGGCTCACCCGACAATGCGGTCAAGAGCGCACTTGTGTCACAGATTGACGCTTACCTCAAGCAGAGCGGCAAATATACCAAGAGCGATTCTAAAATCAAGTTTCAGGATATTGCCGACTGTCTGATTCTCGTTTCATCCTCCTTCTCGACGGAAACCTCTTACCTTAATCAGACAAAGAAGGCTATTACAAACAAGTTCATTCAGGAGGCAATGACGGAATTTCTCCGCCATCAGTTTGAAATTTACTTTATAGAAAACAAGCTTGAGGCTGACAAAATTGCTGACCAGGTGCTCGTCAATATGAGAAGCCGTGTCAGAGCCGAAAGCACAAGACAGAGCCTTAAAAAGACCCTTGCCACCTCAAACGATATGGCAAACAGAGTGCAGAAATTTGTTGACTGCAGAAGCAAGGATATAGACAAAAGAGAGCTCTTTATAGTGGAGGGTGACTCAGCATTGGGCGCCTGTAAGCAGGCGAGAGACTCGGAATTTCAGGCAATTATACCCGTCAGAGGTAAGATACTCAACTGCCTTAAGAGTGAATACGATAAGATTTTTAAAAGCGAAATCATCACCGACCTTCTTAAGGTGCTCGGCTGCGGTGTAGAGGTAAGCACCAAGAGCATGAAAAACCTTTCAACCTTCAGCCTTGATAATCTGCGCTGGAGCAAAATCATTATCTGTACCGACGCCGATGTTGACGGATATCAGATAAGAACGCTTATTCTTACAATGATTTACCGCCTTGTGCCCACGCTTATCAAAGAGGGCAGGGTTTTCATTGCCGAATCGCCCCTTTATGAAATCACAAGCGGTAACGAAACCTGGTTTGCTTACACCGAAAAAGAAAAGACCGATGCCATTGAGGCTATCGGTAATAAGAAGTATACCATTCAGCGCTCGAAGGGTCTTGGTGAAAATGATGCTGATATGATGAATCTTACAACTATGAATCCTGCAACGAGAAGACTTATCAAAATCGACCCTGCCGAGGCTCAGGCAACTGCAGACAAATTTGACCTTCTGCTCGGTGACAATCTTACCGGCAGAAAGGATTATATCGCTAACTACGGTCATCTTTATATCGATATGACCGATGTCAGCTGAGAGGAGGTAATACCTTGGCTAAAAAGAAAACCACAGATAAAAAGAAGAAGGAAGATAAAGACCTTCTCAAAAATACCCATATTGCCAATGCAGGCGAAATGATAGAGCAGCGTATTACCGACACTCTCGAAATCAACTATATGCCCTATGCGATGAGTGTTATTCTTTCCCGTGCCATTCCCGAAATCGACGGCTTCAAGCCCTCACACAGAAAGCTCCTTTACACAATGTATAAAATGGGGCTTCTCTCGGGCGGCAGAACAAAGTCTGCCAATATCGTCGGTCAGACTATGCGCCTCAACCCTCACGGTGATGCGGCTATTTATGAAACAATGGTTCGTCTTTCGAGAGGCAACGAAGCACTTCTTACTCCTTTTGTTGATTCAAAGGGTAACTTCGGTAAGGCTTATTCAAGAGATATGCACTACGCTGCCGCACGATATACCGAAGCTAAGCTTGAGAGCATCTGCACAGAGCTTTTCGGTGAAATAGATAAAGATACCGTTGATATGGTCGATAACTACGACAGCACAATGAAGGAGCCTTCACTTCTTCCCGTAACCTTCCCGTCGATTCTCGCCAACGTCAACCTTGGTATTGCTGTTGGTATGGCAAGTTCAATCTGTTCATTTAATCTTAAGGAGCTTTGCGAAACCACCATTGAGCTTATTAAAGACAGAGAACACAACTGCATCGACACAATGCCTGCTCCCGATTTTGTCGGCGGCGGCACAATCCTTTGCAACCGTGATGAAATGGAAGAGATTTACCGCACCGGCAGAGGCGGTATCAAGGTGCGCGCAAAATACACCTACGACAAGGAATTCAACTGCATTGATATTACCGAAATTCCGCCCACGACCACGGCTGAGGCAATTATCGATAAGGTTATTGAGCGTGTTAAGGCAGGTTCAATAAAAGAGATTACCGATATCCGTGATGAAACGGATAAGGAAGGTCTTAAGATTACTATCGACCTTAAGAGAGGAACAGATGCCGATAAGCTTATGCAGAAGCTTTATAAGCTGACTCCATTGGAGGATTCCTTCTCATGTAACTTCAACGTTCTCGTTGACGGATATCCGAGAGTAATGGGTGTCAAGGACATACTTATTGAATGGATACGCTTCAGAGGAAGATGCGTTTTCCGCCGCGTCAGCTTTGAGCTTAATAAAGCAAAAAACAGACTTCATCTGCTCAAGGGTCTTGAAAAGATTCTTCTCGACATTGACAAGGCTATTGCTATTATCCGTAATACCGATGAGGAGAGCGAAGTTATTCCGAACTTAATGATTGGTTTCGGCATTGACGAAATTCAGGCTGAATATGTGGCTGAAATCAAGCTGCGTCATCTTAACCGTGAATACATTCTCAAGCGTCTTAAGGATATCGAAAACCTTGAAGAAACCATCAGTGATATGACCGATATTCTTTCATCAAAGGCAAGAGTGAGAAAAATCATCATCGGAGAGCTGAACGACATCATCAAAAAATACGGTGCTGAAAGAAAGAGTGCAATTCTTTACACGAGTGAAATTGAAGCTGAGGATAACGAGGAAGAAATTCCCGATTATGCCGTTAATCTCTTCTTTACCAAGGAGGGATATTTCAAAAAGATTACGCCGCTTTCACTTCGTATGGGCGGTGACCAGAAGCTTAAAGAAACTGACGTAATAATCCAGAGCTTTGAAACCACCAACAACAACGATCTTCTCTTCTTCACCGATAAAAATCAGGTTTATAAGGCAAGAGTATCAGACTTTGCAGACAGCAAGGCAAGTGTGCTCGGTGATTATATTCCCTCAAAATTAGAGATGGAGGAAGGGGAGCAGACCCTTTATATGGTTATCACAAAGCAGTATGAAGGCTTTATGATGTTCTTTTTTGAAAACGGCAAGTGCGCTAAGGTCAGCCTTTCTTCCTATGCCACAAAGACAAACAGAAAGAAGCTAATCAAGGCTTACAGTGATAAGTCACCCCTTGTCGGTATGCTTTATATGAAGGATGAGGGTCAGGTTGTGCTTGAAACCACCGGCGGAAGATGTCTGATTGTTGACACTGCCGCTATTGCGACTAAGGCTATGAAGGACACACAGGGTGTTGCCTGTCTTACCGTCAAGAAAAATCAGAAGCTCTCTGTTGTAAGAGAATATGTTGAAGGTGAGTTTGTCAAGGCTTCCAGATATAAATCAAAAAATCTTCCCTCGGCGGGAGCGATAATCTCAAATGAAGACGTTATGAAAAGAAGCAACGTAACCTTTGAGGGCTTTGAATAAAAATTAAGCGGCGAACCCTTTTCGGGTTTACCGCTTTTTTAGTGAAAACAAATCCCGTCGGATATTTCCGGCGGGAAAATCTATACGTTTGAGCGGGACTTCTCCGCATCAATCGTGGCGGAGAAGCTGCAAACGCATATAACTTATCCGCGTGTTAATATTCTGTCGTTTAATCAGGGGATTATGCATTGGAAAAATTTACATTTCTTTAAGGTGATAGCAGTTGAAGCCAATAAGGTTTAACGGGACATATTTTCATCGTAACTTTGTTAAAAAGCCTTGAAAGGCGTCAGCCTTTCTGCATTTTTTGCCTTGTTACAATAAAAATCTTCTCCCGTTAAACTTCGAAGAACCTTAAATGCCCGAGTTATAGTGCATTTAAGGATTTC
>JAZSQD010000058.1:0-7847 GCA_045537815.1 Acutalibacteraceae bacterium | reverse complement strand
GGGGTTATCCCATGAACGGAAAACAGCCTTAACAGCGCCCATAAGCTGCTCTTTGGGATCTGTGGGGAAGTCTTCGCCGATCTTTGATTTGTATTCAGCCTTGAACTGCTCTGCAAGCTCCTTAAGGTCAGCAGCGGTAAGCTCTGTATCCTGAGTTACGCCTCTGTCTTCCTTCATCTTGTCGATGAGCTCTTCAAAGTACTTCTTACCAACTTCCATAACAACGTCAGAATACATCTGAATGAATCTTCTGTAGCAGTCATATGCCCATCTTTCGTTGCCTGACTTCTCAGCCATAACCTTAACAACATCTTCGTTAAGACCAAGGTTGAGGATTGTATCCATCATACCGGGCATTGATGCACGAGCACCTGAGCGAACCGATACAAGGAGAGGTCTTTCAAGGTCACCGAACTTCTTGCCTGTGATTTCTTCCATCTTTTCGATGTTAGCCATAATCTCAGCAACGATTTCGTCGTTGTTCTTGCGACCGTCTTCATAATACTGTGTACAAGCTTCAGTTGTGATTGTGAAGCCCTGGGGAACGGGGAGGCCGAGGTTGGTCATTTCAGCGAGGTTTGCACCCTTACCGCCGAGAAGCTCTCTCATGCTGCCGTTACCTTCTTTGAAAAGGTATACCCATTTCTTTGCCATTGGAATCTCCTCCTAAAATAAAAAATTTACTAAGTTAATCAACGGAAAATACGCGGTTTTTTAACCTGTATTTTCACTCCTAAAGATTTTAACAAATCTGGAACAAAAAGTCTATTGTATTTTTACCTATAGATTAACAAAATTTACTGTTGATTTTGTCGAATTTAACACATTGATATTGCACATTTTTTCAAGGACATAAAAATTGTGTTAATTTTTAGTGTTTT
The DNA here is from genome assembly GCA_045537815.1 of Acutalibacteraceae bacterium. Classification (GTDB taxonomy): domain Bacteria; phylum Bacillota; class Clostridia; order Oscillospirales; family Acutalibacteraceae; genus UBA6857. Next base: position 6,966 of record JAZSQD010000058.1, on the reverse strand, counting down.
CAGTGGAATTTAACCTTTAACTGTGCTACAATGATAAATTGATATAATGTTATTATTACGCTTCAATTAGGAGAATAAACTATGAAAAGACTTTTGTGCATTTCCCTCGTGCTTGTTATGCTTGTTTCTCTCGCTTCGTGCGGCAAGGATGTAAATACAAACACCGACGCGGTTCCGTCAACAACCGACCCTGACACACAGATTACCGTTACGGTTCCCGGGAGCTACATAACCTTCCTTACGGCAACTCAGGAAAAATATAAGGACAACCTTCAGCTTTTCTGTGACGACAACGGCTTCCTTTCATATTCGTCAGACGAAGAAAGCGGTAAGGTCACCTTTACCATGACCGCCTTCACCTATAACGGTATGATTTCAAAAAAAGGCTTCGCCCTTATAAACACAATCGGCAAGCTTATGGAAAGCGAAACCTACCCCTATTTCAAAAACCTCGGTGACTACAACGAAAACTTCTCATACATTGAGCTCACCGTTGATAAAAAAGGCTATGAGAGGGATGAATTTTCCACTCAGCTGCCCGCATATATTGCCGATATCTGTATGCATAACTATCAGCTTTTCACAACCACCGCCGACTACAGCTGCACGGTAAAGGTTATTGACGAGGCAACAGGTAAGGCTATTTCAGAAAAAACCTACACATCACAGTATAATTCCTGAAAGCAGGTGACATAAATGAGTTTTATTGAATTTGATTCGGTATCAAGAAGATATCAGACAGGTGAAATATCAATCCCTGCCGTTGACGGTGTAAGCTTCAAGATTGAAAAAGGTGAATTCTGCCTTATCGTCGGCACAAGCGGTGCAGGTAAAAGTACAGTTCTCAACATCCTCGGCGGTATGGATAACTGCGACGAGGGTGCTGTGCGTGTGGGCGGAAAAACCATAAGTGACCTTAACGAGGACCAGCTTATAGATTACAGAAGATACGACGTAGGCTTTATTTTCCAGTTTTACAACCTTGTGCCGAATCTTACCGCTCTTGAAAATGTTGAGCTTGCAACTCAGATGTGCAAAAAGCCCATCAAGCCCGAAACCATTCTCAGAAGAGTCGGTCTTGAGGAAAGAATGGACAACTTCCCCTCTCAGCTTTCAGGCGGTGAACAGCAGAGAGTTTCAATAGCTCGCGCCCTTGCCAAAAACCCGAAAATACTTCTTTGCGACGAGCCCACCGGCGCTCTCGACTACAAGACAAGCAAGCAGATTCTTTCTCTTTTACATAAAACCTGCCGTGAAACAGGCACTACCGTTGTCGTTATCACTCACAACAGTGCTCTCGCCTCAATGGCAGACAGAATCATCACCATGCGTTCGGGGAAAATTGTCCAGATTGCAGTAAACGACTACCCCGTACCCGTTGAAAAACTTGAATGGTAAAAAGAGGTCTCTTATGAAAATAAACAAAGTTTTATTAACCGATGCCGTCAGAACCGTTCAGAGAACAGCACCGAGATTTGTTTCGATTATCGCCATTGTCGCTCTCGGAATCAGCTTCTTTGCGGGTATGAACGCCACTGCCCCGGATATGCTTGACACCATGGCGGAATATATGGTATCCACCAACTCAATGGATATCCAGATTGTATCCACAGCAGGTATAACCGACAGTGATGTTTCGGTCATTGCCTCCATAAACGGTGTCGAAGCCGCAAGGGGAGAAAAATACGTTGACGGCATTGTCAGAGCCGACGGTCAGACAATAAGCGACGTTGACGGCTCAGAAATGACTGTGCGAGTTGTGTCCCTCGATATGAACGACGTGGTGGACCGGTCAAACGGCATCGACAACCCTGCATATATGAATCGTCCTCAGCTTATTGAGGGAAACTGGCCCACCGCATCAAATCAGTGTGTGGTTGACAACAGCCGCCTTTCCACTCCCGAGGAATTCAAAATCGGTACAGTACTCACTATAGAAGGCGATTCCACTGATATCACCTCAGCTCTTGCCAACACCGAATATACAATTGTAGGCATTATCCGCACCCCGCTTTATATCTCATACGAAAGAGGACACACCAATGTAGGAACCGGAAAGCTCGGCACCTTCTGCTATGTTCCCTCAGAAAACTTCCTTTCGCCACACTATACATCTATGAGCATAAAGCTTCAGGATTCGGATAAATATGACCCCTATTCCGACAGATATAACGCCTATGTGGGCAACTACACAGAATATATCAGCTCTATCGCCAAAGAGCTTCTCGAGCCCAGAGTAGACGCACTCAGAAACGAATTTTCCGTCAAGGTAGCCGAAAGTGAGGCAGAATACGCCTCAACAAAGGCACAGGTTGAGCAGAGCATAGCCGACGGCGAAGAGCAGGTCGCTCTTATTCTCGATATGGCAGAAAACGGAGATGCAAAAATCCGTGAATATAAAGAAGAATATAACCGCAAGGCAAAGGAGGCCTCGGACACAATAGACTCAAATAAGCTTGAGCATTCCACGCAATATGCTGTATGGGAAGAAAAAATGCAGAAATACAACGAAGCCAAGGCAACGGTGCAGAAATATTCCAACGCTGAGGCTCAGCTTAAAAACGCCCAGACAGAATGGAATGTTGCTACGCTTCAGGTCAACACAATGCTTTCAACCGTCGATTATCTCGAAAACCTTACCGCCACTACCCGTTCTGCACTTGATCAGTTCAATTTGACTCAGGACACCGGCGTTCAGGGTATGCTTGACAGATTTGCTCAGTCAGGTCTCGTGGGCGCAGAGGTTGACCAGATTCTTTCTACCATTAACGGACTTACCGCAGTCGGCACTGCAGAAGAAATCATGGCATATATGGAGCCCCAGCTTCAGACCCTTGAGGTCAAGCTCTCTGCCTCAAGAGAGGATCTTTTGCAGTCCCGCGCCGTGCTTGCCGAAAAGGAAGCAGAGCTCAGAGAAGCGGAAGAGCTGGTCAAAAAGCTCAAGAAGGTTGAAGCTCAGCTCAAGGTTGCAGAGGTCGAGCTGAGTAACGCTCAGCAGGAGCTCGAAAGTGCCGGATATGATATACAGTTCGGCGAGCTTGAGGTTCTCTCTCAGCTTTCAAACCTGCAAAATCAGATTGCTGACTATGAAACCAATGTGCTTATTGCAAAGCAGAAGGCTCCCACCATTAAGGCTGATTTTGAAAAAGCAAAGAACGAAGCCTACAGCAAGCTCGATATTGCACGCAATCAGCTCAACGAGGCTCAGCAGTTCCTTCTCGGTCTGGATAATGCCAAATGGTATGTAAATACCCGTTCCGAAGCTCTTCTCGGCTTCAGCGACTATGAAGCAACAGCAAAAAGAACTGCGGCAATATCCCTTATTTTCCCCTGGTTCTTCTTCCTTGTTTCAGCCCTTGTCTGCCTTAACACAATGACAAGAATGATTGAAGAGGACCGCACAAATCTCGGTACCTTCAAGGCTCTCGGCATAACAGATGCGGAAATCATGTCAAAATATCTGGCATACGCCTTTATAGCTTCGTCAATCGGCTCTGTTATCGGCTCAATTCTCGGCTTTGCGCTGTTTCCCAAGGCAATAACCCTCGCCTACGGAATTCTCTTTGATATGCCACCGACAGGTTTTACCTATCGCATCGGCTATGCCCTCCCCGGTATAGCAATCGCCATTCTTTCCACTCTTCTTGCCACATATATCACCTGCAGAAGCAGTCTCAGGGTTGTTCCCGCCTCGCTTATGCGCACAAAAGCACCCAAGAGCGGCAAAAGAGTATTCCTCGAAAACATACCCTCTATCTGGTCAAAGCTCAGCTTCACCTGGAAGGTCACCTTCAGAAATGTTTTCAGAAATGCAAAGCGCTTTGTTATGGCTACAATGGCAGTTGCCGGCTGTACCGCACTTTTGCTAGCAGGCTTCGGTCTTAACGACTCCATTGACAGAACTCTGGAAAATCAGTTCACCAAGGATGACCGTGTGTGGTCTTACGATATGCAGGTTGTTCTCAACGGCTCCTATGACACAACCATCGCTGAATGTGACGCCTATAACACGGTAACTCAGAAAGCCGTTGTCGGCTCTGCGATACTCAATCATATGAAGGTATACGACGCCACCTCGGAAAACACTGACTCAGCGCTTGAAAGCTATCTTCTTGTTCCCGAAAATGCAAACCAGCTCGGAACATATATCAACCTGAAAAACAGACAGAATAAAAAAACGCATCAGCTCGGTGACGGCGGTGCCCTCATCACAGAAAAGCTTGCTTCAGAGCTTAAGCTTAAGGAGGGTGACCTTATTGAGCTTATCGTTGACGAAACAAAAAGTGTACGTATCCCCGTATCGGGAATCGTGGAAAACTATGCATTCCACTACATCTATGTTTCCCCTGCTCTTTACAGAAATGTTTTCGGCACTAATCCCTCATATAACTATATAACCGCTAACTTTGCCATTGATAACCCGACCAATGAGCAAAAGAATGAGCTTGCGAAAGAGCTGATGAACGAGTATGAAATCAGCGCAATTGCCTACACAAGCCAGATTCAGAGCTCCTTTGAAAACATCATGGACTCAATCAGCGCAATCGTGCTTATCCTCATTATCTCTGCGGCTCTTCTTGCATTTACCGTGCTTTATAACCTGTCAATTATCAATATTACGGAAAGAACAAAAGAAATCGCCACCATTAAGGCGCTTGGCTTTGACAACCTCGAGGTTTCTTCATACATCTTCCGTGAAAATATCATCCTTACCGTCATCGGTATTCTGGAAGGACTTATCTTAGGCATAGGACTTCATCGGATAGTTATTTTTGTGGCGGAGGTCGATATTGTAATGTTTGGCAGAGGCATTACGGCAAAAAGCTTTATCTACGCCGCCGCTCTCGCCTTTGTCTTCTCATCCTTTGTAAATATAGTGCTTCACGGAAAGCTTAAAAAGGTTGATATGGTGGAATCCCTTAAATCAATAGAATAAAGGAGTGTTAATATGCCACTTGTAAATATGAAAACCCTTCTCGCAGATGCTCAGAAGGGCGGCTATGCAGTCGGCTCCTTCAGCGTTGCAAACCTCGAAATGATTCTCGGTGTAGTAAAAGCCGCCGAGGAGACACGCTCACCTATTATTCTGCAGATTGCAGAAGTCCGTCTTAACCATTCCCCTCTTGCAATCATCGGACCCGCTATGCTTGCGGCGGCTAAAAACGCTACCGTACCCGTGGCGGTGCATCTCGACCACGGCACAACAATAGAATGTATCGGTCAGGCTCTGCGTCTCGGCTTCACCTCGGTAATGTTTGACGGCTCACATCTTTCACTTGAAGATAACATAGCAAAAACAAAAGAGGTTGTTGCTCTTGCCAAGGGCTACGGAGCCGTAGTTGAAGCGGAAATCGGCTGTGTTGGCGGAAGTGAGGACGGAAGCGTAGATATTGCAATGCGCTGCACAAGCCCCGACCAGGCAAAAATCTTCGCCGAAAGAACAGGAGTTGACGCCCTTGCAATCGCAATAGGCAACGCTCACGGCTTCTATAAGGACGCTCCCGAATTAAGATTTGATATTCTTGAAAAGGTACAGTCAAGCGTTGACGTGCCTCTCGTGCTTCACGGCGGAACGGGCATTGAACCTGAGGATTTCATCCGCTGCCATCAGAACGGCATAAAAAAAATAAACATAGCCACCGCAACCTTTGCCGCTGCGGAGGGTAAGGCTCGTGAAGGCTATGAAAAAGGCACAATAAAAGGCTATTATGACTTGCATCAAGCTGAAATCGCAGGAGCCTATGAAAACGCAAAAAAACATATGGAAATCTTTTATTCGGTCGGCAAGGCTGAATAATCAAGCATAAAGAAAGGAAAGAACAACTATGAAATACGTAGAATTTGACCGTAGCAAGCCCCTTGATGTTATCCCCATCGGCAGAGTAGCAATCGACTTCAACCCCACCGATATGAACAGACCTCTCAGTGAAAGCTGCAACTTTAACAAATATGTGGGCGGTTCACCCGCAAATATTGCAGTAGGTCTTGCAAGACTCGGCAAGAAGGTGGGCTTCATCGGTAAGGTTTCCGATGACCAGCACGGTGATTTCGTTGTAAACTACTTTGAAAACGACGGCATTGACACCTCACATATTTTCAGAGCAAAAAACGGCGAAAAAATCGGTCTTACCTTCACAGAAATCAAAAGCCCCACAGAAAGCTCAATTCTTATGTACCGTGATGCAATAGCTGACCTTATGCTCGAGCCGGAGGAGGTTGACGAGGAATACATAGCTTCCGCAAAGGCAATCGTAATTTCAGGTACAGCTCTCTCAATGGGCCCCTCAAGGGATGCGGCTCTCAAGGCTATGATGCTCGCAAAGAAAAACAACGTTGTTGTTATCTTCGCCATCGACTACCGTCCCTACACATGGAAGAACAAGGACGAGATTTCCGTATACTATCAGATGGTTGCACGGAATGCCGACATCATCCTTGGCTCAAGAGAGGAATATGACCTTACCGAAGCTATCACAGGTGTTTGCAAAACCGATGAGGAAAGTGCAAAGCTCTGGCACTCCTACGGTGCAAAAATCGTTATCATCAAGCACGGCAAGGACGGCTCAACCGCTTACACCAACGACGGTATGAGCTACTCTATCAAGCCCTTCCCCGTAAAAGCTATGAAGGGCTTCGGCGGCGGTGACGGCTATGCAAGTGCATTTATCCGCTGTCTTCTTGAGGGTTGGGAAATGATTGATGCCCTCGAATTCGGTACCGCTTCCGCTTCAATGCTTATTTCCGCTCACAGCTGCTCAGCCGCTATGCCCTCAGTTGAAGCTATTGAAAAATTCATAAAGGAAGAAAAAGAGCTTTACGGCGAAATGGTAGCACGCGCCTAAGGCAGAGTAGCAAGTAGTAAGTAGCAAGTAGTAAGGGAGTCACCCTGCGGGTGACTTGTGAATAAAAAAATAAATCCGACACAGAAAAATTTCTGTGTCGGATTTTTACTTTGTTATTGAATAA
>JAZSQD010000013.1:0-7355 GCA_045537815.1 Acutalibacteraceae bacterium | reverse complement strand
AAAAACGGGCCCGAAAACGCACTCATAAAATCACGGTTTTCAGGCAAAACAAAAACCCGAAAACCCTTGTAAATACTGGGGTTTTCGGGTATTGGTGCCGGTGACCGGACTTGAAACGGAACGGTGTTGCCACCGAGGGATTTTAAGTCCCTTGCGTCTGCCTATTCCGCCACACCGGCGTGTCTTACGACCTTCATATTATATAGGTTTTCACTGCCTTTGTCAAGAGTTGAGGATGATTTTTTCTTTTCTTTTTTGTTTGACTTTTTCCTTGGTTCGTGCTATAAATCTATTTGTAAATCTTATGTCCCGAGGAGGATTTTTATGACCGACTATCCTAATCCTTTCATTCCCCAAAGAGCCGACCCCTTTGCTATGAGAGCACCCGACGGCACCTGCTATTTCACCGCCTCCTACCCCGCCTTCGGTGACGCAGAGCACGGCTACGACCGCATAATTTTACGCAGAAGCAGGACTGTCGCAGGCCTTGCCTCGGCTGAGGAAAAAACCGTCTGGAGGGCACCCTCTTCAGGTATCTGCTCAAGGCATATCTGGGCGCCCGAAATTCACTTCATCGGCGGTAAATGGTACATTTTCTTTGCCGCAGGTAACAGCGACGATGTGTGGCATATCCGCCCTTATGTTCTTCGCTGTCTCGGTGATGACCCTTATACGGATGAGTGGAGCTCACCTGTAAGAATAGAGGCACTCCCCTCGGACGGTCAGTCCTTCAGAAGCTTTTCTCTTGATATGACTTACTTTTCCCACCGTGACAGACACTATCTTATCTGGGCGGAAATCATAGGTGATTCCTCGCTTTTTATGGCTGAAATTGACCCCGCCGAGCCGTGGAAGCTCACAAGCTTGCCTATTCTGCTGACAAAGCCCGAATACGATTGGGAAAAGGTACGCTTCAGAGTGAATGAGGGTGCCGCCGTACTTAAAACCGAGGATAAAATCTATGTATTTTTCTCCGCCTCGGGCACAGGAAGCGAATATTGCATAGGAAGGCTCAGTGCAGATGCAGATGCAGATTTAATGAATCCCGCAAGCTGGTATAAGCTCCCCCACCCCGTGCTTTCAACCGAGGATCTCAGCGGCGAATCAGGTCCCGGACATAACAGCTTTGTCACTGATGAAAACGGAGATCTGCTCCTCGTCTACCATGCCCGACCCGCCTCACATCTTGAGGAAAAATGCGGTACCTTCACCGATGACCCTCTCTATGACCCTTGCCGTCACGCAAGAATACGTAAAGTTATTTTTGACACCGACGGCATACCTCAGCTTAAATAAAAGAAAAGTGTCAGATGCTGCCGTTACGGGTATCTGACACTTTATTTTTTAAATATCGTTTCTTACAAGGTCTTCATAGCTTTCTCGTTTAACCGCAATTTTATCCTCGCCGCCGCTGAGCATCACGACTGCAGGTCTGGAAATTCTGTTGTAATTTGATGCCATTGAATAGTTGTAGGCACCGGTGGTACATACGGCAACAATGTCATCACGCTTCGGCTTGGGCATTGCAACCTTCGGCTGGATAATGTCACCGCTTTCGCAGCAACGGCCAACCACATCAGCTTCGAAATTATTTTCCTCATTAATACGGTTAGCAAGAAGCACCGTATATTTTGAGCCGTAAAGAGCATAGCGCGGGTTATCGGTCATACCGCCGTCAACGGAAACGTAGTTTTTATAGCCTGTAATTTCCTTTACTGTACCGACCTTATAAAGAGTCATGCCTGCATCGGCAACAATGCTTCTGCCCGGCTCCATAATAATCTGCGGAACGTTAATGTCAAGCTCTGAGCAGACCTTTTCAATATGAGCACCGAGCTTTTCGATGTTTGAATCAACATCAAGATAAGGGTCATCCTCGGTGTAGCGTACTCCGAAGCCGCCTCCGAGATTGAGCACCTTGAAGGTGGCGCCGTATTCCTTCTGCATTTTTGCACCGAAGGAAAGCATAATTGTCGCCGCCTGAAGATAAACGTCTCCGTCGCTGTCAAAAACCTGAGAGCCTACGTGGCAGTGATAGCCTACGATTTCAATGCTTTCATTTAAGAGAGCCTTTCTGACCAACTCCTCTGCCTGACCCGTTTCTATGGCAGTGCCGAATTTTGAATCAACCTTGCCTGTTGCAACCGCATCGTAGGTGTGAGGGTCAATGCCGGGAGAAAGACGGAGAATAACCTTCTGCTTTGTATTGTTCTTTTTGCATCTTGCGATTGCATCAAGCTCATAAATACTGTCTGCAACGAAATAGCCTACTCCGCATTCCATTGCGTAGGTAACATCCTCATCGGTTTTGTTGTTGCCGTGAAAGAGAGACCTTTCCATAGGAAAGCCTGCCTTCATAGCGGTATAAATCTCACCGGGGGAAACAAGGTCAATGCCCATTCCCTCCTCCTTCATAATTTCATATATTCTTTTGAAGGATGCCGCCTTTGAGGCGTAGCAGGGGAATCTGCTTTCACCGAAATGCTTTTTCATAGCATCAAGATATACACGGCAGTTATGCCTTATTCTTTCCTCATCAAAAACATAGAGAGGAGTGCCGTGCTTTTCGGCAAGTGATACGGTGTCAACACCCGCAAAGGTCAGATGATTTCCGTTTATTCCAATATTTTCACATATCATAATCTTATCATTCTTTCATTGGAGTTTAGGGTTTGTGCGAAGCACATTCCTGACTACTGACTACTGGCTACTGGCTACTCGAAGCCGTCGGCTTCGATATCACAGCATATGAGCAAGTAATTCTTCTTTACTTACTGCAATAATATCAGCAGGAGCAATATCAAAAACCGTCTTACAGCCCTTGTCGCCGCGTTGAGCCATTCTGTAAACGGCTCTTGCAAAGCAGGTGAGCACACTTCCCGTGAATTCGGGGTTTGAGTCAAGCTTCAGGCTGTATTCGATAACCTGATTGTGGCAGTTGCCCTTACCCGTAACGCCGGTGCGGATAACGCTTCCGCCGTGAGGAAGCTCGCTGTGGTATTTTTTCATTTCCTCCATAGTGATGAAGGTTACGGTTGTGTCATAGGGCTCGAAATATGCAGGCATCGTAACTATCTGCTGACGGATTTTTTCCTTATCGGCACCCTCCGCCGCAACAACGAAGCATTCTCTCTTATGCTTATCACGTGCAGTAAGCTCGGGAGCCTCACCGCTTCTGACTTTGTTCATTGCATCCTCTACGGGCACTGTATACTGACGTGCATCAATAACACCCTCGATACGTCTTATAGCGTCGGAATGACCCTGAGAAACGCCCTTGCCCCAGAAGGTATAGTCATTACCGTCGGGAAGAATTGCAGAAGCGTAAAGGCGGTTGAGTGAGAACATACCCGGGTCCCAGCCGCAGGAAATAAGAGCAACCTTGCCGCTTTTTTCTGCCTTTTCGTTTACATTCTTATAGTGAACGCTTATCTGTGAGTGGTTATCGTAGGAATCGACAACGTTGAAATTTTCACTGAGTGCGGGAGTCATTTCGGGCAAATCCGTTGCACTGCCGCCGCAGATGATCATAACGTCAATCTTATCCGTCCACTCGTCTATATCGTCTGTATGAACTACGGGAACATTTTCTGTTGCAATTTTAAGAGAAGACGGGTCACGTCTTGTAAAAACGGCGGCAAGCTCCATATCGGGATTTCTCTTAACCGAATCCTCAACGCCTCTGCCCAGATTGCCGTAGCCGTATATACCAATTTTCATAATATCACCTTATGCTAAAATATCATCCATATTGTAATAGCCTGCATCCTTACCCACAAGGAATTCGGCGGCGGTTACTGCACCCTCTGCAAAAAGACCTCTGTTTTCAGTCTCGTGCTTAAGGGTGATAACCTGACTGTTTGTGGCAAAAATCACCTCGTGAGTGCCGACCTCGTTGCCCATTCTCACTGCGTGAATGCCGATTTCATTTTTTGTTCTCTTGCCGTTTTCGTGTCTGCCGATGTTATATTCACAGTCATCCTTCACGCTTTTTACAGCGTCGGCAAGTAAAAGTGCGGTGCCGCTGGGCACGTCAAGCTTTCTGTTGTGGTGCTTTTCGATAATTTCTATATCACAGTCGGGCATAGCCTTAGCCACAATCTTAGCAAGGCATGAAAGAATAGCCACACCGAAGGACATATTGGCACTGCAGAAAAGAGGTATTTTTTCGCTTGCGTTCTTAATCATTGTCTTTTCTTCATCGGTCTGACCGGTGGTTGCAACAACAAGAGGAATGCCTCTCTTCACTGCGTACCCGGTAACGTCTGCGGTTGCACTGTGGTGGGAAAAGTCGATAATGCAGTCAGCCTCTCCATCATATTCTCGGATATTCTGATAGCTTTTATTCTCTTTGTCGGTTGTAAACTCCATGCTGCAGAGGGCAACAGCCTCGTGCTTTCCGCTGTCAGCAATAATCTGACAGAGCACCTTGCCCATCGCACCGCCTGCACCGTTAACTATAATCTTCATTTCTGTACCTTCTTATTATACGTTGAGGCCGAGCTTTCTCATTTCTGAAAGAAGAACTGCCTTTGTGTCATCCTCCATAACTGTGAGGGGAGATCTTACATAGTCCTCACAGAAGCCCATAGCTGCCATAGCTGCCTTTGCAGGGATGGGGTTAACCTCGCTGAAGAGAGCCTTTACGAGGGGGAAGAACTTGAACTGCATCTCTGCTGCGCCCTTCACGTCACCGTCAAGGAACTTGTGTACCATTTCTGAGGTTTCCTTGGGAAGTACGTTTGAAAGAACGGAGATAACGCCCTTACCGCCAACGGAAAGAAGGGGTACTATCTGGTCGTCATTACCTGAGTAGAGTGTGAGCTTGTCGCCGCAAAGGGACATAGTTTCAACGATTTTGTCGATTGCGCCGTTTGCTTCCTTGATGCCCTGAATCATGGGATGCTCAGCGAGCACTGCATAGGTCTTGGGCTCAATGTTAACGCCTGTTCTTGAGGGTACGTTATAGAGAATTACAGGCTTTGTGCTTGCGTCTGCAATTTCTGTAAACATCTTTATAAGACCCTTCTGAGTTGCCTTGTTGTAGTAGGGGGTAACAACAAGCATAGCGTCACAGCCAACCTCGCAGGCATATTTTGTAAGCTCAACTGCATAAGCTGTGTCGTTTGAGCCTGTACCTGCGATGATGGGTACTCTGCCTGCGGCAACCTCAACTGAGAAGCGGAGAACCTCTCTGTGCTCCTCGTCTGTAAGGGTTGAGCCTTCACCTGAAGTGCCTGCAATAACAAGGGCATCAATACCCTCTTCAATCTGCCATTCGATAAGCTTTTTAAATGCGGGATAGTCAACGCCGTCTGCGTTCATCGGTGTTACGAGAGCTGATGCTGCTCCTTCAAAAATAGGCTTTCTGTTCATAGTTTTTCTGCTCCTTCTGATAGAATTCTTCGGCTTCTGCCTGATATATAGCGACATCTTAGAGTAGTCAGTAGACAGTAGCCAGTAGCCAGGAAAAATCGCACGGCGATTTTTAGATCCGGTCAGATACGGTGAGTCGTAGCTTCAATCTTACACATAGCGGTAATCTTCGATTGTACAACAGTAAGCTTACCGTTATATGGCTTTTTTGTTTACAGAAAATTCACTCCGAAATTGCGGAGCAATTCCCTGACTACTGGCTACTGACTACCAGCTACTGTCAGAGTAACCTGTATAATCAGCACTGCCTTTTCTTTAATTACCGAGAAATCATTTATCGCCATAAAAAAACACCCGATTAAATACCGAGTGTCAATATATATGCAAATCACAGTCAAATACTGCTTTTTTACAGTTATAATAGCACTCCGCAACTGCGACAGTCGGTCAAATCTTATTTCAACCGCCCAGGTAGCCTTTCGCCTGACTCCTTCGGCGACCAGCCCTTTTTAAATCGGCAGAACCTGCGAAGCCCCTAAAGCCGAAAAATACTGATGCTGTATCGCGCCTCTATCATAAATGAAATATTCGGTTTTTACCTATGCATAACAGGTACAGAAATTTTAGCACTTTTAACGGCGAATGTCAATAGTTTTTTTTACGAAATTAATAAAATCGTGGGGCATACAAAAAAGGTGGCGGACACGGCTCGTAGGGGAGACCCTGTGTGGTCTCCCCTGTCAAGACAAACCGTAAAACGCCTTTGTCGGTCAGGTTATCGTGAAGGCACAGAGACCCTCCCCTACGGGTTTAAATATATGTGTATTTGTCGGTAAGGTGGGCGGACACGGCAAGTGTTCTCAGCGGTATGATGAAACAACGACGGGACTTATCAGCCCAACGGGGCGGGTAAAGCCTGTCCGTTTAATCTGTCTTTGTCGCAATTCTGCATTCTGCACTCTGCATTCTGCATTTAAAAAAGCGCCCAAAGGACGCTTTTTTCTTAGAATATACCCTGAGCCATCATAGCATCGGCAACCTTGAGGAAGCCTGCGATGTTTGCGCCTGCAACAAGGTTATAGCCGAGGCCGTATTCTTCGGCAGCTTTTGCTGAGTTATCATGAATGTCAACCATAATCTGACGGAGCTTTGCATCAACCTCTTCAGCTGTCCAGTTGTATCTCATTGAGTTCTGACCCATTTCAAGTGCGGAAACGGCAACACCGCCTGCATTAACTGCCTTAGCGGGACCTACTGCCTTGCAGTTTGCCATAAGGTATTTAAGTGCTTCATTTGTTGTGGGCATATTTGCAACCTCAATATAGTAGGAAACACCGTTTGCAACAAGCTGCTCTGCTTCCTTCATACCGATTTCGTTCTGGGTTGCGCAAGGCATTGCAATATCAACCTTAACACCCCAGGGCTTTTCGCCGGGGAAGAACTTTGCACCGAACTTATCTGCATAATCCTGCACCTTGTCACGGCCTGAAGCACGCATCTCAAGCATGTAAGCAATCTTCTCTTCTGTGTTTATGCCATCCTCGTCGTAAACGTAACCGTCGGGGCCTGAAATGGTAACAACCTTACCGCCGAGCTCTGTAATCTTCTTTACTGCACCCCATGCAACGTTACCGAAGCCTGAAACTGCAACTGTCTTACCCTTGATTTCCTCACCGAAGTGCTTGAGCACCTCAACGGTGTAGTAGGTAGCACCGAAGCCTGTAGCCTCGGGTCTGATAAGTGAGCCGCCGTAAGACATACCCTTACCCGTAAGCACTCCGTTTTCAAAGTTGCCCTTGATTCTGCGATACTGACCGAAGAGGTAACCGATTTCCTTGCCGCCTACACCGATATCACCGGCAGGAACGTCAATATCCGGACCGATATGTCTGCAAAGCTCGGTCATAAATGCCTGACAGAAACGGAGAATTTCTGCATCACTCTTACCTCTGGGATCAAAGTCGGAGCCACCCTTAGCG
>JAZSQD010000054.1:0-17279 GCA_045537815.1 Acutalibacteraceae bacterium | reverse complement strand
ACTTTTACCTGACTCATTTATATTTCCCTCCCTTACCTGTTAGCAGGGGTATATTTCCATTCAAGGATACGCAAATTATTATACATTAAGTTTATTAACTTGTCAATAGAATTTTTTCAATATTATGCCCTGTTTTTATGTTTTTTGAGCCAATAATATTATTTTACAACAATATTAACAAGTCTTCCCTTAACATAAAGCTCTTTGATAACTGTTTTCCCTGCAATTTCTTCGGCAATTTTTTCATCTGCCTTAGCAGCCGCAATGGCATTCTCAGAGCTGATATCAGCGGCAACATTGAGCTTTACTCTTACCTTACCGTTAATCTGAACAACGATTTCGATTGTTTCGTCAACACACTTAGCTTCATCGTAGGTCGGCCACTGAGCTGTTGCAAGCAAGCCGTCGCCGAACACCGCTTCGTTGATTTCCTCAGTTACGTGAGGAGCGAAGGGGTTTACAAGAAGAAGGAGTGCCTTGAGCTCCGCCTTATTGATTGCACCCTTATTATAAACCGCATTGAGAAGTGTCATAAGAGCGGCAATAGCAGTGTTATACTTAAGGGCCTCTATATCCTCTGTAACCTTTTTGATTGTCTTATGGAATGAGGATGAAAGCTCTGCTGAGAATTCGACACCGTCGGTGAGAATTTCCTGAAGATTCCAGATACGGTCAACGAATCTCTTACAGCCCTTTACTGAGCTTTCTGACCAGGGAGCTGCCTGCTCATAGTCGCCCATAAAGAGTACATAAGTACGAAGAACGTCAGCACCGAAAACATCAACGACCTCGTTGGGGTCAATAACATTACCGCGTGACTTACTCATCTTCACACCGTCAGGACCGAGAATAAGACCCTGAGCAGTTCTCTTTGCATAAGGCTCTTCGCAGGGAACTGCACCGATATCATAAAGGAATTTATGCCAGAAGCGTGAATAGATAAGGTGGCGTGTTACGTGCTCCATTCCGCCGTTATACCAGTCAACAGGCATCCAATACTTAAGCTTTTCCATATTGGCAAGCTCGTTATCGTTGTGAGGGTCGATGTAACGAAGGAAATACCATGATGAGCCTGCCCACTGAGGCATTGTATCGGTTTCTCTCTTAGCTGCGCCGCCACACTTGGGGCAGGTACAGTTTACGAACTCGTCAATCTTTGCAAGAGGGCTTTCACCGTCCTGACCGGGCTCAAAGTTTTCAACCTTGGGAAGCTTAAGAGGAAGCTCTGAATAAGGTACGGCAACCATTCCGCACTTTTCACAGTGTACGATGGGAATGGGCTCGCCCCAGTAACGCTGACGGTTGAATGCCCCGACCTACATCTTGTACTGAACACCCTTTTCACCAATACCCTGCTTTTCAAGCTCTTCAAGTACTCTTGCGATTGAGTTTTTCTTATCCTTGTAGCCGTTGAGGTAATCGGAGTTAACCATTTCACCGTCACCGGTATAAGCTTCAACGGAGATGTCTCCGCCCTTGATAACCTCAATAATATCAATGCCGAACTTCTTAGCGAAGTCGTAGTCACGCTGGTCGTGAGCAGGTACAGCCATAATTGCACCTGTACCGTAGCCCATCATAACATAGTCGGAAATAAAGATGGGAATTTCTTTGCCGTTTACGGGGTTGATTGCAACAAAGCCGTCAAGCTTAACGCCTGTCTTATCCTTTACGAGCTGAGTACGCTCAAACTCTGTCTTCTTTGCACATTCGTTTCTGTAATTTTCAACATCTGCGAAGTTCGAAATCATAGCCTGATACTTATCAAGCATAGGATGCTCAGGAGCCATAACCATAAAAGTTACGCCGAAAAGTGTATCGGGACGTGTTGTGTAAATTCTGAGAGTTTCCTCTGTATCCTTAACCTTGAAGTTTACAAAGGCACCTGTTGACTTACCTATCCAGTTTTCCTGCTGAAGCTTTACGTTGGGAAGATAGTCAACATCCTTGAGACCGTCAAGAAGCTTATCTGCATATTCAGTTATGCGAAGATACCATACATCCTTGGACTTCTGCACGATGTCACTGTGGCAGATGTCACACTTACCGCCCTGAGAGTCCTCATTTGAAAGAACAACCTTACATGAGGGGCAGTAGTTTACGAGGGTCTTGTCTCTGAAAGCAAGCCCGTTTTCAAACATCTTAAGGAAAATCCACTGAGTCCACTTGTAGTAGCCTTCTTCGGTTGTGTCAACAACTCTGTTCCAGTCGAAGGAGAAGCCAACCCTCTTGAGCTGAGAAGTGAACTTTGCAATATTTGTATCGGTAACCTGTCTGGGATGGATACCGTTTTTGATTGCATAGTTTTCGGTGGGAAGACCGTAAGCGTCAAAGCCGATGGGGAAAAGTACATTGTAGCCTTCCATTCTGCGCTTACGTGAAACAACCTCAAGACCTGAATAAGCCTTGATATGACCGACATGCATACCTGCACCGCTGGGATAAGGGAATTCTACAAGAGCATAAAACTTTTTCTTGTCGCAGTTATCCTGAGCGTGGAAAACACCTGACTGATCCCACTTATCCTGCCATTTCTGTTCTGCTTTTTTAAAATCGTAATACAAATTTATCACTCCGTTTAATTAGTTTATTATTCAGTCCTCTGTAATAACATCGGATAAATCAATTTCCTGAGCGTCCTGCCAGAGTCTTTCAAGATTATAATATTCTCTTGCTTCGCCCGTAAAAACGTGAACAAGAATACTGCTGTAATCAAGAAGAATCCATCCTGTTGCCTTGCCCTCGATGTGATAGGGCTCAACACCCTTTTCCTTCATTTCAAACTCAACCTCATCAGCAAGAGACTTGACATGAGTGTTTGAAGCACCTGAAACAATGATAAAATAATCAGCAACAATCGAATGCTCCGTTATTTCTATCGCCTTAATGTCTTTTGCTTTTTTATTGTCAAGAATTCTGACTATTTCTTTTACCTTTTCAAGTTCTGTCATAGTTATCCCTCTCTTTCAATTATCAGTTCATTATAATATTCTACACTGTCGGTATGAATAAGCTTTTCCTTTTTCGAAAGAGATTTAAATGAATATTTAAGCGCATACAATGCAGCTTCATCGAGTCCTTTATTTAATGAAAGGTCTCGCATAACGTTAACATCTTCATAATCTCTTTCGGCTGAAATGTAATCGGCTATATATACAACCTTTTCAAGAAGGCTCATACCTGCCCTGCCTGTTGTATGATATCTAACCGCATTAAGAATATCATCATCGGTTATCCCCTTTTCCACACGGAGATAACACTCACCTGCCATGGCATGCCACAGCTTTTTATTGATTTTTTCCGTACGGCTAAGGATTATACCACCTTTTTCCATTATTTGCAACTGTTCTTCTTCACTTGCATTTTTCATTATGTCGTGAACAAGACCTGCAAAATAAGCCTTTTCTTCGTCACAACCGTAATTTTTAGCAAGCTCCCTTGCACTGTCGGCAACATTAAGAGAATGAATATATCTTTTGGGCACCAATCTTTGTTTTAAAAGCTCTCTCCACGGAGTGTACACGTCGCGATATATTTCGTTTTTGTCAATATAACCTCTTAAGCCGTCGGTGAGATATTCTTTTGTATTCCCACCCTCCCTGATGATTTGACGAACCTCAGTTGAGGAGCATTCAAAAGCAGAAATATCGGAAACGATAATTTCATTTTCAGTAAGTCCGAGAACATCGCGTGCATAGAAAAGAAGCTCATCCTTTGATATTTCATCTTCTCTTGTGGCAACGCAAAGAGTAACCTCCTTGAGGATATCTCTGTATCTGAACCATTCATGAAAGCTCAGAAGCATATCAGAGCCGATTATCAGAAAAAGCTTATCATCAGGATAATCTTTTCTGAGCTGAGAAACAGTATCAAATGTAAAGCTTTTGCCTCCTCGTTTCAATTCAATGTCGGTTACATCAAAAAAATCGGAAGAAAAAGCCAATGAACACATATCAAGACGTTCCCTTTCCCCTGCAAGGTCAGGACTCTGCTTGTGAGGAGGTAAACCTGCGGGAATAATAAGAATCTTATCGAGCTTTGCCAATTTCATCATAGCTTCGGCAAGTCTGATATGTCCCTTATGAGGAGGATTGAAGGTGCCTCCGTATATTCCTATACGCATTACTTTCTACCCTTTGAAGTGTTGCCGGTGAAACGGAACTTTTTCTTTTCTCTTTTTTCGGCAAGGGCCTTTTCACGTCTGATTTTGGCGGCTTTTTTAATATTCTTTTCCTTCTGAGCGGCTTTTTCTTTAAGCTCGGCACTTTCTCTGTAAAGTACAATTACTCCGCCGATAACCTGAATAACCTCTGCACCTGTTGCCTTAGCAAGCTCGTCGGCGGTTTCTCTCGGGGTTATGGGTGAAGATTCAAGAAGAACCTTTACCTTTATAAGCTCTCTTGCTCTGAGAGCATCGTCTGTCTGCTTGATAAGAGCATCGGACATACCGCCCTTACCAACCTGGAAAAGAGGCTCAAGATGATTAGCCTGCGCTCTGAATTGCGCTCTTTCTTTACCTGTCATTTATATACTCCTTATTTTGTGATATTCAAAATTCCGTCGGGCCGTCAGCAGCGTGAATTGTCGCAAACTTGAATTTATCGCCCAACGCCTTTAGAGCGTTACCTCTGTGGCTGATTGCATCCTTCTCTTCAGCAGAAAGCTCTGCAAAGCTTCTGTCGCCCACCATAAACAGCGGATCATAGCCGAAGCCGTTATCGCCGCGCTTTTCGTGACCGATTCTGCCCTCGCAAATGCCTTTTGCAGTGATTTCCTTACCGTCAGGAAAGCTGACACAAATGGTACATTCAAAGTGTGCCGTTCTTTTTTCATCGGGAACATTCTGAAGCATAGCAAGAAGTTTTTTATTGTTTGCATCGTCATCACCGTGTTCGCCGCCGTATCTTGCAGAAAATACACCGGGTTCACCGCCGAGAGCATCGACACAAAGACCGCTGTCATCGGCGATACAGGGAAGACCGCTTTCCTTACAACCGCTTCTCGATTTGATCCTTGCATTGTCAAGGAAGGTTTCTCCGTTTTCCTCAACCTCGGAAAGAACAATGCCTATATCACTGTCTGTTACGACCTCGTAGCCCATGGGAGCAAGGATTCTGGACATTTCATTAAGCTTATGCTTATTATGTGTTGCAATGAGAATTTTCATCCCTTAATCCTCCTCAACTGATGAGGTATCTTCAAAAAGAGCTTTTGCAAAAACCTTGGGCTTGAAGGGCTGTAAATCGTCAATCTGCTCACCGACACCGATAAACTTAACGGGAAGCTTAAGCTCATTTTTTATTGCAAGCACAACACCGCCTCTTGCAGTGCCGTCAAGCTTTGTGAGTGCAATGCCTGTAAGCTCGGCAACATTCATAAACTCCTTAGCCTGATTTACAGCATTCTGACCTGTTGTTGCATCAAGAACGAGAAGAATTTCACGGTCAGCATAGGGAAGCTGTTTTTCAACGACCCTGTATATTTTTGCAAGCTCATCCATAAGATTTTTCTTGTTATGAAGTCTGCCTGCAGTATCGCAAATGATTATATCACAGTCTCTGGCAAGACCTGCGCTGATTGTATCATAAACAACTGCAGCCGGGTCAGCGCCCTCCTTGTGCTTAACAATATCGACACCTGCTCTGTCTGCCCACACCTCAAGCTGTTCTATAGCGGCAGCTCTGAATGTGTCAGCCGCACCGAGAATAACCTTTTTACCCTCTTTTTTATACATAGCGGCAAGCTTGCCGATTGTGGTGGTCTTACCGACACCGTTTACGCCGATAACAAGAATAATAGAAGGAATAGTGATAAGACCCATATCCTCACCGCCGTCAATCATGTCGGCAACTATATCAGCAATTATCATTTTAGCGTGCTTCGGATTACGAACCTCATTATGGTTAACTCTCTTTCTGAGTTCAGCAACAATATCCATTGCTGTTTTCATACCTACATCGCCCATAATAAGTGCTTCTTCAAGATCTTCGTATAAATCTTCGATGATTTCTTCATAAGCACCGAGAACATCCTCGATTCTGCCTGTCATACCCTCGCGGGTTTTCTTAAGACCAAAACCAAATTTTTTAAATATACCCATAATAATAACTCCTTATTGTGTTATGCCGAGTTTCTTTGCGAGCTCAGCAGTCTTGAGTTCAAGAAGCTTAGATACACCCTGCTCCTGCATCGTGATACCGTAAAGCATATCAGCTTCCTCCATTGTACCGCGTCTGTGTGTGATGAGAATAAACTGTGTGTTGTCGGTCATTCTGCGCACATATTGAGCATATCTCTGAACGTTGACATCGTCAAGAGCTGCCTCGACCTCGTCAAATATGCAGAAGGGTGCGGGATTTACCTTCATTATAGCAAAAAGAAGTGCAATGGCAGACAATCCCTTTTCACCGCCTGAAAGCGAATCGAGACGTTTAACATTCTTTCCGGGAGGCTGAAGCTTGATATCAATGTTACTTTCAAGCACATCAGCAGGGTTTTCAAGTATAAGCTGTGCACTGCCGCCGCCGAAAAGCTCACGGAAGGTTTCGTTGAAGTTATCGTTAATTTTAACAAACTGCTCACGGAACTGAGAACTCATCTTAAAAGTAAGCTCCTCAATAAGACGGATAAGCTCCTTCTTGCTTTTTTCGACATCATTGACCTGAGAAGACATAAACTCAAAACGTTCACTTACTTCTTTATACTCTTCTATTGCGCCAACATTAACCGAACCGAGAGCCCTGATGGAATTTTTGATTTCATGAAGTCTTCTTTGTGATCCCTTGGGATCTTCAGGCTTTTCACAAATTGCTTCGGCTTCGCGTTTTGTCAGCTGATATTCATCATAAAGCTTACTTACAATTTCATCATAATCTTTGCTCATAGTGTCTCTGCGCTCTTCAAGTCTTGCAAGTTCACCGCTGATTTTTTCACGTTCAGCTGTTTTGCTTCTCTCGGCTGAACGCAGTAACTGTGATTTTTCTTCCGCTGAGGTTCTGTTTTTCTGAAGAGTGACAATGTCATCCTTAGCTTTAGTTACCTGCTCGGAATATTCTATGATTAAATTATTTAAAGATAAGATTTCGTTTTCAATCTCAGCATTTTTCGCTTTGATAAGCTCGATTTCCTTATCGAGTTCTCTGTCCTTGTCTTCCTGGCTGACAAGACGAGCCTTAAGAAGCCCGAGCGCCTGATTTCTCGCATTCAGATCTCTGTCTGCTCCGTGGATATCGATATTAAGAGCGGAAATTTTATCTGAAAGCTCTTTTCTTTTTTCTGAAAGCTCTGATTTTTTCGAATCAAGAAGAATAAGCTTGTTCTCCTTATCGGTAATCGCCTTTGCGAGCTCATCCATTTTTTCCTTATGAAGCTCACATTCGCCTTCAATGCTGTAAATTCTTTCATCAGCACTGCTTTTTTCTGCTATGAGGTTATCAAGAGCATCCTTGGCATCGCTATACTGCTGTAATGTAAGATTGTATTCACCCTGAAGACGAATCTTCTCTTCCTGAGCGGAAACAACCTTTTCCTTCTCAGCGGCGAGAACATCTTCAAGAGCTTCGATTTCTTTGATAAGCTCATCATAAGCTTTTTGTTGGAAAGAAAGCTTTTCCGAAAGCTCTTTTTCTTTAGCCTTCAGTTTTTCGATTTCTGTTCCTCTTGAAAGAATACCCGTATTCTGCGACTGTGAACCACCGGTCATAGAACCGCCTGTATTGATAATCTGACCGTCAAGAGTAACAATTTTGAATTTATAAGAATACTTCTTAGCAATTGCTATCGCTCCGGTCAGGTCTTCTGCAACTACAACCTTACCGAGAAGAGAGGAAATAATCTCTGCATATTTTTCGTCACAACGTAAAAGATTTGACGCAATATCAACATAACCGTAGCAGTCGTCAAGGTTTTTCTCATCGAGATGCTTACCCTTGACCGCTGAAATAGGCTGGAATGTTGCTCGGCCGGAATTGGTCGTTTTAAGCAGATTAATTGCATTCTTAGCATCGTTTTCAGTGTCGGTAATAATATTCTGAATTGCATTACCCAATGCGGTTTCAATAGCAACGGCATATTCGGAATCAACAGATATAAGCTGCGAAACCGTACCGTGAATACCCTTAAGAGAGCCTTTCTTGCTTTCATTGATAATTTTCTTTACAGCTCCTGAGTAGCCCTCCATATTCTTTTCGAGCTCTTCAAGCATTTTTACCTTTGAGGATGTTCTCTGAGACTCAAAAATAAGATTGTCAAGGTCTTTTTTGCAGGAATCTGCCTTACTGTTTTTTGAAGAAAGACGTAAAGAATATCCGTTAACAGAGTTGTTAAGAGAAACTATTTCAGCATCAGCCTCGGCAATGGAATTTTCCTTTGATGAAACTTCATCCGAAAGCTTTGAGACAGAATCCTTCTTTCCGAAAATAAGCTGATCAATAATTTCAACTCTGGATTTGATTTCACTTACAGAGGACATAGCGGTTGAATATTCAACTCTGCAATCCGAAAGTTCCTTTGTAAGAGATGTGACAGTCATTGAAAGCTCAGCACTTTCGTTGTCAAGACTGCCGCCCTCCGACTGCATAAGCAAAAGTTCTTTCTCGGTTTCATCTAAAAGCTCGCTTTTTTCGGTACGGATTGCTTTAATCTGATTAATCAGCTTTTCTTCGGTGCTGATTTCTCTCATAAGCTGCTGCTGACTGGATTCAGAATCATTTCTGTCCTTACCGATTCTTTCTATTGTTTCATTATTATGTTCAATAGAGTTACGCAGAACAGCCTGCTCACCTGCAGCGTTCGCAGATTTTTCTTCTATAAGAGATATGGAATTTCTTATCTCATCAATATCAATATTGATTTTTTGAGTCTCTGAAATGCATCTTTCAATTTCCTGCTCAATTTCAATAAGCTCCTGCTCTGTTTTTTCATAATGACCTGAAGCTATGGCAATATTATCCTGCTGCTTGCGTAAATTTTCGCGAAGCTTATCAATGTTATAAAGCCACAAACCTATTTCAAGCTCTTTCTTTTCAGCGGCAAGAACAATAAATTTCTGAGCCTTTTCGCTTTGAGTTTTAAGAGGTCCAATACGACCTTCGAGCTCTGTGAGTATATCTCTGAGACGTATAAGATTTTCCTCAGCCTGAGACAGCTTTTTAAGAGAATCGTTTCTTCTGTATCTGTATGAAGATATTCCGGCAGCTTCTTCAAGCATTTCACGGCATTCTCTGCCCTTACCGCTGACCATATCAGCGATTTTACCCTGGCTGACCATAGAATATCCGTCTCTGCCGAGACCTGTATCCATAAACAGCTCATGCACATCCTTAAGTCGTACATTTACTCCGTTAATCTTATATTCACTTTCGCCTGAGCGGTAATAACGTCTGGTAACCGAGACCTCATCACTGTCATAGCCCTTGAGATTTTTATCTGTATTATCAAGTCTGAGAGTAACCTGAGCAAAGCCGTGCGCCTTTCTGATTTTAGTTCCGTCAAAAATGACGTCCTCCATCTTTGAGCCTCGAAGTGACTTGCTCGACTGCTCACCGAGTACCCATCTGACTGCATCGGAAATATTACTTTTACCGCTTCCGTTCGGGCCGACTACAGCCGTAATGCCTTTACCGAACTGTAAGGTTGTCTTTTCAGGGAAAGACTTGAATCCCTGCATTTCAAGTGCTTTTAATGTCATTTTACAATTCCTCGGACTTTTATTTTATATTTAGGAAAACTCTGTTCCTGAACTATTCTGACCTTATAGCCTTTCGCTTGTAGATATTTTATGTTTGATTTTTTCTGACCGGTCAGCATTGAAACATATCTGCTGCCAACAGTTATTTCTATTTCACCGTCTGACAAGCTTTCTTCATCAATCAGACGTTCAACTTCCTTTAAATAAATACGGCTTTCACAAAGCTCTCTGAAAGCAGGATGGTAAACACCTGCAACATAGCCCTCTTCAACATTACCGCCTGAATGAAGTCCCATACGAATTACCCTTATACCGTTACCTTCAAACATAGTCAGAAGCTCTGAGCATAATTCAACAGCTTCATCAAGGCTCTGAGGCATATATTCACCGCTCTTATACAGACTTTCAAGCTCTGTTCCTTCAAGAATAACCGTAGGATAAATCCGTGCCGTATCAGGCTTCAGAGCGATAAGCTTTTTCGCAGTTTCAATTGAACCCTCAGGTGTATCACCGTAAAGACCTGTCATCATCTGCACTCCGAATTCAAAACCGTATTCCTTTATGAGCTCAGCCGCATTGATTACATCACGGCTGTCGTGACCTCTGTTGTTCATTCGGAGCACACTGTCATCCATACTCTGACAACCGAGCTCTATTGAAGTAACCGAGTAATCTCTGAGTATTTCCAGCGTTTCTCTGTCAATACAATCAGGTCGTGTAGATATGCGTATACCTTTGAATAAACCCTTATCAATATACTCCTTAGCTTTTGCAAGAAGTTCAAGCATATATCCTTGCCCAATTGCAGTAAAGCTACCGCCGAAGAAAGCAATTTCTCCGCCATTGCAGTCTGAATTCTGAAGAGCGACAGAAACTGCACGCTCAATATCTTCAGGACTTATCGGAGATAATTTGCCCGAAATGGTCTTCTGATTACAGAAACTGCATCTTCTCGGACACCCGAGGTCAGGAACAAATAAGGCAACATTTATATGCTTCAACTTTTTATACCCATAAGCTCAAGTGCTTCTTTAGCAGCCTGCTGTTCGGCAAGCTTTTTACTTCTTCCTACCCCACAGCCCATTACATTGCGGTTAAGTCTAACCTCAACCTCAAAACGTTTATTATGGTCAGGTCCGCTTTCACCGACAAGAACATATGTAAGATGCTCATCGGGATTTTTTTGTATGATTTCCTGCAGCTCTGTTTTATAGTCGCGGAAGCTTTCCTGCTGGGTTGCGGCCTTCTTAACGAAATCAAGAACAAACCGTCTTGCCTGTTCAAGACCGCCGTCAAGATATATAGCGGCTATCACAGCCTCAAAGGCATCGGCAAGAATGGATGCTCTGTTTCTTCCGTTTGTGTTTTCTTCGCCTCTTCCGAGAAGAATATATTTGCCGAGATTAATTTCTTTAGCAAAGTTAAAAAGAGACTTTTCACAGGCACAAGCCGCTCTTTTTTTAGTCATTTCACCTTCGGGAAGGTGGTTGAGATGATGATAAAAATATTCAGCTGTAATAACACCGAGTACCGAGTCGCCGAGAAACTCTAGACGCTCGTTACATTCACCCTCAAAATGCTTTTCATTAGCATATGATGAATGAGTAAGTGCTGTTTTCAGCAAAGATTTATTTTTAAATTCATATCCGATAATTTTTTCAAATTCTGTAAAATTCATATTATACCTCCGTGCTGAAGATATTTATTTATTGAATCAATACCTCTTTGAGCGAGTGCCGTATAACGCTCTTTTTTATCTCTGATTTTTGGTTCGATCGGCGGCAAAACGCCGAAATTTGCCCCCATGGGCTGAAAATTGACTACCTTTTCATCACTGATATATCTGCTCAAGGCACCTATCATTGTGTTTTCGGGAAGAATCAGCGTTTCCTCACCCTTTAAACGTCGTGCCATATTTATACCTGCCATAATTCCGCTCGAGGCAGACTCCATATAGCCCTCTACACCTGTAATCTGCCCTGCAAAGAACAAATCAGGTCTGGCTTTAAAGCTGAAATCGCCGTTTAAAAGTCGGGGCGAATCAATAAAAGTATTTCGGTGCATAACTCCGTATCTTACGAATTCAGCATTTTCGAGAGCGGGAATCATAGAAAAAACTCTCTTCTGTTCACCGAATTTAAGATTCGTCTGAAAGCCTACAAGATTATACATTGTACCGGCACTGTTTTCTTTTCTGAGCTGAAGCACCGCCCAGGGTCTGTGACCTGTTCGGGGGTCCCTGAGTCCTACAGGCTTCATCGGTCCGAAACGCATGGTATCTCTTCCTCTTGAAGCAAGGACCTCAATAGGCATACAGCCCTCGTAAAAATCCTTACGCTTATCAAAAGAATGAAGAGAAGCACCCTCAGCATTTATGAGGGCATCATAAAAGGCTTCATATTCCTCTTTATTCATCGGGCAGTTGATGTAATCATCCTCCCCGCCCCTTTCATATCTTGAAGCGGTAAAAGCTTTATCAAAATTTATGCTTGATAAAGTCACAATGGGTGCGGCTGCATCAAAGAAATGCAATCCTTCACCGCAAAGCCTTCCGATACTCTCACTGAGTGCATCAGAAGCAAGAGGACCTGCGGCTATTATTACATTGCCGTCGGGAATCTCTGTAACCTCCTCATGTATAACTGTTATGTTTTCGTGAGCTTCAATCTTTTCGGTAATAAGACGTGAGAAATCATTTCTGTCAACGGCAAGAGCACCGCCTGCAGGAACCTCACACATATCGGCACATTCCATACACAAGGAACCGAGTATACGCATTTCCTCTTTCAGAAGTCCTGCGGATGACTCAAGCCTTTTGGCTTTCAAAGAGTTTGAACAGACAAGCTCTGCAAGCAACGGAAGCTTATGCGCGGGGCTGAATCTGACAGGCTTCATTTCATAGAGCATTACTTTAAATCCTCTGTTTGCAAGCTGCCAAGCGGCTTCAACACCTGCAAGACCTCCGCCGATTATTTTTACTGCGTCTGACACTTCCGTCACCCTCCTTTTTTCTTATTCTTTATCTTTTTTCTTTTTTGATTTTGTCTGATAGCCACAGCCCTCGCCAAGGCAGGAAAGAACGCCGCCTTTTCCCTTGAAAAGAGACTTTCCGCACTGAGGACAAACCTCTGAGGTGGGCTTATCCCATGTCATAAAGTTACATTCGGGCCATTTGTCGCATCCGAAGAAAGTATATCCTCTCTTGGATTTCTTTGATATTACTTTTCCGCCGCAAACAGGACATTTTGCGTTGGTTTCAACAACGTAGGGTTTAGTTGTTTTACATTCGGGATAACCGGGGCAAGCAAGGAATTTACCGAATCGACCGGTCTTAATAACCATCATACGTCCGCACTTATCACAGGGAATGTCGGTAATATCCTCCTGAAGCTGAATTTTGACACCTTCCATATCCTTTTTGACCTTCTGAAGGTTTACTTCAAAATCATCGTAGAAATCATGAAGCATTTTGATATAATCTTCCTTACCCTCGCCGACCATATCGAGGTCGCTTTCCATCTGAGCGGTAAACTTAACGTTAACTATATTTTTAAACTTTTCCTTTAAAAGATTAACAATAGCTTCACCGAGCTCAGTAGGAACAAGCTGCTTGGATTTTCTTTCGATATATTCACGCTTTGTGATAGTGGAAATGATTGTAGCATAAGTACTCGGACGACCCACTCCGTTTTCTTCAAGAGTTTTGATAAGGGTTTCCTCGGTATATCTTGCAGGAGGCTGAGTGAAATGCTGTGAAGGAATAAGCTCTTTAAGCTTGAGGGGTTCACCGCTGACGAGGCCGTCAGGAAGCTTCGACTTTTCATCGTTATCGCCTGAATCATATAAAACAGTAAAGCCGTCAAATTTAACAGAATAACCGCTCGCGGTAAAAACACAGTATTTTTCTTCAGGCAGACCGCTTACAGTGCTTCTGATTTCAAGCTTTGAAGTATTCTGAATACAGGGTGCCATAAGCGAAGCAACAAATCTGTTCCAGATAAGAGTATAAAGCTTATACTGTTCTGCCGTGAGACTGGCTTTGACCTTGTCGGGAGTAAGTGAAACGGTTGAAGGTCTGATGGCTTCATGTCCGTCCTGAGCATTACTTCTTGATTTGAAATAACGGGGCTTCTCGGGAATGTATTTTTCACCGTAAGTCTGAAGGATGAATTCGTCAGTAGCCTGTCTTGCTTCCTCGGATATACGAAGAGAGTCGGTTCTCATATAGGTTATAAGACCTATTGAGCCGTAGCCGTCAATATTGACACCCTCATAAAGTTCCTGAGCAATTTTCATTGTTCTTTCAGCTCTGAAGCCGAGACGTCTTGAGGCTTCCTGCTGAAGAGTTGATGTAATAAAGGGAGGAGCGGGATTTTTTGTTCTTTTGCCGAGCTTAAGTGAGCTGATATAGTAGGATGCGCCGTCAAGTCTTGCAAGAATTGCATCGGCTTCCTGCTTGCTTTTAAGCTCGATTTTACCGTTTTCATCGCCGTAAAAATCAGCAGTGATGTTTTTTCTTGAAAAAAGGAACTTACCTTCAATCTCCCAATACTCCTCGGGGTTAAAGGCTCTGATTTCGTTTTCTCTGTCAACAATCATTCTGACAGCAACACTCTGAACACGGCCCGCAGAAAGGCCTCTTCTGATTTTTTGCGATACAAAGGGGCTGAGCTTGTAGCCGACAAGACGGTCAAGAATACGTCTGGCCTGCTGAGCGTTGACAAGGTCAAGATCAACCTTGCGGGGATTGCTCATACCGTTTCTGACACCGGTTTTTGTGATTTCATTAAAAGTAACTCTGTTGTTTTTCTCAAGGTCAAGACCGAGAATTTCAGCAAGATGCCATGAAATTGCTTCTCCTTCGCGGTCAGGGTCAGTTGCGAGAAAAACTTCGTCACTTGCTTCAACCGCAGCCTTAAGCTCTTTTACAAGCTTTTCTTTGCCTTTTACGATACTGTATTTAGGCTCGAAATCATGCTTTATATCAACACTGAGCTTGGCAGCAGGTAAATCTCTGATATGACCCTTGGATGCGATTATCTCATAGCCGCTACCGAGGTAGTTTTTGAGGGTTTTTGCCTTTGAGGGTGACTCAACAATAATAAGATTTGCCATATATTTTTCACCTTTTCTAATGGATTTAAAACTAACAACCGGAATTATAACATCCGATAAGCGTCGGCGGTTTTTTCCGCAAAGCCTTCAAGCTCCAATTCAGTCAGAGCTGCAAGTATCTTAGCAGGTAAAAGCTCACACGAATTCGTAAGCTCATCAAGAGTACATTTTCCGTCAGACATTAAATTATACACTATTTCTGCATTTTTAGAAATAGTTTCAGGAAGATTTTTCTTCACATTTTCAATATTTTTTTCAGATTTTTCATCAGATGAGGCATTTACGCTTTTATCTGATTTTTTTATCCTTTTCTTTGTGCTGCTTTTTTTAGAAAAAGCAGACTGCTCATCAATTTTATCAAAAGGATTATTTGTTTTGATACCGTCATGAATATTTTTTCGTTTCACACCGTCAAAATGCGAAGCGATATCGTCAGCGGAAAAAACAGCCTTTGCACCTTCGGTTATCAGCTGATTGGAACCTGTAAAATTACCGCTCTGAATATCGCCCGGAAGAACAAACAGCTCCCTGCCCTGCTTTTGTGAATGCTTGGCTGTGCTGAAGGTACCGCTGTATTCTGCCGCCTCAATTATAACAACCGCTTTACTGAGACCCGAAATTATCCTGTTGCGCTGTGGAAAGCTGCCCTGTGTCGGAGAATGCAACGGAGGATACTCACTGACAAGAGCTCCGCAGTGACTGAACACCTTTTTGCGAAGCTCACTGTTTTCAGGAAGGTACCCGTCTCCGTGACCGCAACCCATTACAAGAACTGTCTTACCTGCGTTATCAATAGTGGTCAGGTGGGCTATACTGTCAATACCGAGAGCTCCGCCGCTGACAGTTACAACACCGTAATCAGCCACTAGTCCCGAAACAATATTCCGCGCGCTTTCTTCACCGTAAACACTGGGAGTGCGACTGCCGATAACCGCGATATGAAGTCCGTCACTAAGACAATCAACATTACCTCTGACATAGAGAATCATTGGCGGGTCGGGTATTTCTCTGAGCAAAGCGGGATATTTATCGCAGGCGTATGTAATAATGCGGATGCTATGCTTTCTGCAGATTCGGACTGTTTCTTCAGCATCTGAAAGGTCGTGCTTTTCGATTCTTTCGCGCAGAGACTTTCTTCTTTTTAAATATTCAAAATCAGACAGAGATTCCGAGGAAGCACGGAAAATAGCCTCAGGAGTTCCGAAATGCTCCATTAATTCTTTAAACTGACCGGCATAACCGACACAATTCTGAAGCCACACCCAATATAAAGCATCATTCATCAGCGCACCTCATCATTTCCCACATCGTGATAGCGGCCGCCATTGATGCATTGAGAGATTCAGCCCTGCCAAGCATCGGTATGGTAAGCTTTTGACAAACCGAAAATACACTTTCGCTCACCCCGTTGCCTTCATTGCCGATAACTGCAACAACTCCTCCGCTCATATCGGCTCGGGTGATAATAACCGAATTGTTGTCGGGTGTTGTGGCATAAACCGTCATACCACCCGATTTCAGTTCCTTAAGGCAAGCTGAGAGGTCGTTGCATTCCAGAATATTTATCCTGAGCAGTGAACCCATTGCAGCTCTCTGTGCCTTCGGAGAATATCTGTCACAGCAACCGCAAAGTATTGCGCCGTCGATACCGAGAGCCTCAGCAGTTCTGCAAATTGCGCCCAAATTTGACGGATCCTGTATGTTTTCAAGGGCAATATACCTTCCGCTCAAATTAATTTTATGGTTTGCTTCGGTAATCTTACAAAGACAATAAAAGCCCTGTGAAGATTCGGTCTGTGAAAGCTTCAAAGCAACCTGATCGGATATTTCAAAATAATGCTGTGATGCATCGCAAATCACTTTAACATCGTCACAATGAGACTCAATAGCCTTTCGAGTGAAAAAAGCAAACTCAATTCCGCAACCTGAAAAAGCTGCATCGCGACAAAGACGGAGACCCTCTAAAAAGAACATTCCGTTTTGCTTTCTGTGCTTTGCAGACTCGGCAATTTTTGCGCACAATTTGATTTTTTCATTAGAAAGACTGTCGATTTTGAGCATTACATTACCTCATTATACAGAAAAATTTAGACGTTAAAAAAACACAAATACGTCCGAGAATCAATCTCGGACGTAATTCAGTTTTGATTAAAGAGCTGCCTTTGCCTTTTCTACAAGATCTGTGAATGCAGCAGGATCAGCAATAGCGATTTCTGAAAGCATCTTTCTGTTGAGAGTGATGTCTGCCTTCTTGAGACCGTTCATGAATGTTGAATAGTTCATGCCGTTTGCCTTGCAAGCAGCTGAGATTCTTGTAATCCAGAGACGACGGAAATCTCTCTTCTTCTGCTTTCTGCCGATATATGCATAGTTACCTGACTTCATAACAGCCTGCTTAGCTGTCTTGAAGAGGCTGTGCTTTGAGCCATAGTAGCCCTTTGCAAGCTTTAATACTTTATTTCTTCTCTTACAAGAC
>JAZSQD010000145.1:0-2865 GCA_045537815.1 Acutalibacteraceae bacterium | reverse complement strand
GAAGTTCTCAAGCTCAAGAACTACCTCAACAAGAAGTCCAACTGGATCTTCGGTGGTGACGGCTGGGCATACGATATCGGTTACGGCGGTGTTGACCACGTTCTCGCTTCCGGCAAGAATGTAAACATCTTCGTATTTGATACAGAAGTTTACTCCAACACAGGCGGTCAGGCTTCCAAGGCTACAAACATCGGTGCAGTTGCACAGTTTGCAGCCGGTGGTAAGAACGTTAAGAAGAAGGATCTTGCTGCTATCGCTATGCAGTACGGTTATGTATATGTTGCTCAGATTTCTATGGGCGCTGACAGAAACCAGTGCTTAAAGGCAATCGCAGAAGCTGAAGCTTACGATGGTCCTTCCTTAATCATCGCTTATGCTCCTTGTATCAACCACGGTATCAAGGGCGGTCTCGCAATCGCACAGCAGGTAGAAAAGGAAGCAGTAGAAGCTGGTTACTGGCACCTCTTCCGCTTCAACCCCGCTGCAGCTGACGAAGGCAAGAATCCCTTCTCCCTCGACAGCAAGGCTCCTACAGGTGATTACCAGGCATTCATGATGAGAGAAGTACGTTACAACTCCCTCATGAGAGCTAACCCTGACAGAGCTAAGCAGCTCTTCGATATCGCTGAAGCAAACAGCAAGAAGAAGTACGACAACTTAGTAGGTCTCGTAGATTACTACGCTCCTGCTCAGGACTGATTCTTCATAATTAAATAAAAAAGACGGACGTTCTTCGGAACGTCCGTTTTTGTATATATGGCTTAAATGCGATAGTCGAAGGCTCGCATAGTATTCCTTATGCTTTATAGAATTTTATCCGTCTCTCTTTCATCTTCCCTGAATTCGTAACCGCAAAAACGGCAGACAAGTGCCTCGCTCTTTACAGTTTCAGCACATCTGGGGCATTTCTTCGGCAATGAATGAGCTATCATGGCAAGGTCACGGTTAAGCTCAAAATTGAAAGCATCGTTATTTGAAGCTTTAATGCGTGCCGCTTCCTCAAGGTGGAAATTTATTTCCTTCCTTTTTCCGGGGTAAATGGTGTTGCTGGCATTTATCTGTGCAGCACTCAGAATATGGTTGATGGCGCTCCGGGCATGCTCGTAGGCTTTTCGGTGTCCCCTGAACATATATGAGTAATCGGGGTTGTGCCGTAGGTCGGCTAAGTAATCATCGGCCTTATAGTTGGTATACTGAATATTGAAGCAGTTGTAGCAAATAAGTGTTATTTTTTCCGACGATGCGGCTCTGGCAGCAAGACCGATAAAAAGAGGTAAGGGTACAGAACTTCCCTTGCTAGTGTAAATAAAGTGAGGTGTGGCTTCTCTGCATTTGCTGCAATTGCAGAACATCGGTCCGATGGATGGAACAGCCTTTGGTATGAATACCAATGTAGACATATTATCATCTCCTTTCACATATATTATAATTAATAAGTTAACTATTGTCAATATATTGATAATAAATTTGTAATAATTCACAAAATTTTGCCAAAATAAAAGTTATGGTAGACTTATTGAAAGAAATATGGTATAATAAAAAATTTATCTATGCTCAATATATTGAGGTTTATCAAAAGATTAAGTATGTTAAAATATAATCGGTGATTGAATATGATTAGCTATAAGCCGTTTTATGAAACATTGAAGTTAAAGGGAATTACGGAATATTATCTTATTTATAAGCAGGGAATGTCGGCAAATACAATTCACCGCATAAAGCACGGTGAAGCCATAAGTACCAAAACGCTCGATACCCTGTGCTTTATTCTGGATTGCTCGATTGACCAGATAATTGAGTATATAAAAGATGAGTGAGGCGAAAGTATGTTTTGCTTATATCCGACAAAATTCATGGAAACTATTGACAAAATAACGATATAGTGCTATACTGATAAAAACCAAATATTTGAAACCGTTGATGCGGAGATAAAGGTAGTTATGCTTCCACAGAGAGTCCCGTTTGCTGAGAAGGGGCGAAAAACAGATTATCAAATGGACCGCTGAGGGCGCAGTCAAAGGCGAAGGCTGAGTATTCTGCGACGTGTGGCATACGTTAGTTGCCGGGGATATGCTTGTATCCTGCTAAGTGCACGGCTGAGCCGTGAATCAAGGTGGCACCACGGATAAGATTTATTCGTCCTTGACAGATTATGATGTACTCTGTCAGGGCTGTTTTTATGTAAAGTGAAATTCTCTGACGGAGAAAAGGTCAGAGGAATTTTTATTTTGGAGGGACAGAATATGCTGCTTACAAAACGATGGCGTAGCTTGCTTTGATTCAATGTTTACGTTTTAATTTTACTTTTTATATTTATGGAGGATATTTATCATGATTTTAAACGGAATTGATTTTGAAACCTATTTCAACAACTACCCTGACAACAACGGCTATTTCGGCAAGTACGGCGGCGTTTACGTAGATGACAAGCTCAAGGCTGCTATGGCTGAAATCACAGAAGCATATTATTCCATCTGCCAGTCCAGAAAGTTCATTGCGGAACTTCGCAGAATCAGAAAGGAATTCCAGGGCAGACCCACACCCGTTACACATCTTGAAAGACTTTCCGACGCTCTCGGCGGCAAGGTTCAGCTTTACGCAAAGCGTGAGGACTTAAACCACTCAGGCGCACACAAGCTCAACCACTGCATGGGTGAAGCTCTTCTTGCAAAGTACATGGGCAAGAAGAAGGTTATCGCTGAAACAGGTGCAGGCCAGCATGGCGTTGCGCTTGCTACCGCAGCTGCTTATTTCGGTCTTGAATGCGACATCTACATGGGCTCTGTTGATATCAAGAAGCAGGCTCCCAATGTTGCAAGAATGAAGATTCTCGGTGCAAACGTTGTGGAAGTAACACACGGCTTA
>JAZSQD010000012.1:0-44429 GCA_045537815.1 Acutalibacteraceae bacterium | reverse complement strand
GCAAAGGCAATCAAGAACGGTAAGGGCAAGAAGGTTGTAGTATTCACCTACAAGGCCAAGAAGAATGCTAAGCGTAAGATGGGTCACAGACAGCCCTACACAAAGGTTGAGATTTCAGCTATCAACGCTTAATGATCAGGGCAACGTTTTACAGAAAAGGCGATAAGCTCAGAGGCTTTGAAATTTCAGGTCACAGCGGCTACGATGAGCAGGGTGCGGATATTATCTGTGCATCGGTTTCATCGGCAGCATATATGGCAGTAAACACCGTAACAGAGGTTATAGGTGCTTACGGCGAGGCAACGGTTGACGAGGGGTATCTCGAATTTACTGTTGAAAGTGACAAAAATGAAGTTCAGGCAGTACTCAAAGGCTTAGAGTTTCACGTAAAAGCCCTTGCAGAGGACTATAACGAATATATCCTTTGTAAAGAAAAAACTGTTTAAAAGAATAATACGGAGGTGTAACAAATGCTTAAGATAAACATTCAATTATTCGCTCACAAAAAAGGTATGGGTTCAACCCGTAACGGCCGTGACTCAGAATCAAAGAGACTCGGTGTTAAGCGTGCAGACGGTCAGTTCGTTCTTGCAGGTAACATCCTTGTTAAGCAACGCGGCACTCACATCCATCCCGGTAACAACGTAGGCAGAGGCTCAGACGACTCTCTCTTCGCTCTTATCGACGGTAAGGTTAAGTTCGAAAGAATGGGTAAGGATCGCAAGAAGGTTAGCGTTTACGCTGTTGAGCAGTAATCTAAGCATTACTTAATTGCAAAACATAGGCACATCGGAAATCGGTGTGCCTTCTTTTTTATAAAATGCACCATAGGTGCAATTCATGACGCGGTCAATTCATGGCAACGCCAATTCATGCCGAAGGCAATTCATTTTTGCCGTCACTGAATTTCCGTAGACTGTTCTATGATGTAAGGACTTTTTTTCGCAAAACAACACCGTACCCCCTTCGGAGTACGGTGTCATTTTATTTATCAGTCAATATTCTTATTCGGGAAAAGGAAAACAAGTATCGCGTGGGGGTTGAGTATGCTTTTAAGTCTTCCGAGACCGATTTTGATTCTTTCACCTACGCTCGGCTCCCAGCACTTCTTGTCGGCCTGCTTGATGCCGAGAGAAGCAAGATACTCTCTCTGGTTTTCGGCTCTTACAACGAAGTCCTTGTAATTTTTCTCGCTCTTTCTTGTCCATCCGCTTTCTGCAACGGCAATAAGGCGGGGGAAGCACATATAGCTCATTCTGTCGAAATCCTCAACGTATTCTGTCCAGATGGGAGTCTCAACACCGATGATGTTCTTTTCACCCTCACTGTTCAGTCCGTCAAAGCGGGGATTATACTCATAGGTTTTCTTAAGAGGTGTCATACCGTACTCATAGTCGAGGTAGTAGTGATAGAAGTCCTCAGCAATGACCTTGCCGCCCTTGTTGGCAAAGTCGGCACAGGCATTCTTTCTGTCCATCCAGTTGCAGATGATTGAGTCATCCTTGCCGATAAGACCTGAATTAAGGCTTTCGTTCCAGCAGATTGCTTTTTTGTTCTTTTTCCTGAGGTGAGTGATGATTTTCTGTGTGAACCAGCCCTGAAGCTCCTCCACATCCTTGAGATTTTCATCCTTGATACGCTTCTGACAGTCGGCACATTCGCACCAACGGGCCTTGGGAGCCTCGTCACCGCCGATATGTATATACTCACCGGGGAAAAGCTCTATAATTTCATCAAGAAGACCGTAGCAGAAATCGAGGGTTTTATCCTTACCTGCACAGAGAATATCTCTGAAAATACCGCCTTCGGTTATAACGTCGATTTTTTCGTTACGGCAAGAAAGCTCGGGATAGGTGGCAATAATAGCACTTGTGTGACCCGGCATATCTATTTCGGGAATAACCTCGATGAATTTTTCCTTACAGAAGGCGATAACGTCGCGGATTTCATCCTTGGTGTAATATCCGCCGTAGGGCTCCATAACCTTACTCTTGAAGCCGTGGCACTTACGGTAAGAGCCTATCTTGTTAAGCTCAGGGTACTTCTCACTTTCGATTCTGAAGCCCTGGTCGTCGCAGAGATGCCAATGGAAAACGTTCATTTTATAGCTGGCGGCGGCAGTGATATATGCCTTGATTTCATCTATGGTCTGCATATGTCTTGCAGAGTCAATCATAAAGCCGCGGTAGGGGAATGCGGGCTCATCCTCGATTTTGCAAAGAGGAGTCTTACCCGCTGCTTCGAGCTGAGCGAGAGTAAGTCCTGCATAGTATCTGCCCTTATCCGTTTTGCTTGTTACGGTGGTTTCGCCGTCTCTGATATCGATTGTGTAGGCTTCTTCGCCAAGGCTTTCATCCTTGACATAGGTAAGCTTATTGTCCTTCAGCCAGCATTCGCCTGAAAAGACCTTTATAAAATTCGGTTTCGGAGTAATGTTCATTTTTATCACCCATTCCTTTATATTTTGTGCGGTTATACATCAGTCGAGGGGCTTAACGTCTTATAACCTCGCCTGTTTTTGCATTAATGATATTGTTAAAAACGCTTATGTGGCTTGTGGAAATAAACTTATCAAGATGAAGCGAGCCGAAATACCAATGGCTGAAGGTGCATATCCGGCTGACGTCTTCAAGGTAGGTGTTGATGGCGGTAATACTCGCATCACTGCCCGTGTCGAGAAGAAGGAAGTCCTTGATTTTTGCAGGGGGCTCGTGTGTGATGATGATATCAACCTTACCGTCATACTTCTGCAGGTTGTCTACACCCTCAACAAGCTCCTCTCTTGTGGGAATTTCAAGCTCCGACCAGGTATCCATTTCATAGCGGTATTCTATGTCGGGGCTTTCTCCGCCGCCCATGGTAAAGATTCTGAGACCTTCAATGTCAAAAATCTGACCCCTCATAAGATGAAAAATGTTGGAAGCAATATGGTGCACCTTTCCGCCGTTCCACTTTTTGATTTTGAGCTTACCGAGCATATCGAAATTTTCGTGGGTGCCGTCAACGAAGCAGATGTTATATTTCTTTTTGCTAAGCTTTTTAAGAGCGTTGATTTCGTCCTTTGAGCCATCCCAGAGAAAGCCGAAATCGCCGCAGACAATGAGAGTATCGCCTTGCTTAAGCTTTTTGAGACGGGGGTCATCAAAGCGGGAAAGTATACCGTGAGTGTCGCCTGTAACGTATATCATAAGCTCACTGAAGCTCCTTCCTTGATTTTATAAAAAAGTTCATTTTTTGTTTATTCAAAATACTGTACTTTTCCTTAATGAATTGATATAATTAACTAACGGGTATATTTTAGCATATATTTTTATATATTGCAAACTAAAATTCTCAATTTCAATATTTTACATAAATCTTTTTTTATCGGAGTGACGTGAAAATGAAAAAACTGTTTAGTCTGAGTCTTGCTTTAATGCTGATGCTTTCCTTTTTTGCTTTGCCCTCCTCGGCAGAATACGATGCGGGTGAGGTGACAAAAAAGCTTCATTCAAAGGTTTATTATATGGAAAACCTTGACGAAGGGACAGTGTTTTTTGACAAGGACAGTGATAAAAAGGTTCCCGTTGCGGGCTTTTCCAAGCTTATTGCGGCCGTGGTTGCTCTTGAAAAGTGGCAGAATCTCGAGGGCGAAATAACGGTAACCAAGGAAAATCTTTCTGTCGTTGAGTACGGCTTCGGCGTTAAAACCGCACTTTATAAAGAGGGTGAGGTTGTTTCTAAAAAGGAACTCTTTGACTGTCTTATGGTTTACAGTGCCAACGATGCTCTGAGTATAATTGCTCACGATGTCAGCGGTACCTCAGAGGCATTTCTTGAGGATATGCAGGCTCTTTGCACAAAGGTCGGCTGCACAAACACATCTATAAAAAACCTTACCGGCTTTGACACCGACGGTCAGTACACCACTGCTTCGGATATAGCAAAAATAGTTAAATACGCCTGGTCCCATCCCTTGTTTGTTGAATCCTTTTCACTTAAAAGTGTTACTCTCAAGGCCACAGAGCTCAACGTCGAGAGAACCTATACCTCTACAAACAGAATGACAAATGCAGGCGTCGGCGATTATTATCATTCATCAGTCGTGGCAGGTAAGCATACAAGCACCGACAAAGCAGGGGAATGCATTGCCGTCGTGTCCAATAAGGACGGATACTCTTATCTTACCGTGGTTATGGGCGGAAAGCTTATGAATGTGGATAAGGACGAAATCAATGAAAACACCTGTATGACCGATGCACAAAAAATGCTCACCTGGGTTTATGACAACATCCGCTACAGAACGGTGGTAACCCCCACTCAGACAGTGGCTGTTGTCAATGTTGTGGCAGGTAAGGATGCGGACACTCTCAGACTTGTTCCCAGAGAAGAAATATCTGCCCTGCTTCCTTCAAACGCTTCCCCCGATTCCATAGAATTCAGAATTGTTGAGGGCTCTGTTCCTGAAAAGGTGACCGCACCTGTTGAGGCTGGCGATATAATAGGTCAGGCAAAGGTCTTTTATGCTCACAATGAGGTTGCAACCGTTGACCTTGTCGCTGCAAATACTGTCAAAATGAGTCTCGGAAGACTGATTATGTCTACAATTTCATCAATACTTTCTTCAAAGATATTTGTTCTTGTGGTTGCCATTCTTACTCTTGTGGCTATTGCGGTTTTCCTTATGAATCTGCTCGATTACAGAAAGAAGCTTCTTGAAATTAAGCAGCGCGAATTTAAGAAGTCTCAGCAGAAAAAAGCTCAGGGTCAACACAGCAAAAACAGAGAAACCAAGGAATAAGTGTGAACAAAAAGAAAATTATTTGCTCACAGGGGCGGTAATGCTGCAGTTTGCTTGATTTTTTTATTCGAATATAGTATTATATATATGATTATAAACCGAATTCAGTAATTTTTCGGGAGGATGAAACTATGAAAAAATTATTTAAGAAAGCATTCGTTCTTGCGGTTGTTGTGACGGCAATATCAGCGATATTTGCCTTCTCCTCCTCTGCGGCGGATGACTCAAACAAAAAATGGATAGGAGCATGGGGTACCGGTGCGACCGAAATCGGCTTTGACGGCTACAACTCCATTACTCCCTATGTGGGTAAGGTTACTATGAGAGCCGTCATCACCCCCACCACAAGCGGCACAAAGGCACGCTTCAAGATTTCCAATCTTTACGGTGATGAGGATCTTGTAATTGCCCGCGTTACCATTGCCAAAAGCATCAAGGGCTCAAAGATTGATGCCGACTCCGTCAAGATAGTAACCTTTAACGAAGGCTACCAGAATATCAGGCTCGCTCCCGGTGAGGAAATCTACACCGACCCTGTTGTATTTAATATCAACGCAGGTGAAAGCATTGCGCTGAGCATTTATGCGGAGGAATTCACCGAGGTTAAAACAATGGGTCTTTCCGGCGCCGATACATATCTTACCTTTGGTGATGATGCTACCTCCAAGGAAAACTTCGGACTTCTCCCCACCTTCATTGACAGCCCTGATGTTGTCAAGATCATTTCCGCGCTTCTCGGCTCGGATATCGACATTAACCTTGGCTACAAGTTTATCAAGGTTGTTCCCATGGTTGTAAATATGGATGTTCTCGCCGAGGGAAACAATGCATACTCGGTTGTTGTTATCGGTGACTCAACAGTTGCTAACGAATTCCCTGAGTATCTTGCTGAAAGAATAAATGCCGCAGGCGGTACCAACGTCGGTGTTGTCGGTAAGGGCATCATCGGCAACAGACTTCTCGGCAACGGTCTCGGCCTCGGCTCAAAGATTTACGGCGTAGGAATGATTGACCGTCTCGATGTTGATGCACTTCAGGCTTCGGGTGTAAAATATGTTGTTGTTAAAATCGGCTGCAACGATATTGTTCACCCCGTCTGTCTTGATGTTATGGAAGAATATAAGGACAAGGGCGGCATAGAGCAGCCCACCGCTCAGGATATTATCAATGGCTATAAAAAGGTATTTGATAAATGTCATAAGGCAGGTATCAAGGTTGTTGTTGTCGGCATCACTCAGTGGAAGGGCAACACCAGAAACTATTTCGGTGACGGCGATAAATATGTCAGAACCGATGAAGAATTTGCTTCTGACTGGCAGATAGCTCTTGACGTTAACTCATGGCTTGCAAAAACAGACGAGCACGACGGTTATGTTAACTTTAACGAGATTTCCTGCAATCCCAAGGACCCTGCAGCTCTCTACCCCGAATACACCATTGACGGTGTTCATCCCTCAGAAACACTTCAGAGACTCTGGGCAGAAAAATTCCCCCTGAGCCTTATCGGTATCGGTAAAGCCGTAAAGGACGTAAAGCTTGACAAAACCTCAACAACTCTTTATGTAGGCTTCGGTAAGAGACTTACCGCAACAGTAAGCCCCGCAGATGCTGATAATAAGGATCTTATATGGTCCACCTCAGACCCCTCTGTCGCAACAGTTAGCCAGAGCGGTTATGTTAAAGCACACAAGGACGGCACTGCCTATATTACCGTGCAGACCGTTGACGGACTTTATTCCGCATCCTGCCGCTTCAAGATTACAACAAGAGTTGAATCTGTTTCACTTAACAAAACAAGTGCAACAATTTATACAACCGATAAGCTCACTCTCAAGCCCACCATCGATCCTTCCAATGCTACCGTCAAGGACGTAACATGGTCATCATCAAACACAAAGGTGGCAACAGTTGACAGTAAGGGTGTTGTTACCGGTGTCGGCTCGGGTAAGTGTACAATTACCGTTACCTCGGTCAATAAGGGCCGCACAGCTACCTGCGAGGTCACCGTTAAAAAGAAAACAGAGGTTTCGGGAATTACTCTCAACAAAACCTCAGTAGCTATTTATAAGACTCATACATATACCCTTAAGGCTACTGTCAATCCCTCAAATGCCACATACAAGAATGTAAAGTGGACATCCTCAGACTCAAAAATCGTAAAGGTTGATTCAAATGGTAAGATTACCGCTCTCAAGGCGGGTACGGCATACATCACCGCTGCGTCAACCGATAACCCTATGGTAAAGACAACCTGTAAGGTTAAGGTTATCGTTGCAACAACCTCAATTTCACTCAGTGCAAATTCAGCTACAGTATATAAGGGCTATACCAAGACTCTTAAGGTTACGATGTCTCCCTCCGATGCAACCAATAAGAAGGTCACATGGACTACTTCCAATAAAAAGGTGGCTACGGTTGACAGCAAAGGTGTTGTAAAGGGTATCAAGGCAGGCACCGCTTACATTACCTGCACCAGTGATAACGGCGGCTTCACCGCAAAATGTAAGATTACCGTTAAAAACCCCGTAAAGACAACGGGCATCAAATTTGCCAAGAGTAAGCTCACAATAACCGACGGAACGCTCGTTCCTCTTAACGCATCGGTAAGCCCTTCAAATGCAACCGACAAAAAGATTACCTATACCTCATCCAATCCCAAGATTGCAAAGGTTTATGCGAGCGGTAATGTTTACGGCGTTACACCCGGTACTGTTACAATCACTGCAAAAACCCAGGATACAGGTAAGGTAACCACCTGTAAGGTGACAGTCAAGGCGGTTTATCCCAAATCAGTTTCACTTGATGCAAAATCAGTTACTCTTGACTGCGGAAAGACCAAGCAGCTCACAGCAACCGTATCACCCTCTAACTGCTCCTACAGATCCGTTTCATGGAAGTCGAGCAATCCCAAGGCGGTTTCAGTAAGCAGCACAGGTAAGATAAAGGGACTTACGGCAGGTGCTTCGGCAACTATCACCTGCACTACAAAAACAGGTCAGAAGGTTGCAACCTGCAAGGTTAAGGTAAGGGCAGTTGCGGTTAAATCCGTAAGCCTCGATAAAACAAAGATTACTCTCAATGCTGATAAAACATACAGACTTAATGCGACAATTTCGCCCTCAAATGCAACCAATAAAAATGTCACATGGTCATCGGCGAATACAAAAATCTGTAAGGTAAGCTCAAAC
Source organism: Acutalibacteraceae bacterium (assembly GCA_045537815.1). GTDB lineage: Bacteria > Bacillota > Clostridia > Oscillospirales > Acutalibacteraceae > UBA6857. The sequence goes on along the minus strand of JAZSQD010000012.1, from coordinate 36,461 downwards.
GGTCTGCTCGTTCCCGTTTCAGGCGGTACAACAATCGTTACCTGCAAAACCAAGGACGGAGGCTACACCGCATACTGTGTGGTAACCGTCAAGAGCGTCAAGGTGCTTGGAGTTTCTCTTAACAAGTCAAGCCTTATTGCGAATAAGGGCGCATCCTTCAGTCTTATTGCTACGGTTGTTCCCTCAAATGCAACCAACCCTGCAGTAACATGGAAATCCACAAATACCTCAGTGGCAACGGTTAAAAACGGAGTTGTCAAGGCTGTAGGTGTAGGCAGCTGTGAAATCAAGGTCTATACCGTAGAAGGAAACTATATCGCAACCTGTAAGCTGAAAGTAGTTTAAAAATCAAGACATAAAAAAAGAGCCGGCACATTGAAGTGTCGGCTCAGCTTTTTGTTTTAGAATGTGCCCTTAACCCAGGTGAGAATATCTCTGTAAACGTTTTCTCTGTTATCCTCGTTGAGAATCTCATGTCTGTCACCGGGGTAAAGAATAACCCGGGGCTCGTGACCTGCAGCCTCAAGGTTATCACAGACGTTAATTACGCCCTTACCGTTAAAGCCTATCGGGTCTTTGGCACCTGAAACAAGAAGAATGGGAAGCGTGGGAGGAATAAGGAATGCCCACTCATCGGTGCAGCAGGTATTTGCAAGTGAAAGTATGTCTCTTACCGTGCCGAGTGTAAGGTCGTTGCCGCAAAGAGGGTCGCTGATATAAGCGTCAACATTTGCTTCGTTACGTGAAAGCCAGTCCTTTTCGGTTCTCGGGTCCTTGATGCCGAGACAGCTTACTTTATTGAGAAGGCTTGCAGGAGCGATTGCTCTTACACCCAGCTTTTCGCAAAGAAGCTCTACGGGCTTTTCAAGAAGCACAGCCGCAGAGGGAAGCTCGCCCGTGCCGCAGATAATGAGACCTGCCATTTCGCTGTGGAAGGCGGTTACATAAACTCTGGCACAGAAGGAGCCCATCGAATGACCGAAAAGATAATAGGGGAGCTTCGGATATCTCTTGTGCATAATCTTATAAAGGATATGCATATCGTCGATAAGTCTCAGGTCACCGTCCTTTTCGGCAAAAAAGCCAAGCTCATCAATGGTCTGAACACTTTTGCCGTGACCGAGATGGTCGTTGCCGAAAACGATGAAGCCCTCTGAAGCGAGAAAGCGTGCAAACTCATCGTATCTGTCGATATGCTCTGAAATGCCGTGGGCAATCTGGAAAAGAGCCTTAGCCTCCACTTCATCATCCTGCCAGATTGAGCAGTGGATGGTGTTTACGCCGGTTGAAGAAGGATAATAAGCATCCTTTTTGATAATAGCCATATTTTTAAACCTCCGTTGGATTTTTACCACTCAATTATAATATAAAAAAAGTGAATAATCAACCTGATATAAGCTAATTTTTAACAAAATAGATTATTATGGTTTACATTAAGGGTAAAATAATATATAATGGTCAAAAGATTTGTGAAGGGCAGTAGAAATTATGTTCGGCTATGTGAGGATAAATAAGCCTGAGCTGAAGGTCAGGGAATATGAGATATACAGAGGCCTTTATTGCTCACTCTGCAGGGCGATCGGCAAATATTTCGGTCAGGCTGCAAGGCTTACTCTGAGCTATGATATAACATTTCTGCTTCTGGCGAGGCTTTCTCTTAATAATGTGAGCCCTTGCTTTAAGTCAGGCAGATGCCCCTTCAACCCCACAAAAAAATGCAGCTACTGCCTTAATGCAGAGCAAGAGCTTAAATATGCCGCAAGCGTATCTATGATGCTCTTTTATCATAAGGTGAGGGATAACATTGCTGACGGCGGCTTTTTTAAAAGGCTTCTGATGTGGCTCATACTTCCCTTTGCCGCTGTGAAAAACCGCAAGGCAACGAGGCTTTACCCCGCAATCAGTGAGAAAATCAGCTCTGCAATGGAAAGACAGAGGCTTGTTGAGAGGGAAAGGGAAACGATGCCCGATAAAGCCGCCCACGAAAGTGCCGATGCATTGGGCTTGATTTTTTGCGAGGGTATGGAGGAAGGCAGTCAGGCGGCATACCGCTTCGGCTACGGAATAGGCAAATGGGTTTATCTTTGTGATGCCGCCGATGATTTGGTCAGGGATATCAAAAGCGGCTCCTACAATCCTTTTATAGAAAAGCACGGCATAAAAAGTGAAAGAGATATTACCGATGCCGTGAAGCAGGACATAGAGGGACAGCTTAATATGAGCTGTTCAATAGCCTGCAGTGCTTATGACGGTGTTGGGAATAAAAGCATGTCAAATTTAGTGGAAAATATAATCTATGAGGGTACGGAAAACACCCTGAAGAAAATAATGAAAGGAAACAGCAGTGATGAGAGATCCATATGAAGTGCTCGGCGTACATAGAGGTGCGAGTAAAGAGCAGATAAAAAACGCATACAGAGCTCTTGCAAAAAAATATCATCCTGATAATTACGAATCGAGCCTGCTCAGAGAGAATGCGGAAAAGAAAATGGCAGAAATCAACGAGGCTTATGACGCCATTGTCAGCGGTGGAGGCGGCTCTTATTCAAACAGCGGCTACACCTCCTACAGTAACGGCTTTGCACAGGCGGAATCTCTTTTGGCAGAGGGTGACCTTGACGGTGCCGAAAGGGTGCTTGAGTCTGTTGCACAGGATGAAAGAAATGCCCGTTGGAATTATCTTAAGGGGCAGATAAACTACAATCGCGGTTGGACTGATCAGGCATACAGTTACTTTGCAATGGCACACAATATGGAGCCGGGCAATCCTGAATATACCCACGCTTTTGAAAATATGCAGAACCGCAGAAGCGGTGGCTACAGAACACAGAGAAATACACACCATTCAACAAATGACGGCTGCTGCGGCTGCGACAGCTGTGATATATGTACAGGACTCCTGTGTGCAGACTGCTGCTGTGAATGTATGGGCGGCGACTGTATAAGCTGCTGCTGAGGTGAAGTATGAAACATAATTCAAAGGTTGCCCTCGGAGCTATGCTCAGTGCTCTTTCGGTGGTTATGCTTTTGCCCACGGCTCTCGAGGTGTTGGTTTATGCTCTGCCTGCCGTTGCAAGTGTTTTTGTCGCTTTCGCCACGGTGGAAATGGGCAAAAAATGGGCGCTTTCTGTTTTTATATGCTCATCGGTGGTGGGGCTTATCATAGTACCCAACAAGGAAGCGGTGATTCTTTATGCGGCGTTTTTCGGCTATTATCCCATACTTAAGGCTTATCTTGAATCAAGGATGAAAAAGCTTGGCGAATATGCTCTGAAGCTTCTGGTGTTTAATCTTACGATGGTCGGGGCATATCTTGCGATGATATATCTTTTCGGAATCCCCTATGAAAAGCTTATGGATTTCGGTACTGACTTAGGCAAATTCACTGCCTACGCACCCTGGATTTTGCTTGCTGCGGGAAATGTAATTTTTCTCATTTTCGACAAAGGTCTCACAGGCTGGATAACCTATTACGTTGTCGTGCTTCAGAAGAAATTCAGAAAGCTTTTCAGATTCACCTATTGACTTAAAAGAAAAAAAGTGATATATTCAACAAAGAAACAGAGTAGGCATATGTGCGCTTAGTGCTCTGAAGACGGGGAGTTGCTTCAGGGACGAAAAGAGCTTTCTTGCGATACATATTCCGCATCCCGCTGTGAATATAAGGTTATTATGCTTCCTTTTACTTTCAGCGTGAGTCTGTTAAGAAAAGGAAGTGTTTTTTATGCCCAAAAGTAAAGGAAATTCAATGAAATACCTTATAGAAATCTGTGCACTGGCTCTTTTATGTGCAATGCAGATAGTTTTTGCCCGTTTTCTCGTTATTCCCATCGGCACATCAATGAGGTTCTCTCTTTCCTTCATACCCGTTGTTATTGCCGCAAGAAGATACGGAATAAGAGGCGGTGTTACAGTTTACGGTCTCGGTGATTTTCTCGGTGCAATTATTTTTCCTACGGGCGGTGCATTTCAGGTGGGCTTTACTCTCACCGCAGTGCTTTCAGGCTTTATCTTCGGCTTCTTTCTCGGTGATAAGTCACCTGTGAGAACAAAGGTTAATATTCCTGAGGCGGTCAGAATCGTCGGAGCAGTGCTTTCAAGTCAGGTTATCTGCTCACTTTTTCTTAACAGCTTCTGGCTTTCCTTCTATTACGGAATGCCCTTCCTTGCTCAGCTTCTTACCAGAGTTCCGCAGATATTGATTATCGGTTCCTTGCAGATTGCCTTTATGGTGATTTTCCTTGATAAGATTTACAGAGCTCTGAAAAAATCGGGGATATAAATAAAAGGAGCTGTAAAAAACAAAAGCCCTGCAAAGGCTTAAAAAACAAAATAAATTTAATTATCAAAACCGTTGTAAAAGCATAAGATAAAGCTTTACAACGGTTTTTTACTGTTATGTTTTATTAGATCTGTCTTTTTTATCTGTCTTCCCGAAAGAGCTAAAGCTGTCAATTAAGCAGATTTTATAAGAAAAATTCCTGACTACTGACTACTTAAAAGGGGCTGTATTTTTTTACAACCCCTTTATTTTTATTCACCTTGTGATGAAAGATATATTTCTCTCAGTCCGTCAAGCAGAAGGTTTTCGTCATAGATGATTTCGGTTTCACAGCTCGGTATAATTGCAGGACTGTAGCCGCCCGTTGCAACAACTGTTACGTTTTCATAGCCGAGCTCGTTTCTTATTCTCTTAATGAGTCCGTCGAGCATGGCGGCAGTGCCGAAAACTATACCGCTCTGCATACATTCGGTGGTGTTTTCGCCTATAGCCTTTTCAGGTGCGGTGAAGCTTACAGAGGGCAGAAGTGCAGTACCCTTGGCGAGAGCGTCGAGAGATATTTTAACCCCGGGCGAAATTGTACATCCGCGGAAGGTGCCGTCCTTATCTATGGCGAGAATCTTGGTCGCAGTGCCTAAATCCGCCACAAGACAGGGTAACGGATATTTTCTTATAGCTCCGATGCTGCCTGCAATAAGGTCGGCACCGAGATAAGAAACGGGAAGAATCTCAATCTTCAGGTTGCCGTTGTGATTTCCGCCCACAATAATCGGCTCAATACCTACGGTGCATTTCACGGCTCTGACGATGTGGTCGGTGAGCTCCGGCACAACAGAGGCAAGAATTGCACCTGTGAAATCGGAAGGGTTGACCTTATAAAGATTAAAAATATCAAGAAGGTTTATGGCATATTCATCACTGCTCTTGCTTCTTGCGGTGAAAAGCCTTGAAACAAAGATAAGTCTGTCACCGTCATAGCCGCCGAGGGTGATATTGGTGTTGCCCATATCTATGGCTAAAAGCATAATATCAGCTCCGTTCTGAGTTGTTATAAAAAGTATATAACAAAACTGTAGCAAAAGTCAAACAAATGTGATAAAATATAAAAAAATCACGGGAGGTGAAGGTAATGAAATGCAACATATGTCCGCGCAAATGCAATGTTGAGCGCAGTGAAGAAAAGGGCGTATGCGGTATGCCCGATGGTTTTTTTGTTGCCCGGGCCGCAAAGCATTTCTGGGAAGAGCCGCCCATAAGCGGTGAACGGGGAAGCGGAACTGTTTTCTTTTCGGGGTGTAATCTTGGCTGCGTTTACTGCCAGAATTATGAAATCAGCCACGGCGGAAAGGGAAAAGCCGTAACCGATGAACGTCTTGAAGCTATATTCCGTGAGCTTACTGAGTCGGGCGTGCACAATATTAACCTTGTTAACCCCACTCATTATGCCCTGAGGCTTAAAAGGGTGCTTGAAGGCTATAAAAGCCCCATACCCGTTGTGTATAACTCCTCGGGCTATGAAAGAGTAAGCACTCTTAAGGCTGTCGGTGAAAGCATAGATATTTACCTCCCTGACCTTAAATATATAAGAGATGACAGAGCGGAAAAATACAGTAATGCATCAGATTATTTCCGTTATGCCTCAAAGGCTCTTATTGAGATGAAAAATCAGCAGTCTCAAAACATATATGATGATAACGGTATGCTCAGAAAAGGTCTTATTGTAAGGCATCTCATATTACCTAAAAACACCAATCAGAGCATAGATATTCTTTCGTGGATAAAAAACAACCTGGGCGAAGATACTACGGTGAGCCTTATGAGTCAGTATACACCCTACGGCAGGATTGAAGGCTATAAGGAGCTTCAGCGAAAAATTACCCCGAGAGAATATGAAAAGGTTGTGCTCGCGGCAGAAAATATGGGCTTTCGTAACCTTTTTCTGCAGGATTCTGAGTCTTCCGAAGAAAAATTTATTCCCGATTTTGATTTTAGCGGTGTTTAGGTCTTTATTTTTTGAAAAATATATGTTAAACTGAAAAATATCATAAAAACGGAGGAAGAAAAATGAAAAATTTTATATCTGAATTCAAAACCTTTGTAATGAGAGGCAACGTTATGAATCTTGCCGTCGGTGTTATCATAGGCGGTGCTTTTCAGGCTATCGTAAATTCACTTGTCAATGACATTGTTTCACCCGTTATTTCTCTTATTACCAAGGGTGTCAATTTTGCCGATAAGTTTATTATCCTTACCACAGAGGATGTCAGCTTTGCAACCGTTGAGGCGGCTAAGGAGGCAGGCTATGCAACTTTAAATTACGGCTCCTTTATAACTGCTGTAATCAACTTTCTTATTATGGCTATTGTTATCTTCTGCCTTGTCAAAGCAATCAATAAGCTTATGGATATCGGCAAGAAGAAGGAAGAGGAAGCTCCCGCAGAAGAGCCTACAACCAAGCTTTGCCCCTTCTGTAAGAGTGAAATCAGCATTGAGGCTGTCAAGTGTCCTCACTGCACATCAGATGTGCCTGTTGAAGAAGCTGTTGCGGAGGCATAATTATGGTAGGCTTTATAGGATGCGGAAATATGGCAACTGCCATAATCAAAGGCATGCTTTCCTCGGGCTTTCTTGACGGAAGCAGTATCGGTGTATATGATATTCTCGCCGAAAAGACTGAGAGCTTTGCCAAGGAGCAGGGGATAAAGTTTTTTGCAGATAAAAATGAGCTTATCGAAAGCTGCACAACTGTTGTGCTTTCGGTAAAGCCCAATATTTTCCCGTCACTTCTTTGTGAAATCGGCGGCTTGCTTGAGAAAAACGATCCGCTGCTTATATCGATTGCGGCAGGCAAAACAACAGAGGATATAACGGCTATGCTTCCCTTTACTCCCCGTGTTGTGCGTATAATGCCCAATATCAATGCCAAGGTCTGTGCGGCAATTTCAGCCTTTTGCGGCAACGAAAGAGTCAGCGATGAGGATTTCAGCTTCGTTGAGGGCTTCTGCAACTCCTTCGGCAAGGGTATAGCAATCGAAGAAAAGCTTTTTTCTGTTTACAGTGCAATAGGTGGTTGCTCACCCGCTTTTGTTTATATGTTCATCGATTCTCTCGCTAGGGGAGCGGTTAAAAACGGTATGTCAAAGGCGGCATCTCTTGAAATTGCGGCTCAGGCGGTTATGGGCAGTGCAAAGATGATTTTAGAAAGCGACACACACCCCTGGCAGTTAGTTGATGCAGTTTGCTCACCGGGCGGCACAACCATAGAGGGCGTAGCTTCACTTCAGAATGACGGCTTTGAGGCAAGCGTTATAAAGGCCGTTGAAGCAAGCTATAACAAGGATAAAAGGTTATAATTAAAGGAGAGGGATAATATGGCTTTTAATGATTTCTTAAAAAAAGCAAAAGAAACGGCGTCAAATGCTATGACTTCAGCAATGAATGCAGCAGATTCTGCTAAGGAAATGATTAATGAGCAGAAGGCAAAAATTGAGGCTGAGAGAGCCGAAAGGGAGAGAGTGAGAGCCGAGCTTCAGGCACAGGCAGATTCAGAAGCCGAAATCTTCGAAGCACAGTTTTCACAGACGGAGGGTACGCTTTTTGCTTTTGACAAGCAAGCTCTTAAAGCATTTACCGAGGATTATTATGATAAGCTTTATTTAAATACCTACGGCAAAGCTGGCGACTCATTCTTTTGGTGTTCTCACAGTAAAAAAGTTGACAAAATAATAAAAAAGAATTTTGCAACGTATTTTGTTAACGACGAGTCTCTTCTGGTTATAATCGACCATGTAGGAACTGTTTGTATGCTTACTGACAAAAATATTTATCTGAAGAAAGAATACGGCGACGGTACTGTAAACTGTATTATCAGGATTTCCGTTGATAATATAGAGTCTCTTTCATATCTTAAAGATGGTGATGAATATGTTTTCAGCTGTAATGATATTGAGCTTTTCAGAACAAAGTACGAGAGCGACAAAAACTCACAAAGCTTCAATGACTATATCACAAGAATAAAAGAAAGAGATTTTGAAATTTCTGAAAAAATGATTGACTCAATCATCAGGGCAAGAATTAAACCTGCGGTTAAAAAGATTGTGGATGAATATGTTTTTGATGATGAGCTTTTCCTTTTCTGTGCAGACGGTTATGACGGTGATACTGCCAATGACTATATTATATGCACCGATAAACAGATAGTTATTATAGACAGAGAAACCTTCGGTCTTACAAAAAACGTAAGACAGTTCTTCTTTGAAAACATAAACTCGATGGCAACAAAGCAGGAAACAGAAGGCTTTTTTGACCTTACAATGTCACTGCTTGGCTCCTGCAAGCTTGAAATTAATGCGGGCGGAGCAAAGGAAACTATCGACAAAATTTATAATTATGAGGCAGAAAAAATTATCCGTATTTTCAGAGAGAAAAAAAGACAGATAAAAGAAAATGCAAATAAGCCTCAGGTTATTATTCAGCAGGTGCCCGAGCAAAAGCCTGCCGAGGACGATCCTATATCCCTGTTACAAAAGCTTGCTACTCTTAAGGATGCGGGAATAATAAGCGAAGAGGAGTTTAATGCTAAAAAAGTTGAGCTTCTGAGCAAAATATAAGTTTTAATATAATAAAGAAGTTGCCTGATTTGTTCGGGCAACTTCTTCTTTTGGTTTTTAAGCAGTAAGCTGGTCGTATCTTTCTTCAATGCTCTGCCACACATATGAATCTTGGCTTTTATACTTTTCAAATTCATCAACGGCAATTTTATATGCCTTTTTAGTTTTCTCATTTTCTTCCGCCCTGTATTTATCAATTACACTGCGGATTTCCTTTACGGTTGAAACGACAGCCTCATCTGTAGCCTTGCCTTCCTTGAAATCTGAAAAAAGAGCACGGATTTTAAAGGCGGTAACCATATTCGCTCTCTTTTCTTCGGTAAGGTCATAAAAGAAGAAGGGAATGATTGAAATAAGAGTGCCTATAAAGCTGCAGAAAATAACGATCCTGAGAATCGGGTTTCTGAAATCTGCGTTGTAAAGGTCTTCGTAGTTGTCGGTAAGACCGTTGAGAGAAAGCAGATAGGGGATAACATAGCCTGTTCCGAGGCCGAGAATGCTGCCGATAAGCTGACCGCTCTGCTCGATAAAGCCCTCGAGTCTGTCTCCTGTTTTGTATTGCTGATAGTCCATAATGTCGGCCTTCATAGCGGGCAGATAAACGATTGAAAGTGCACCGAACATATCCTTGATAAACATAAGAGCAAAGAAAAGGAAATAGTTTTCATAGCAGGTGAGCATAAGACCGAAGCAGGCAGTCTGAACTGCGATTGAAAGCAGACAGATTCTTTTTTTGCCGAGCTTGTTGGTCAGGGGGGCACCGAGCACGAGGCCGGGAGTTGAAGCCTCACCCTTGATAAGGGTAAAGATTGAGAAAAGGTCGCTGTTGTTCATTCCGTAATAGAATACCCAGTTGAAAAGGTAGCTGTAGCCTGCATTGAGGAAGCCCATCCATGAGGAAAGGTTGATAAGCCAGAAATATTTGTTTTTCGATGCCTTTCTGAGACCTTCAAAGAAACGCATTTTCTGAACATAGTCCTTGGGCACGATGATTCTTTCCTTTGTTCTTAAAAGACAGGGTACGCTCACAACAATACCGATTACACAGAAAATCGGGAAGGCAATACGGTATGTATTGATATCCTCAAGCTTGCCTATCTGAGGAAGTACGGGATTGATAACTGTCGGAGCAAATGAATAGACGATGGAGCTGATGCCGATAATCCAGGAGCGCTCACCCGAGTTAGGCGACATAACCTGAACAAGGCTCTGATAAGCGGTAAGATAAAAGGGTGAGAAAAACTGAAGCAGGGTAAACACCACCGTAACCGCAATTACCTTCTGATTATAGTCCATTGTTTCATAGGGAAGATAAACAAAAAGATTGCTTAATATCGCGGTGGGGATGCCCATATAGAGGATGTAGGGTCTGAATTTACCCATTTTACTTTTTGTGTTATCAAAGAGCATAGCTCTTGTGGGTGCAATAAGCAGCATAAACAATGTGGAAATAACGTTCATTGTCTGAAGGTCCAGAGCCTTAATGCCGATAGCGGTTGCAACCGCCATACTGCTTGAATTAAGCGCAAGAAGACCTACTAAAGAGGTGATAAAGTAAACACCTGTGCCGCATACAGAATAAGCGGCAACCTCACGGTAGGGTACATATTTTCCCTCGGCGGGGGTTTTCCACTGGCTTTTAGCGTCAAGCAGGAAGCCTTTGGCTTTAGCAATTACACTCATAATCATTCTCCTTTAGTTTTTACAAGCTCATAAAGCTTCTGTGTGAAGCCGTATTTTTCCATTAGTACCTTCACGGAAGAAAGGTCGGGTGTAAGGGGCTTTTTTATTTTGCAGCGGAGCATAAGATTTTTTGGCGAATGGGCGAAGTCAACAAACTCGATAACGTCAACCTCATATCCGCATTTTTTTAGTATCTCTGCTCTTATGCTGTCGGTCAGGAGCGCAGAAAAGCGTTCCTTGATAAGGCCGTGAGAAAGAAGAAGGTCAAAATCTCCTCCCGTGCGGATTCCTTTGTTGATTTCGTGCTGACAGCAGGGGACGGAAAAAATATGCGGTACCTTGTGGCTTATTGCGTGGTGTAAAGCGAAGTCGGTTGCAATATCACAGGCGTGAAGGGTGATAACCATATCAACCTTACCCTTATAAAGCTCACCCTTTGTAACATCGTTGACATAAAATCTGAGGCTTTCATAGCCGTATTTTTCTGCCGTTTCATTACAGTGCTTTACCACATCCTCCTTAAGGTCATAGCCGATAACCGTCGCCTTTATGCCTCTTATCACGGTGAAATAGTGATAAATTATGAAGGTCAGATAGCTTTTTCCGCAACCGAAATCAAGAATGGTGATGCTGTCCTTGCCGAGCTTACGGAAGGCATCGTCAACGATTTCTATAAAGCGGTTAATCTGCTTGTATTTGTCATATTTGCTTTTTACAACCTTGAAATCCTCGGTGAAAACACCTAAATCAACAAGTGCAGGTATGTTTTCGCCCTGCTTGAGTATGTATTCCTTTTCTTTGTTGTGACTCTGCTGTGCCACGGTGACCGCGTTGCCGGTTACCCTTCTCTTTATTTTGTCGTCAAAAAGGGTGTAGTGTACGGTGGTGCCCTCAGCAGTCAGACAGCATTGACGGTAAAGCCTTACCGATTCCTCGTTTAGCCATTCCCTAAAGGCTTCTTCGGTCATATTTTCGTGAAAGACCTGATTGTTTTTAAATTTTTCAAGCTGCCACATAGGGCCCTTTTTTGTTATGAAGGGACGGGCGGACAGCCTGCTGTATTCATAATCCTTGCATTTTCTTTCACTGAAAACAAGCTTTTTAACCTTATCACCGAGAGCAAGGATATCGTCGCATATAATAAAAGACATAATATCTCTCCTTTTCTGAAAATATGATAGCACAAAAGCAGGCGGATTACAAGTGGGTGAGTTAAGTGCTTCGGTGCTAAATAATTCTCTGTAAACATTGACTAATACCGCTTGATGAGTTATAATTACCATATGTATATAAATACAATAATATCTGCCCTTGCGGGCGCAAAACGGAGGACTCATTATGGAAAACAAATTCTCTCTCGACAAGTCCAAAAAGGTTTTTCCGATGATTATTATGGTTATCGGTATACTTGTAGCGCTTGTCCAGCTCATCACAAGACTTAATCTTATTACCCTTGTGTGCGCTCTTTACTGCTGTATTGTTTCAGCGCTGATACTCGTTTCGCTTATTGCAAAGAAAAAGGTTTATGCTCCTATGGTTATCGGTTATTCCGCTTCTCTTATAGGCATAATGATTTTCCATATTATTTTTGGCGCAGATGCAGGCTTCGGTGCTTTTATAGCCGACGGCACTGCAGGCTGGTCTACTGCAGAAAATGCAATTATGTCCGGTGAAGGCAGCTTCTTTACAAGACTACTCGGCAACATTCTTCTTTCACTTCCCATGATTGTTGTGCTTGTTGCTCTTTCTCTTGTTGCAAAGAAGGACTGCGCCAAGACAAAGCTTAAGGGCTTTTTCTCATTCGCACTTTCAATTCTCCTTATGGGTGCATCTGTCTTCCAGGTGCTTTTCATGAATATAAGAACGAAGCCCGTTACACAGAGACTCTGGGAGGGCCACGACAAATATCTTGACGGTGTTGACGAAAACACCTCAGGCAAGCCCAATGTGCTTGTTGTTATGATGGACGACCTGGGCTACGGTGACGTAGGTCTCAACGGCTCAATCTATGATACGCCCAACATCGATTCTATAGGTGAAAACGGTCTTAATTTCGAAAACTTCTATTCAGGCTATTCCGTTTGCTCACCTGCACGCTTTGCCGCTCTTACAGGCCGTTATCCATACAGAGGCTATGCAGATAACGTTATTTATCCCACCGTACAGACAAAGGCATCCTTTGCTCAGACAAGAATTTACAACTCCTTTGAAATGGGCAATAATGTTGACGGTATGCTCGGCGATGAAATTACCGTTGCAGAGGTGTTCCAAAATGCGGGCTACAACACAGCAGCCTTCGGTAAGTGGCATCTCGGCGACTACGGTGAATATCTTCCCACAAATCAGGGCTTCGATTATTTTTACGGCAGCCACCATGTAAACGATATGTATGCCTTCTATCATGTGCGTGAAGAGGGCGGTGAATACGAAATCGTACACGGTCAGGATGAGCTGCGCGACGAAAACGGCAAGAAGGACCAGAGCAAGCTTTCAGAGTGGATTCACGGCGAAGTTGAAAACTGGATTACAGATGTTGTTACAAATTCCGAAGAGCCATTCTTTGCTTATTATGCTTCTCCCTGGCCTCACGGCCCCGTGTTTGCAGGCGACGATTTTGACGGCAAATCAGGTATGGGTACATATGTTGACTGTGTAACAGAATTTGACACATATCTCGGCAAGCTTTTCAATACTATGGAAGACCTCGGTGTTCTTGAAGACACAATCATCATTTTCACAAGTGATAACGGACCCGCTCTTGAAGGCTCAACTGCAGACCTTCGCGGTGCAAAGTATCTTCCCTATGACGGCGGTCAGAAGGTTCCCTTTATGATCCGTTGGGATAACAACAACGGTCTGTTTGAGCAGGGCGGAGTGAGAGAAAACATTGCAACCTTTGTTGACCTTCTTCCCACACTTGTTGACCTTTGCGGTATCACAGGCGAGGGCGGTAAGAAAAACTACCTTCCCACAGACCGTGTGATAGACGGTGTTTCCTTTGTGCCTGTTATTGAAAGCGACAAGCCCGTTCACAATGAAGACCACCCCATTCTTCATATGAAGCGTGAGGATATCAAGGCTATCCAGTATACAGTTACTGCAGAAAGCGTCAAAAAACAGTATCCCGATTACGATTATGCAGTGCTTAACGATAACGAATACATTACCTTCAAGTATTTTGACAAGGCTCCCAACGATAACTCAGCCTTCTTTGATAAGACCCGTAAAAACTGGCTCCATATTATGACCGACGACTATCAGGAAAACTACAACCGTACAGTTGTATATCCCGAAATTTCCGAAAAGATGAACGGTGAGCTTCAGGGTGTTCAGAAAAACTTCAAGGAAAACAGAAGAGGTATTATTGAATAATGCCTGCTCTTTCAATAATGATAAAGCCTGCCTCGTCACTTTGTAATCTGAGATGCAAATATTGCTTTTACTGTGACGTGGCGGCTCACAGAGATGTGTTTTCTCTGGGTGTTATGAATGAGGCTACGGCTGAAAAGCTGATAAAAAGTGCCTTTGAGTTTGCCGACGGCTGCTCCGTAGCATTTGCCTTTCAGGGCGGTGAACCGCTTATAGCAGGTATTGATTACTTCAGAAGCTTCGTTGCACTTGCAGAGAAGTATAACACTAAGGGGTCGGAGATTTACTATTCAATCCAGACCAACGGCACCCTCGTCGATGCCGAATGGGCAAGGTTTTTCCGCGAAAATAAGTTTCTTGTGGGGCTCAGTCTCGACGGTGACTATGAAGGGAACAAATTCCGCGTTGATTCTAACGGACAGAACTCCTATTACAAGATTACAAAAGCGGCAAAGCTTTTTGAGAAATCCGGTGTTGAGTTTAATATCCTTACCGTTCTTACGGGCTTCTGTGCAGAGAATGCGGAAAGAATATACAAGCATTTCCGCAAGGAGGGCTTTCATTACATACAGTTCATTCCCTGCCTTCGTCCTATGGGTGATAATACTCAGAGTGAGCTTTATATGACACCTGAGCAGTATTCAGACTTTCTTATCCGCATATTCAACCTTTATGTCAAAGACTTCGTAAGAGGCAATTATATGAGCGTCAGACAGTTTGACAACTGGGTGAGAATGTACCTCGGTCAGAGACCCGAGCAATGCGGTCTCATGGGCCACTGTACACACCAGTTCGTCTGCGAGGGTAACGGAAATATATATCCCTGTGACTTTTATTGCACAGATGAATGGCTTCTCGGCAACGTCAACGAAGATACCCTTGAAGCTATGGCAAAAAGCGAAAAGGCAACGGACTTCATAAAAGAAAGCCTTCCCTTGCCCGAAAAATGCAAGGAATGCCGTTTTCTTAAAATATGCCGTGGCGGAGGCTGCAAGAGAAACAGAGAAAGTGCCGACTATTGCGAAAGCTACAAAAGATTTTTCTCAGCTTGCTTGCCGCTGTTCAGAGCTTTTACCGATAAAAGATAAAAAAACAAGGCGCTGTGTCAGATGACACAACGCCTTTTAACTTTTACACATCAAGATAATCGCCGTTTACAAAGCCGTAGTAGTATCCGCCCTTGTAGTAGCAGTAAACATAATACCAATCGGTGTCGTAGGGTGAATAGCCCATAACGGTCACCTGAGTGTTTTTGGGAAGAACTACAAGAGATCTGCTGTTTGTTGAGGCTCCCTCTCTTATGTTAAGACCCTTTGAGGGGGTAACATATGCATAGAAGTATTCGTAATACTGATAGTATTCATTCGGACTGTAGTTTTTGTTTACACCTGAGTTATTTGAGGTGTAATCCTTTTTGGGCATTGTCTCTGAGAGATAATCAGAGCATACCCAACCGTAATATCCGGCGTAGAAAATGTAAACCCAATTCTTTGCCGAGTTGCTTCCGCCCATTACAACAACATCCTTAGCGTAGTCAATGGTAAAGATTTTGTCATAGCCTTTGCCCGGACCTGTTCTGAGAATAAGACCTTCTGTGGGCTCAATATAAAGTGTACGCTCGTTATAAAGGAAATCGGGCTCAACAATATTGTTCTCCGGTTCGGGCATTTCAATCTGACTGCCCTGATAGTCAACCTTTTCCTGAGTGGTATCTTCTGTATCAATCGCAGCGTCAACATTAACCGTGGTGTTTGTTTGCTCATCGGTTTGTTTACCGTCACCCTTGGCGAGCAGGCCTACCACTGCAAAAATGCCGATTACGAGTATTGCACCGATAGCAATAAGAGCAATCAAAAGACCGTTACCCTTTTTCTTCGGCGGGGGAGGCGGTGTCATTCCGTACTGCTGAACGGGTTGGGGCTGCTGATAATAGCTGTTTATGTTTTCTTCTTTTTCAAAGGGTGTTCCGCAGTTAGGACAGAAATCACCGTCTGATTCGGTTGAACATACTTTACACAACATAGATATTTCTTCCTTCCGTTTTTTTTAGACAAAATATCCCCCTGTTTAATCAGGGGGATACCGTTATTTACTTACATCTGGGGAGCCTGAGGTGCCTGGGGATCCTGAGGATACTGAGGAGCCTGAGGTGCCTGAGGTGCCTGATACTGCTGAGGCTGGGGAGCATACTGCTGAGGTGCCTGATACTGCTGAGGCTGAGGAGCATACTGCTGGGGAGCCTGATACTGCTGGAAGGGAGCACCGCCGCCGAAGGATGAAACTGCCATATTGATAGCGTTGAAAATCTTTTCGGGAAGTGAATTCTGGTTAAGGCAACCGATGATACCTGTAATAAGACAGATCCAGCAAAGGAAAAGACCCACACCGATAGCGATGTACTTGTTTGTCCATTCGCTGTCGATTGTTACCTGAAGCTGAGAGCCGTTTATTGAAAGTGATACACGGCATTCAATACCTAAGCCTGCAAAGTTCTGGATGCCGTCACGGTCCTTGGAAACGATGAGAGATGTTGACTGAGGACCCATGGGCTGTGGATTACACTGGAAACCCTGCTGTGAAAGGTTCTGTGAAACTACCTGTGTTATTTCGTGGATGTTTGCTTCAGGGCCTACCTGAAATGTTCTTAATGCTGCCATTTTTTTATTCTCCTTTAGTTTGTTATTCTATGAAACAATTTATAAATTGCGCCCTTTTCAAAATCCCAATATACGATTTCGCTGCCCGAGGTAAGCCTGATAATAAACACAACGGCGAGAAGCGCTAAGGCTGTCAGACCGAGAAAAATCAGAAGCTTTTTCGGAATTTTATGCCTGAACAGTATTACAACGGCGGCAACCGGCAACAAAAACACAAGTGGATGCATATGATAAGCCGCCTCAAAATCGAGACACAGAAGATACCATAATGCTCTTGACATTCCGCAGCCGGGGCAACATAAACCCGCTATAAATCTGATAGGACAACCGAAAATCAGATAGAAGGGAGCGATTCCGATAAGGGGAAGAATCAGATTGCGATTGTTTTCATAAGTCTTTTTAAGAAAATGTTTCATATTATTTTCAGTTTATCACATTAAAGTTAAGAAGTCAATGGGTGAAGGACTAATTTTGAAAGGATTACCACCATAAATCGGCATTGTAGTCGTCGATACCGTAGTTGCCTGCGGTATGCTTGAGAATCTTATAAAGGTCTGCTTTTTTACCGTCCCAGCCCTTGATATCGATTTTTTTGAGAATGGGCTTGATTCTTTTTAAAAGAGCAAGGAAAACATCACCCTCGGCAGTGCCCTCAACAAAGGGCTGATTGCCCTCAAAGGCGTGTCTTACAAGTGCCGCCGCATAATCAAGCACCTTCATTTTTCTTATACTCTTGTCACATCTTATAAAAAGAAGCCTTGCAAGAGTGCCCACCTTGATTCCGCAAACAATTTTGCCTACATTGCGAAGAATAAAGCGGGTGGATTTTTTATCGCCGATATGGAATTTATTCATCATTCTCTGTGTGTCGTCACGGGTGTCTGTGAGCACATTGAGTATCATACGGTCAAATAAATCGGAAAGATATTGCTTACAGTCTTTTCCTTTTGTATCCCACTCAAAGTCGGGGGTGGGAATGCTTTTGATATGAGCTTCATTTTCTCTGAGGGTAACGTGTCGGATAAAGGCAGGGTCTGCAATAATTGCGCCTGTCGTGACCTCGAAATATTTGTTGCCCTTTTCTGTCTTGAGCAGATTTATGCTCTGATTGTGCATATGACCCGTAAACATCAGATGCACACCGCGGTCTGCCAGAAAGGTTGCAAACTCATGGGCGTCCTTTATCACCATAGGGGAAATTATGGAAAACAGAGGCTGACCCGGGTGAATGGGGTAGTGACACATTGCAATCATTGTCTGATTATCCTCACGGGCTTTTCTTGTCTGCTCATCAATCCAGTCCCACTGCTCTTTTTTAAAAACATACTTACCCTTTTCCTTAAAGTCGCAGTTAAGGGCAAGCAGACGCACTCCCTCTGAGAGCTGAGCCACATAAGAAAGATGCTCGTCGTCACGGGCTATGGCATCTCCGAAGCCGAAATCCTTATAAAGAGAGGGGATTTCGTGCCTTTCAAGGCGCTCAGGGGAATATCTGCCCTTTTCACCGAAGGCAAAGGTTTCTCCCTCCTCCCACTTGAAGTCGTGGTCGGCAGTGACAACATAGATTTTTTTACCGCTGTTCCTGAGGGAGTTCATAAGCTTCAGCAGGCCTTCGCTGCTTTTTCTTTCGCCGTTAAAAACAAGGTCGCCGGCAATAAGCACTATGTCAGCCTCATCCACCTTTTCAAGATAACTGAAAACGCTTTTGCAGATGCTTTCGGTTTCGGCAAAGCACTTCTGCTCATAGTGCATAAAGTCCTCATATTCCTCACCGCTGCAGCCGAGCTCCGATGCAAAATAATGAGGGTCGGCGATCACATAAAATTTAAGTTCCTTCATAATTGTTTCTCCGTGATTTAATTATACTATGATATTATGATATCAGAAAAATACAGATAATGCAAGAAGAAAAAAACCGCCGGGGGGTCGCCCTGACGGTCTGTGCATTGTGCGGTTATCAGCCGTTTACGTTGTAGCTTTCTGAAAGAAGGTTGAGAGCCTCAAACATTTTGTGCATATAAATGAAGGGACCGACAAAGATGAATGAGCCGAGAACACCCCAGAGCCAGAAGGTGTTTGCACCGAAGCTGTACTGGATACCGCGTCTCTGAAGCTCTGTGCCGATTCTGTCTGAGAAGGTGTGAATCCATATGATGCCGTAGATTCCGCAGGTGATGGGAGCTACAATCAATGACATAAGAAGGTAGTTCATTGTCTTCTTGCCGTCATATTTACTTGCGATGGTGTTAAGGTCTTCTGTAGCCTTATACATAACGATGATGCCGTAAATACCGAAGGTGATGAGAGAAAGAAGAATGTACTTGAGAAGTCCTCTGTTGGTGTCAAGCTGCACAGCGGGGCGCTGAGGAGCATTCATAAATACGGGCTGACCGTTGGGTGCAAACTGCTGAGCGGGTTGACCGTACTGAGGAGCCTGAGCATATTGCTGGGGTCTGGGCTGCTGGGGAGCCTGACCGTACTGAGGTGCCTGAGCATAAGGCTGAGGCTGAGCGTACTGCTGAGGTCTGGGCTGCTGAGGAGCCTGTCCGTAGGGCTGAGGCTGGGGGTTAACGGGGATGTTGTTGTTTTCCATAATATATTTCCTCCAAAATTTTTTATTATTATAATATGTATTTTGTAAAATGTCAATAATTATCGATGTATGCAGAATGATTATGTATAAATTAAACAAATGTATTTGTCGTAATTGTAAAAAAGAAAGAAATATAGGATATTATGTTGAAGCTGATATGTTTTTATGTTAGTCTAATAAAGTAGTCGGAGAAAACCGTATGCGGCGGATGTACCTTCCCCTCAGCGGCTCCGCCCTGAAAGGAGCAAAAGATGAAAATTACATTTATGGGTGCAGGAAGCACTATTTTTGCAAGAAACGTTATCGGTGACTGTATGTGTACACCGAGCCTTTGCGAGAGTGAATTCGCTCTTTATGACATCGATGCCAAAAGACTTGAGGAATCTGAGATTATTCTGAGCGCAATCAATAAAAACGTAAACGAAGGACGCGGTAAGATTACTACCTTCCTCGGTGAAGAAAACAGAAAGGATGCCCTTCGCGGTGCAGATTTTGTTGTCAATGCAATTCAGGTGGGCGGTTATGAGCCCTGCACCGTTACCGATTTTGAAATTCCCAAGAAGTACGGTCTGCGTCAGACGATAGCCGACACTATGGGCATCGGCGGTATTATGCGTGCACTTCGTACAATTCCCGTTATGAAGGCTTTTGCCGACGATATGGAAGAGGTCTGCCCCGACGCATGGTTCCTTAACTATACCAATCCTATGGCAATGCTTACTGGATATATGCTCCGTCACACAAAAATCAAAACGGTGGGGCTTTGCCACAGTGTTCAGGGCTGCTCAAAGGATCTTCTCAAAAAGCTTGGTATGGAAGATAAAATTGAGGGCAGAGTAGACCGCATCGCAGGCATAAACCATATGGCGTGGCTTCTTGAAATTTACGACAAGGACGGCAACGACCTTTATCCCGAAATTAAAAAGAGGGCCAGGGAAAAGAACCTCACTCAGAAGCACGAGGATATGGTGCGCTTTGACTATATCGATAAGCTCGGCTATTACTGCACCGAAAGCAGTGAGCACAACGCTGAATACAACCCCTTCTACATAAAGACAAGATACCCTGAAATGATCGAGGAGTTCAACATTCCTCTTGATGAATACCCCAGACGCTGTGTAAATCAGATTGAAGGCTGGGAAAAGCAAAAGAATGAGATTCTTGCAGACGGTAAAATCACACACACACGTTCCGAGGAATACGCATCCTATATTATGGAAGCTATCGTTACCAATAAGCCCTATAAAATCGGCGGTAACGTTCTTAATAACGGCCTTATTCCCAATCTTCCCGCAGATGCATGTGTTGAGGTGCCCTGCCTTGTTGATGCAAACGGCATCACACCCTGCTATATGGGTGAGCTTCCCTTACAGCTTGCCGCAATGAACTCAAGCAATATTTTTGCTCAGCTTCTCACCGTCAAGGCTGCCGCAACACAGGAAAAGCAGTATATTTACAATGCGGCAATGATGGATCCCTTAACCGGCGGCGAGCTTAATATCAAGGATATCTACGCTATGGTTGACGAGCTTCTCGAAGCCCATAAGGACTGGCTGCCTGAGTATCATTAATCACACACAATAAAACAAACCCGTCAGTGGCATTCCTGACGGGTTATCTGTTTTATTCATCGGTTTTAAGAAATTCTTTTATTTTTTCAGCGTCCCGATATCCCAGCTCATAAAGCTTTTCTATAGGCTCTCTGTCTGTGGTGAGAGTTGTCATACCATAAAGCTCAGAAGGCTCAATAACAAGCACCATACCTTCCTTTTCCCACTGTGCGATTTTGTCAAATATCTCTTTACAACGGGTGTGCAGGCTTTTCATTAGAGAAAGCACCTCGGGATATTTTCTGAGCCTTGTTGACAGCACCTTTGTGGCAAAAAGAGCAGAGCAGTAGTCTTCGCGGGGCTTGGTCAGCACAAGGATAACCCTGTCGCACCCCATTTCAAAGGCTTTTTCCACGGGGATAGGGTCTGCTACACCGCCGTCTACATAAAGCCTGCCGCCCATTTCAACGGGCTTGCACACACCGGGCATACAGCAGCTTGCTTTAAGAACGGTGTAATCGTCAAGCTTCATATCCTCTTTTGAAAAATACTCCGCTTTGCCGTTTTTTGCATTTGTCACCACGGCAAGATATTTCATGGATGAGCTGAGAGCTTTTGTGAAATCAAGAGGATTCTCGCCACCCTGATTGCTTAAGGTGGAATAAATATAATCAAGACCGATATATGAGCCCTTTTTAAAAAGATTATCAAAGCTCATATATTCCTTTCTTTTCGGGTATTCGCGGTAAAATTCAAGTGTTCTGCCCTTCTGACCTGCAAGGTAGGTTATAAGGTTAGCTGAGCCTGCGGAAACACCTATGCAAAGGTCTACGGTGATTCCCTCATCCATAAGATAATCGTAAACTCCGCTTGAATATACACCACGCATACCGCCGCCAACATCAACTATACCAATCATTCTGTAACCTCGAGACGGTAAATGACTGTTGCGTGGGGTCTGATTACGGCGCTTACAGTGCCGATGAATTCTGTCTTTTCCTTAGTCCAGAGCTCAGTTGCCTTGTATGCTTTTTCATAGCCGTATGCAGATATATCGGCAGAAACCTCTCTTTCTTCGTCGGAGGTGTTGAAAAGAGCGATAACAAGGTTACCGTTTTTGTCGGTGCATTTCCATGCCGCTTCGTTTCTGTGTCTGAAAATCTGCTCATTCCCGCTTGAATACTGATTGATTTCAAGAATGTCGCGGTTTGTGATAACCTCAAGGTCTTCGGGTCTGTTTTCGCGAAGCTCACCGCCGAGAATAAGAGGTGAACGGAAAATTGACCATAGAGTGAGCATAGTTTTCTGCTCGTCGGGGGTGAAGCTTGTATATCTGTCACGGTCACCCAGACAGGTGCAGGTTTTGCTGATTTTTCCGAGGGGGAGCATATCACAGTCAGGCCAACAGCCGGTCTTTACGTGGGGAGCCCACTTTTCGCAACGCTCAAACATTGCATAGAGCTTACTCCAATGATCCCAGAAGTCACCTGTCATACGCCACATGTTAGCATTCTGTGAAAGGTGGAAGGCTTCATTTATCACTGCAGGCCCCGGTGAAAGCGAAAGCACCATAGCTCTGCCGCAGTTATCGATAGCCTTTCTTATCATTTCAATTTCTTCTCTCGCACTGTAGGGGTCGTGAGGCTTGAATTCGGTGTTTGCGATATCGTCAACCTTAACGAAATCCACACCCCATGAGGCGTAAAGCTCGAATATGCTGTTGTAATATTCCTGAGCGCCGTCACAACTTCTCACACCGTACATATCCGTGTTCCACAGACAAAGAGAAAAGCCGTGAGCGATATCTCTTGCGGTGCGGTCAGTGCCCTTGACGGGAGTATTCCTATGGACAGCCTGACGGGGAATACCTCTCATAATATGTATACCAAACTTTAAGCCCATAGCGTGAATTTTATCTGCAATAGCCTTGAAGCCCACGCCGTTTGCTGAAGAAGGGAAGCGGTTTTCGGCAGGTATAAGACGTGAATATTCGTCCATACAAAGTTCGGTGAAATTGTTATAGAAATTGCTGACCGCCTTGGGCTCATACCACTGAATGTCACAGGTTATGTATTCCCAGCCGTAATCCTTAAGATTATCGGCAACATACTGAGCGTTACCGAGAAGCTGCTCTTCATTTACTGCGGCACCGTAACAGTCCCAGCTGTTCCAGCCCATGGGCGGGCGGGGGGCAAAGGTATCTTTTTTAAGCATGGTGTTTTCTCCTTTATCTGTTATGGAGATATTGTAGCAGTTAAGACGGATAAGGTCAAGGGAAAATTGAAATAAAGGGAATAGGGAGTTGGGGAGGCCATTGTGTCCGTGACAGCCTGACGGGTAGGTGTATTTTTATGGTAGAGGTGGTTGAACCCTTCCGCCGCAAGCGGTCCCCCTTTCCTTTCAGGGACGGCAAGTTACAATCTACCACTTAACTGCTGCGCAAAACCTTCCTCTGCGGGAAGGAACATAAACCGTTATAACTCCGCCACCCCGCGACCTCAATTATTCATTACTACTAATCCCTAATCCCTAGTCTCAAACCCCCAATCCCTCTCAAAGCCCTTGACATTTTCACCATATTGATTAAAATATAGATATATAATTTAATACACTAAAGGATTGAAAAACCATGAAAGCAATTATCACCGTTATCGGCAAAGACACAACAGGCATTATCGCCGCAGTTTGCACCCTTCTTGCCGAAAGAAAAATAAACATTCTCGATATCAGCCAGACAGTTATGGACGGCTTTTTCACCATGACAATGCTCGTTGACCTGACCGAAAGCACCGTAGCCTTCGCAGATGTAAGCGATGCACTTGCAAAGAAGGGCGAGGAAATGGGGCTTGTTATCCGTATTCAGAGAGAAGATATCTTTGATAAAATGCACAGAATCTAAGGGGGAAGGAATATGCACAGCCAGAAGGAGATTCTTTCCACAATAAATATGATTGACCATCAGCACCTTGACGTGAGAACCATTACAATGGGTATCTCACTTCTTGATTGCTGCAGTGATGACGTAAATGTTACCGCTGATAAAATCTATAACAAAATCACCACCCTCGCAAAGGACCTTGTAAAGGTGGGCGAGGACATCGAAAAGGAATTCGGTATTCCTATTGTCAATAAGCGTATTTCCGTAACACCTATCGGTATAGTTGCCGCTGCCTGCAAGCAGACGGACTATACACCTATTGCAGTTGCACTTGATAAGGCAGCTAAAACAGTGGGCGTTAACTTTATCGGCGGCTTTTCCGCTCTCGTACATAAGGGTATGACCAAGGGTGACATCAACCTTATCAATTCAATACCCTCAGCTCTTGCTTCAACGGAAAGAGTATGCGCTTCCGTATCAGTTGCAAGCAC
This sequence comes from Acutalibacteraceae bacterium, assembly GCA_045537815.1. Classification (GTDB taxonomy): domain Bacteria; phylum Bacillota; class Clostridia; order Oscillospirales; family Acutalibacteraceae; genus UBA6857. Next base: position 12,348 of record JAZSQD010000012.1, on the reverse strand, counting down.
AAAGGCAGGCATCAATATGGATGCGGTTGCTCTCATGGGCAGAATTATCAAAAAGACAGCAGACCTTACCGCTGATAAGGGCGGCTTCGGTTGTGCAAAGCTTGTTGTTTTCGCAAACCCCGTTGAGGATAATCCCTTTATGGCAGGTGCCTTCCACGGCGTGAGCGAAGCCGAATGTGTAATAAATGTCGGCGTAAGCGGACCCGGTGTTGTTCATCACGCACTTAAAAAGTGCAAGGGGCAGCCCTTCGATGTTGTTGCAGAGACAATCAAAAAGACTGCCTTCAAAATCACCCGTATGGGTCAGCTCGTTGCCTCCGAGGCTTCGCAGAGACTGGGCGTACCTTCAGGTATAGTTGACCTTTCCCTTGCACCCACACCCGAAAAGGGCGACAGTGTTGCAAGAATACTTGAGGAAATGGGACTTGAGGTCTGCGGTACTCACGGCACAACTGCCGCACTTGCTCTTTTAAACGATGCGGTCAAAAAAGGCGGCGTTATGGCAAGTAACCACGTCGGCGGACTTTCAGGCGCATTTATTCCCGTCAGTGAGGATGAGGGTATGATTGAGGCGGCTCTCAAGAATGCTCTTACCCTTGATAAATTAGAGGCTATGACCTGCGTATGCTCGGTAGGTCTTGATATGATTGCCGTACCCGGTGACACCTCGGCAGAAACACTTTCAGCAATTATTGCCGACGATGCGGCTATCGGTGTAGTAAATACAAAAACCACCGCGGTGAGAATTATCCCTGCAGTGGGTAAGAAGGTCGGCGAAATTATCGAGTTCGGCGGACTTTTAGGTTCAGCTCCCGTTATGCCCGTACACGAATTTTCAAGCGCAGACTTCATTATGAGAGGTGGCAGAATCCCTGCTCCCATGCATTCTCTCAAGAACTAATTCTCAATTCTCAATTCTCAATTCGCAATCGCGGGTCAGCTTTGAGCGGAATAGTAACTATTACCCGCCGTATCTATATTGTGTTTTGCTTGCCTCTCCTGAAAGGAGAGGTGGCACGGCAAAGCCGTGACGGAGAGGTTTCGTTTACAGAAAAGAAGTGAATAATATGAAAATCATCGACATCATCAAAAGTGAAAAGCCCACCCTTTCCTTTGAGGTTTTTCCGCCTAAAACAAGTGACAATTTTGAATCGGTACGCGAGGCGACGGAAAAAATAGCCGCACTTAAGCCTGACTTTATGTCTGTTACCTACGGTGCAGGCGGCGGTACTTCCGAATTTACCGCTTCTATTGCACAGAACATACAGAATAAAACAGGAGTTCCCGTGCTCGCTCACCTGAGCTGTGTTTCCTCCACCAAGGATGAAATTCACCGTCAGCTTGACCTTCTCAGGGAGAAGGGGATAGAAAACATACTTGCCCTCAGAGGTGATATACCCGAGGGTATGAGCAAGGAGCATCTTGACTACCACTATGCAAGTGAGCTTACAAAAGATATCAGTGAATACGGCGGCTTTTGCATTGGCGGTGCCTGTTATCCCGAGGTTCATCCTGAAAGCGAAAACTCAATCGAGGATATGAAGCACCTTAAGGAAAAGGTTGATGCGGGCTGTGAATTTCTGACCACCCAGATGTTTTTTGACAATAATCTTTTATATAACTTTATCTACAGAGCAAGAAAAGCGGGTATTGATGTCCCTATAGTTGCAGGTATTATGCCCGTAACAAACCCGAAATCAATAAAAAGAATCTGTGCCATTTCCGGTACGGCTCTGCCTCAGCGCTTTATAAGAATAGTTGACCGTTACGGTGACAGCCCCGAGGCTATGAAGCAGGCGGGTATTGCCTATGCAACGGAGCAGATAATCGACCTTTATGCCAACGGTGTAAGAGCGGTACACGTTTACTCAATGAATAAGCCTGATATAGCTCAGAGGATACTTGAAAATATCAGCGCAATTATAAGGGAATAGGGAGTAGAGGCGGCCATTGGCCGTCCGAGTAGTCAGTAGTCAGCAGTCAGGGAAGGCCCGATGGGCGTTTATGGCGTTGCTAATTCATTTCCATTCAATATTATTGAGGGACTAGGGATTAGAGATTAGCAAACAGAAAACATCAGGGGCTTAACCGCCCCTTATTTGATTTGAGGGATAATATGATAACTTTTCTTACCGAAAATGTTGCAAAAATCGGTACCGATAAAAAAATGGCGTGCCGCTTTATGGGCTGCGGCAAAGAGCCTCTGAGCGAAGCTCTTGAGGAGCTTTATGAGGAATGCCTCGAGGTTTATATGAATACCGCAGATCTCAAGGCGGTTGTCAGAGAATCCTCGGTTTCCTTTCAGGGAGAGGATGAAACAGTATTTGACTTCGGTACTGTTAAAAGCTCATCGCTGCGAAAAAACCTTGAAGGGTGCAGTAAGGCTTATATTTTTGCCGCAACGGCAGGTGCAGAGGTTGACCGCACAATGAGGCGGCTTTCTCTCATATCCGAGGCGGACAGTATGGTCTACAGCTGCATCGCCTCCTCGGGTATCGAATGCTGGTGTGACTATATCAATGCCGAAATGGCAAAGGAGCATACCTTGAAGCCCCGCTTCAGCCCCGGCTACGGCGGAGTTTCTCTTGAGATACAGAGAAATATCTTTGATTTTCTCGATGTACAGAGAAAAATCGGTGTAAGCCTTACGGAAAGCCTTATGATGGTGCCCGTTAAATCGGTAACGGCGATTGTGGGTATTATAGAGTAGTCAATTCTCAATTCGCAATTCTCAATTCTTGCCTCTCCTTAAAGGAAAGGTGGCACGGCAGAGCTGTGACGGAGAGGTTTACACTAATCCCTAGTCCTTCAATAATATTGAATGGGAATGAATTGTCTACGCCATGAATTGACCTTGTCATGAATTGCCTATGTCATGAATTGGCTTACGCCATAAAACGCCCATCGGGCGTTCCCCCTAATCCCTTTACTACCCGAAAGGAGTTTAACATGAATATCAGAGAATTACTCAACAAACAGAGAATATATTTCGACGGCGGTATGGGTACTCTTTTGCAAAAAAAGGGGCTTACTGCAGGCGAAAAGCCCGAAATGTGGAACATCACTCACGCCGATGATATTACAGAAATACACCTTGCTTACCTCAATGCGGGCAGCAACGTCATAACCACAAACACCTTCGGTGCGAACTGTCTTAAATTTGATAACCTCGAAGAAATTATTTATTCTGCAATAAATAATGCCCGTAAGGCCATTGAGCTTTTTGAGGGCGATAAAGATAATTGCTTTGTTGCCTTTGATATGGGGCCCACAGGTAAAATGCTCGAGCCGATGGGGGATTTGCCCTTTGAAAAGGCGGTGGAGATTTTCTCAGAAAACGTAGGTCTTGCGGTGAAATACGGTGCTGACCTTATCATCATCGAAACCATGAACGATTCCTACGAAACCAAGGCGGCAGTGCTTGCGGCAAAGGAAAACAGCAGTCTACCCGTTTTCGTTACCAATGTTTTTGACGAAAAGGGCAAGCTTATGACCGGCGCAGACAGTAAGGCTATGATTGCTATGCTTGAGGGCCTCGGTGTTGACGCTATCGGTATGAACTGCTCCCTCGGCCCGAAGCAGATGCTTCCGAGGCTGAAGGAGTATATGAAATATTCTTCTCTGCCTGTAATTGTCAACCCTAATGCAGGTCTTCCGAGAAGCGAAAACGGAGAGACCGTATTTGACGTCGATGCTCAGCAGTACGGTGAAATTATGAGGGAAATCGCACTTCTCGGTGCTTGTGTCCTCGGCGGCTGCTGCGGCACCACTCCCGAATACATTGAAAAAACCGTAAAAGCAACAAAGGACCTTCCTTTTGTGCCCGCTGAGAAGAAGAGCTATACCCTTGTTTCATCCTACACTCACGCCGTTGAAATAGGCGATGAACCCATACTTATAGGTGAAAGAATAAACCCCACGGGTAAAAAACGCTTCAAGGAGGCTCTTCGTGAAAGAGATATACAGTATATTCTCGGTGAGGGCGTAGCCCAGCAGGAAAAGGGTGCACATATACTCGACGTAAACGTAGGTCTTCCCGAAATTGACGAGGAGGAAATCCTTGTCGCCTCAGTAAAAGCAATTCAGGAAATTATCGACCTTCCCTTGCAGATTGATACGGTTAAAATATCGGCTATGGAAAAGGCTATGCGTATTTATAACGGTAAGCCTATGATAAATTCGGTCAACGGCAAAAAGGAAAGTATGGATGCGGTACTTCCCCTCGTTAAAAAGTACGGCGGTGTTGTAATCGCTCTCACCATTGACGAGGAAGGTATTCCCGAAACCGCTGAGGGCAGATGTGCAGTTGCACAAAAAATTATAAAGGAATGCGAAAAGTACGGTATTGATAAAAAGGATGTTATAGTTGACCCTCTCGCTATGGCTGTATCTTCTGATGAAAACAGCGGCAGAGTGACTCTTGACTCGGTTGAGCTTATAAAAACAAAGCTCGGAGTAAAAACAAGCCTCGGTGTTTCAAATATCTCCTTCGGACTTCCGCAGAGAGCCTCTGTCAATGCGATTTTCCTTGCCATAGCTTTTGAAAAGGGCCTGAACTGTGCTATTATGAACCCGAACAGTGCGGAAATGATGCAGAGCTTCTACACCTACAGAGCCCTTAAGGGTTATGATAAGGGTTGTCTTGATTATATCGGCTTCGCATCGGATATTACCGTAAGCACCGCTCAGAATGCGGCAGTTAAGAAAACAGAGAGCAATACGGATTCTCTCTTTTACTGCATAGTAAAGGGGCTTCGTGAAAAGGCATACGAAAAAGCGGCAGAGCTTCTCAAAACCGAAAAGCCACTTGAAATCATAGATAATCATATCGTTCCTGCGCTTGACACGGTAGGTAAGCAGTTTGAAGAAAAAACGCTTTATCTTCCTCAGCTTCTTATGAGTGCCGAGGCGGCAGGGAGGGCTTTTGAAGCGGTAAAGACTGCAATAAATACTGAGGGAACTGCATCAAAGGGCGAGATTCTGGTTGCAACCGTCAAGGGTGATATCCACGATATAGGCAAAAATATCCTTAAGGTGCTTCTTGAAAATTACGGCTACAAGGTCACAGACCTTGGCAAGGATGTACCGCCCGAGGTGATAGTCAGCACCGCCAAGGAAAAGAATATCCGCCTTGTGGGTCTTTCAGCCCTTATGACAACCACAGTTGAAGCGATGAAGGAAACCATTGACCTTCTCAGAAGGGAATATCCCGAGGCTAAGGTTATGGTTGGCGGTGCAGTGCTCACTCAGGAATACGCCGATATGATAGGCGCAGACTTCTATGCGAAGGACGCTATGGGGGGAGTCAGAATAGCGGAAACGCTGTTTTAAAATGCAAAATGCAGAATGCAAAATGCAAAATTGCGCCCGAGGTGAGCGGATAAGGATAATTTCTACCCGCCGTGTTCACATCTTGCCTCTCCTTAAAGGAGCGGTTTCCACTAATCCCTAATCCCTCAGGAGAAAACAAATGAAATACAACAACATTATCTCCGCAAAATTTATAAAACGGCACAACCGTTTCGTCGCTGAGGTTCTTCTTGACGGCGAAGCGGTGCTTTGTCATGTGAAAAATACGGGCAGATGCAGAGAGTTATTGCAGGAGGGTGCCATAGTATATCTTGAAAAAGCAGAAAATCCCGCAAGAAAATATCAGTATTCACTCATAGCTGTCGAAAAGGGAGAGAGGCTTGTCAATATGGATTCCTCAGCGCCTAACAAAGCAGTGTATGAATGGCTGAAAAAAGGGGAGTATTTTAAAAATGTGACCCTCATAAAGCCTGAAAGCACCTACGGCAAATCCCGATTGGATTTTTATTTCGAATACGACGGCAAAAAGGCTTATATGGAGGTCAAGGGTGTAACCTTAGAAAATGACGGTGTGGTATCCTTCCCCGATGCGCCGACCGAAAGGGGAGTAAAGCATCTTGAGGAGCTTATTACCCTTGCCGAAAGAGGCTTTGAGGCCTATGCTGTTTTTGTCGTACAGATGAAGGATGTGCTTTACTTCACCGCCAACGGAAAAAACGATCCGGCTTTTGAAAGGGCACTTAAAAAAGCACAGGAAAACGGAGTAAAAATTCTCTGCTTTGACTGTGAAGTGAAAAAAGATGAAATGTTAATAAAAAATTCTGTAAAAGTTAGCCTCTGAGGTGCAAATCTTACAAAAAAAGATTGCCAAGAGGCTTTTTTTATGTTATTATAAAAGTTGTAAATAAATAACCCGAAAGGCTATTTCTAAATGAGAATAATAAAGAATATTTTAAATATAACAGCCGTCTGTTTTCTGATGCTTTGTCTGTCGCTGTGTGTTATGGGCGCCGATGCTCTGAAAACACGGACTCTTCTTAAGGATGAAACGGGCAGAATTGTTGCCGTTTCTCACAGAGGTGATACTGCAAATTACCCTGCCAATACCCTTGAAGCCGTAATGTCAGCTTCCGAAAAAGGGGCGGATGCGGTGAGTGTTGCGGTCAGCGTTACAAAAGACAGTGTTCCCGTGCTTTGCGAGGATATTTCTCTGGGTAATGTCTGCGACACGGATAAGCCTTTTATAAAGGATATAACTGCAGAGGAATTTCTTTCAGAAAGACTTTATGACAGCTTCGGAGCCCTCACACAGATAACTCCCGTCAGTCTTGAAAGGGCGCTTGAAGAAATCGGCGGCGAGGTCTATCTGATTCTTGATATAACTCCCGAAAGTTTTGATGCGGTTTATGAGGTAATCAAAAAATGTGATGCCTTTGAGGTGCTTTCCGTCAGGATGAAGTATAGCGCTTCAGAGATTGCCGAAATTTCGAAGGAAAACCTTGATATTATCGGAATTTACACAGGCAACATCATCTGGAACAGTACAGGTCATATCAACAAGCTTTCGCAAGCGGGGATGACAGCTGCCGAATACCGAACAAAAAACTATTTCAATGTCTGCTACGGCACGGTTGTCGGTGATAATTTTTCTGCTGAGGGTAAGGCGAGAGCCTCTGCCGCGGCATATGATGCGGAGCTGTGCGGTAAAAGAAGTGACAGTCAGCAGGGCTGGGATTCCCTTGTAGGTGACGGCTTTACAGTTATTGAAACTAACAACATCAAAGCGCTGAGTGAATATGTTGAAATGTGTACCGCTCAGGAAAAGAGTCTTGCCGAAATAATAAAAAGAGCCGAAAAAACAGACCTTTCAAAAAGCTCAAATCTCAGCCGTGATAACATCAATTCTGCTGTGAAAAGAGGCAAAGCCTTACTTGAGGGCAGGGCAAAGCCTCTGTCAGATATGCAGAAAGCATATTCGGATATAATATACACTCTTGAAAACAGGCGTATCTCTGACGGTGAAGAGCAGACCAAGGGCGCTCTCAATATTTCCGCAGGGAAGATAGCGGTGTTTATATTGACAGGTGCAGCAATTTTAGGTGCACAGGTTTTTGTTGATAAAAAGAAGAAAGCAAAATATGAAGGAGGAAAATAAAATGGCAACAAAAGAAAAAGCATGGCTTACAAGAGCAAAAAAACCTGAAACGGCAGGTGTCAACTCAAAGGTGCTCCAGGAATTCATTGACAAGTGCGATGAGCTCGGCAAAACCGTACATTCAATGATGGTAATCCGCAACAATAAAATTGCCTGTGAGGTTTACAAGGCTCCCTTCGGCAGAGAGCACAACCACATGATGTATTCAGTAAGTAAATCCTTTACTTCAACCGCAATCGGATTTGCGGTGCACGAGGGTTATTTTACGGTTGACACCCGTTTCCTTGAAATTTTTCCTGAGGCAAGACCGGAAAAATATGATGAATATCTTGAGGAAATGACAGTTGAAGATCTTCTTACCATGAGAAGCGGCAAATCGGTCAGCGTTTTCCTTGACAGAACCAAGGACAGATGGTTCAAGGATATCATCAATTCACCCTGGATAAGCGAGCCGGGCACCGAGTTTCTTTACATCAGTGAAAATATGTATCTTCTTTGCTGCATTATCCATAAGATGTGCGGTATGAGTGTTATGGAATATCTTAAGCCCCGTCTTTTCGAGCCCCTCGGTATCAAGCGTCCCTTCTGGGAAACCTGCCCGAGAGGTGTTGAGGCAGGCGGCTGGGGTCTTATGATTACAACAGAGGACCTTGCGAAGTTTACATACTGCTACAGTCAGGGCGGTAAGTTCGGCGGTAAGCAGGTTATCCCGGAGGAATGGGTTAAGGAAGCGACCAGATATCATGCAGACAGCAGTGTTTCCAGCCAGGATTCCGACTGTCAGGACGGCTACGGATATTGCTTCTGGAGAAACGGCGGTTACAAAAATTCTTACCGTGCCGACGGTATGTTCTGTCAGTTCGGTATGGTATTTGAGGACCTTAACGCTTGTCTTATCATAACTGCGGGTGAGGTTCATGAGCAGGGACTTCGTGACGTTATCTGGGATTATTTTCCCAGAGCCTTCCTTGAAAAGAACGAGGGTGAGAGCGTAGAGGTTACCATGGGTGAATTCTCCAAACTTCCCGAAAAGAACCGTTCAGCCATTGAGCATTTCCTTGAGGGTAAGAAAATAAAGCTTAATAAGCCCATCGCCGTTAATATCGCAGGTTATCCCACAAGTGTGGTTCCTCTTCCTGCTCTGTTTATGGAAAGTGACAAGGCAGGTAATATCAGTGATATCTGCTTTAAGTTCCACGAAAAGGAAATGGAATTCAGCTGGACTGAGGGAGACGAATCAAATGAAATTCTTGTCGGTATGGACGGAGAATACCGTTGGGATGAAATTGTTATAGGCAAGATACCTTATCACACCTGCTCAACCGCCTGTTGGAATACAGACAGAGAGCTTGAAGTAAGGATCCGTTGTATTGAGGTTGTTGCAGAAAGAATACTCACTTTTAAATTTAACGGTGACAACGTTGTTATGCGTCCCTCTTCAATTCCTCCCGTTTCGGTTATGGCTGAGACAATGAAGGAAACAGTCAAGGATGTTATCAAGCAGCCGATTATTCAGTCAGCCGTAAGCAAGGCGCTTCCCAAAATAGTGCCCCTTATTGATGCCGCCCAGAGAGGAAAAATCAAAAACTAACGGAGGGAATTTATTATGCTCAAAATACTTCTTATAGCGTTGCTTATTTTTGAAGCCGTCTGCGTGCCCCTGTTCTTACGCTTTTACTGGCCTAAAAGATGTAAGAAATCTCTTGTTATGAAAACAGTAAGTTCGCTTATTTTTATCGCCATTGCAGTCGTTTGCAAATTTATGGCAGAAAACGGTACTCAGTACGCCAATTTAATCATCCTCGGTCTCATATTCGGCATGCTGGGTGATGTGCTTCTGCATTGGCTCAAGGGAACAATCCTTACCTTTGCCAGCGGCGTTATCCTGTTTCTGGTCGGACATATGTTCTATATCAGTGCTTTTGATGAGGCTATCAGACCGGGCAGCTGTGAGGCTGCGATTACCGCCCGTACGGTTACTCTTATTGCGGGTGCGCTTGTGATTATTGCCATTGCCGCTTTCCTTCTTATCAAAAAGGTTTTCAAGGGAAGAGAGTATTATATCCTTGCCGCAATTATTTACGGTGCTGTTCTTTTCTCCATGCTTGCAAAGGCAATAGAGTGTGCAATAGTTGCATGGGAATTCTATGAGCCCGGTGTTGCATTTGTCGTCGGCAAGCTCGAAGAGTGGCAGGTTGCAATGATTGCTGTTCTCGGCGGTTCAATTCTCTTTGTTATTTCAGATCTTCTTCTCGGCTTCATGATTCAGCGAGAGCACGGAGTCAAGGCGAAGGAGCCTGTCAAGCTTTTGAGAATTATCAACATATATACATATTATATCGCTCAGGTCGTTTTTGCTTTAAGCATACTCATTATTCCCCACGGTATCGGCTGGGCAGCATAAGATAAAAGTTAACGGCACACCTCGGTATGAAGTGTGCCGTGTTTTTGTGTGTTTGGTGCCTGATGAGGCTACATTATTTTTGATTAGCTTTAGCGGTGTTGATGGATTTTATGAGTAACACCCGTATCGTTGAACAAAGTCTATCGAGTTTTTTATACTCTTTTATATCAATATATTCGGCTTTATATAGCATTTCCAACCATTTACCTGTTTCACTTGCTTCTTTTAAAGCAATCTGCAACTTAGAAATAAAATCCGCTCTTCCGTGTGCATATTTGCTTTCAGATATGTTTGCACATATGCTTGTAGCACTTCTTCCTATTTGATTAGAAATTACTGTTTCTTTTTGTGCTTTAAGTTTTTTACAGAGATTCAAAACATCAACAGATAATTCCATTGATAAATCCCCGAGTTTGTCTTCTTTAATGATATCACCTAGGACTATTTTATAACAACCAAACATAAAAAGTCAATCCGTTTGCCCGTAGGGCAACTTCATTGTGCCGTCAGGCACACTTCATTGCGTCAGCACTTCATTTGCCGAAAGGCAACTTCATTCGTTTATGTCCGCTTTTAGGACAATGAAGTTGACAGCAAACTGTCAAATGAAGTACTCGCTTCGCTCGTAATGAAGTTATGTCCTGCGGACATAAATGAAAGACCGACTTATCGAAACAAGTCGGTCTTTGGCTGCGGAACTAGGATTCGAACCCAGACAAACAGAGTCAGAGTCTGCTGTGCTACCCTTACACAATTCCGCAATGAACAAGAGATATTATATCACCAAATTCAGAAAAGTCAATACTTTTTTGCTAATTTTTTTATCTTTTTTTATTGTATGATTATTATGGAAAAATTTAAAAATCATATTGACATCACGGTTTGCTTGTGATATACTCTTGTGCATTAAGCCCGATGAAGCTTTCAGAATTTTAACCGAAACTGGAAGTGGAGGAGGCTCCGGAGAATCCCGCCCAGAGCGGGTGCCCAAGGTGCAAGGCGCAAAAGTGCTGAATCTCTCAGGCAAAAGGACGGAGCAGATGATAAACCTCAATTATTATCTGTTTGTATCTTTATTTTTCGGACCACCTTTTAAAAAGGGTGGTCAATTTTATTTTTTTGGAGGTATAAACCAAATGGACGCACTTTTAAAAATTGTACAGACAATCAATGTCTACCTTTCAGACTACATTCTGATAATTCTTCTTATCGGTATCGGTCTGTTCTACACAATCCGTACCCGCTTTATTCAGGTCCGTTGCTTCCCTGAAGCTATGAAAAGAGCTTTCGGCGGAGTTAAGCTTCGCGGCGGCAAGCAGGAGGGCGGCTTAAGCTCATTCCAGGCTCTCGCAACCGCTATTGCAGCTCAGGTCGGTACAGGTAACATCGTCGGTGCCTGCGGCGCTATTCTTCTCGGCGGCCCCGGTGCTATTTTCTGGATGTGGATTATTGCATTTTTCGGCATGGCAACTATCTACGCTGAAGCGGTACTTGCTCAGGAAACAAAGATTGTAAATGCAGACGGCTCGGTTGACGGCGGTCCCGTTTACTATATCACAAAGGCATTCAAAGGTAAGTTCGGTAAAATCCTTGCAGGCTTCTTTGCCGTTGCTGCAACTCTTGCTCTCGGCTTTATGGGCAGCATGGTTCAGTCAAACTCAATCGGTGAAACCTTTAACACAGCCTTCGGCGTACCCTCATGGGCAGTAGGTATCGTTGTTGCAATTATCTCAGGCTTCATCTTCATCGGCGGCGCTCAGCGAATCGCTTCAGTTGCCGAAAAGATAGTTCCTGTTATGGCTATACTTTATATTTTAGGCGGTATCACCGTTCTTGCAATTAATTTCAAGAATATCCCCGAAGCATTTGCTCTTATTTTCAAGAGTGCAATCAACCCCGAAGCTGTATTCGGCGGCGCAGTAGGTATCACAATCAAGGCAGCAATCAGTCAGGGCGCTAAGAGAGGTCTTTTCTCAAACGAAGCAGGTATGGGTTCAACACCTCATGCCCACGCTCTTGCAAAGGTTGAAAAGCCTCATGATCAGGGCGTGCTTGCTATGGCAGGTGTATTTATCGATACATTCATCGTTCTGACAATGACAGCTCTCGTTGTTATTTCAACTCTCTATGTTGGTGAGGGTGGTCTCCTTTCAAGTGCTGATTACACAGCAGCTATCGCAGAGCAGGGTATTGCGAAGACAAATGCAATGCAGCTTGCTATGGGCAGTGTTTTTGGAAGTGGTTTTGGTAGTGCGTTCGTTGCAATATGCCTTCTCTTCTTTGCATATTCAACAATCATCAAAGTCGGAGGCCAAGCGGTCTTAGGAAGACAAAGGGCTATGACAACTCCTTGGCTCACAGAACGACATGGCTACGATCCGACTTCAAATGCAATGCAGCTTGCTATGGGCAGTGTTTTTGGAAGTGGTTTTGGTAGTGCGTTCGTTGCAATATGCCTTCTCTTCTTTGCATATTCAAC